>JAITRN010000005.1 GCA_031288355.1 Candidatus Opitulatrix roisinitermitis | reverse complement strand
GGTAGTTCGCTCCTGAAAAAAGTGGTTAAATTGTTTTTAGTTAATTATCTTTCACTAATTGAATTAAGATATATTGCCTTAATACTAAAAGTCTAATTATCTCTGGCAATAATTTGTTGAGGTAGTTCGCTCCTGAAAAAAGTAATTAAATTGTTTTTAGTTAATTATCTTTTATTAATTTAATTGAAAAAAAAGAACACGCAACCTCAGGCGCGAACATACGCACTGTGCTGAAAAAATGTTTGTCTAATATAAACTACGCACATTTTTTCAGACTACTCAAAAAATATTTTTTCTTGGCATTGAAAATATTAGTTATCATTGGTAATAATTTGCTGGGGCAGTTCGCTCCTGAAAAAAGTAATTAAATTGTTTTTAATAGTAATTTTAGGAATATTTGAATTATGATTATGTTTGAAAACTTGTTGAAAACCGTATGAAAACTATGGCAAAGTTAAAATTCTAGGCCCATTTTTCGTTATAGCAATAGTGTGTTCGCTATGAGCTCCTTTAGATCCATCGGCGCTGAACAATGTCCAGCCGTCATTTCCGTAAATATATTTATCTGTTTTTGCTAAAATCCAAGGTTCTATAGCAAAAGTCATGCCGGGAGCTAAAGTAAATCCGCGCCCTTTTATGTCGTTATTAGGTATATGAGGCTCTTCGTGCATAGTTCGCCCAACTCCATGACCGCCAAAATCAGTATTTACACCATAACCTTGAGAAATTAAATATTGACCTATTATGTGTGATATATCTGAAATTTTGTTTCCAACGCAAGCGGTTTCTATACCTTTTTGTAAAGCAATTTCAGTGGCTAAAATTAGTTTTTTATCATCATTGGTTTTTTCGTTTTTTGTAATATTATCTTCCGTAGCACTATTTTCCACAATAAAAGAAATAGCTGAGTCCGCAGTCCAACCATTTATTGAGACTGCTAAATCAAGTGATAAAAGATCTCCATTTTGAAGAGTGTAATTATATGGCAAGCCATGTAAAACTGCATTATTCACGCTGGTGCAAATATAATGTCCAAATGGGCCTGATCCAAAATCAGGGGCGTAATCTATATATGAAGATTTAGCGCCTGCTTTGTCAATTCTTTGTTTAGTTATTTTATCTATATCTAAAAGATTCCAGCCAGGTTTAACTTCTTTTTTAAAATATTGTAATGTTTGACCAATAAATGAACCGGTAATTGCCATTTTGTCTATTTCAGCCTCAGTTTTAAGTTCAATCATTTTTGAAGCCTTTCTTTTCAAGGAATTATTTTTTAGTTAGTTATTTATTTTTTTACAACTTTATTTTTTATTAATTTTTAATGATAATTAAATTTTACAATATTAATTGCGGAATATTAAAACATTTGCAACTTAAAAAAAATAAGGGGAGGCCAATGTACAAGCGCTATATTATGGTTTAGTTTTCAACAGACAGTAAGCAGCAATTTGACTTTCGCGTTTATATACAAATAAAATATAAATTAATAATTTATGAATTTGAAAGGAGATATTGTGTCAAATAATTTTGAATTAGCTCAAAAAAATAAAGAAAATAATTATGGCAAAAATAAAAATATTCAAGCTGATTTGCTGAATATATGTTTAGTTAATTTTAATAGATTAAGGAGTTTTGGAGCGGGTGTAATTTGTTTAGAGCGCAATTATTATTTAGTTTGTGTTGCTATTATTTTGCAGAAATTTGTTTGGCAAATAAGCGAAATCGGTGTTGTGCTGTTATAGCGGCATGAGTGCTATGATAAACTTTAAATGGCTCTATATGGTGCAAAACTGCTTAATCCCCCAGGATAGAAATATAGCAAGGGTAAGCTAGTCCTTGCAGGTATATAGAGCCTTTTTTGAAAGATGTTTATGAAAAAAATTTTGAAAAGAAAATTTAATAAATCAATCAAGTTTGTTAATTCCGGATATTTGTTAATTTTTGCAGCTGTTTTGGGATTAGTTATGGCGAATTTGCCAACTTATAATATTTTTACCCAATTTTCAGAACACCAGATTTATTTGCCTTTTTACATAAATTTGTCTATGGAAAAATTAGCCGAGGACGGGTTGCTTACCATATTTTTTTTAAATGTGGGTTTAGATTTAAAACACGAACTCCTTTTTGGACCTTTTAACAATAAGAAAAAAGCAGTTTTACCAATAATTTCAGCCGCTGGCGGAGTTATAGTTCCGGCATTGGTTTTTTTGTTTATTGTTTTCTTTACGGGGCAATTTCAAATTTTCGCCAGCGGCTGGGCTATTTCTTCTGTGACAGATATTGCATTATCTTTAGCAGTTTTGTCTTTTATTTTTTCAAAAAATAATAGTAAAATTGATAAACTTTCTGCTAAATCTAGCAAAACTTTTTTAATGACATTGGCTGTGGCTGATGATATTTTTGGAATTCTAATTATAACCTTTTTTTATTCTAGATCAGTGAATTTTATATATTTGCTTTTTGCTTTCATAATTGTATGCGTTTGGAGGTTTTTTTCGCGATTTGATAGTTCTTTTAAGTGGATAATTCTTGTTCCGCTTGGTTTGGCTGCTTGGTATTTTACTTTCAGGTCTGGAGTTCATACAGCAATAATAGGTGTTGTTTTAGGTTTGGCAATTATTTCGCTGCCTAAAAAAGGCAATTGGAAATCGCGCATAGTGAAATATCGTGATTTTACAGATATTTTTTCAAAAATATTTGTTTTGCCTATCTATATATTTTTTAAAATGAGAATTAATTTTTTTGAAATATTTAATGATATTTTAAATTCTCAAATATCACAAAGCGCGGGCTTGGTTTTAGTAGCTATTGCTGCAGCTTTAATGATTGGAAAACCTTTAGGAATTTTTTCATTTACATATATTTTTAACCGCTGGACTCCTTTTGTTTTGGAAAAGTCCCTGAATTTAAAATTCCTTTTAGGGGTTTCTTGTTTAGCGGGCATAGGATTCACTGTTTCTTTTTTAATTGCTGATTTATCTTTTATTTCTCCTATTGTTGTTTCGGCATCTAGATTAGGCATTATTATAGGATCAGTTTTTTCAGGATTTTTTGGTTATTTAGTTTTTAAAAAAACTAACAAATAAATATAGCTTTTTATAAAAATTTATAATTTATAATTTATTAACTCAGTTAAAAGGAATTATGAAAGTAAAAAATAGTTATAATATAGATTTATCTAGTATCACTAATATAAAAAGAACTAAAGGCCGGCCTAAAGGTTCTACAAAATTGGAAACTTCTTATGGTTTGCGGCATTTGCGAAAAGTTTTATATATTTTACGAAATTGGCAAAAATATCAACCTGTTGTTGAGCCCAGTGATTCTGATTTAGAATATGAAAGACAAAGAAAAGTTAGCGCTAGTGTGCCTTATTTGCGGTTAGACAAAGATAGATTAGCTCAACTGGGCGCAATTTATGGGGTGGCTGCAAATTTTGGTGTAGCTCATCCCAATAAGTTAGAAGGATATTGCGTTGATGGATATTATGACAAATTAGTAGAATTATTCAGCAATTCGAAAGACTACTTAGATTATAATTATGATTTAGATGATAATTTAAATAATTTAGATAAATATAAAATTAGTTTAAAAAGTTGTCGAATAATTGACTTTGATAAGATAAAATCATTTGGTGTAGGGTTAGTTTCTATGAATAAAAGTTTTTATATAGTTTGCGTGACTATGGATTTACAAAGATTTTGTTGGAGAATTAGAAAAATTGAAATTGTGCCAAACAAATGTGTTGAAGAGAAAATAATGCCTGATTTATTTGTTAAGAGAATTAGTTCTTATAATTTGGATGAATCTTATAATTTAGATAGGGCTTGCAATAATTTAGTTGTTATAATTTAATTTATATTTGAAAGCGTGATAACCTGTATATGTTATACAAAACACCTGCTGCAGAAAATAATTTATTAAAAGAATTATAAATTTAGAATGCGCGAATTGTATAAATTTAGGGGCTATAGCTCAGGCGGTTAGAGCGCTGTCCTGATAAGACAGAGGTCCCAAGTTCAAGTCTTGGTAGCCCCACTTGTGATTTTTGTTTTATAATAATTTTTTTATAATTCTGTTATTTTTGTGTTATACTAAAAGTATGACTAATTTACAAAATATATACAGTATAAAAAGAAATTTAAATTTATTACAAAAAGCAGTTATTTTAGGTTTTGTTTTTATTTTTTCAATTATTCTTTCATCGGCGATTGCATTTGTCCCTAGTTCTCAATTTGTTCATGCCAGCAGTCTTTCTGAAAAAGACACAGCTTTTGTAGAAAATACAATTAAATTGCATAATTATGCCAGTCAATATTTAAAAGCTAATAAAATTAGTGATAAACAAATTGACCAAAAATATGGTGATGCTTCTTATTTAACATTTGCTTTTATGCGTCAATTTAATTATAAATATCAAGACCGCACATGGGCTATGACTGCCGGATTATTAGATAATAGCAAAACTGTCAGTTTAAGTTTTGGAGATAGAAAAATATCAAATATTAAAACTTATCCAGGCGGATATAGTTTTATGAATTTTGTGAAATCAAATGATCCAGAGTTATATAGTTATTTTTCAGCTTTTGGCATAGATGGTGTAAACGGTTTTGGCGTTAAGGTTAGTCATTTAGCGGTTAGTTTAATGGCTCGTATGTTTATTACAACTAAAGGAAATTATTCTGGAGAATTGAATAAACCTAAAATACCAACTCCTATTTCAGTTACTTTGTCTGCCATTATGACAGAGCAAGAATTTGATTTTTTGGCTGGCTGGGCTGGCGATGTCCAAAAATTAAGTTTGGTTATATATCCGCAAGATATAAACGGAGACTATCAGGATTATTATAATAAAACTATGCAGGGCTTGACAACAGATAGCATATTTAAAGCAGGCGATGCTCAATATCCTTGGCAATGCCAACAAGCTGATGCTGACGCCACAAATCTTGGGTTTTTGTTAAAAAATCAGCAGTCTGATGAAAAATTTGCTAATGTTTTGCGAAATTATTATTATAATGGCGGTTTTGAACATAAATTTGTTAATATGCTTAAATATGATGGGGTTAAAAGTGTTAAGCAAATTGAAAAATATAGCAATGTTGTTTATCGCACTCCTGCTTTAATAAAAACTCATTGGCCTTTGGTTCAAATAATTAAACGTGATGTTCCTGAGGCTCAAGCAAAAGGAATGGCTCAAGCATTTTATGATTATTATAAAAGTGCTGATTCAAGATAAGAATATCAATTCAAAATAAGTTTGTCTTTATTATGGAAGACGAAGATTATGGAAGACGAAGCTGAACAAGTTAGCATAAGAAAAGCTAAACGCCAAAAATTAAATGAATTAGGTCTGAAAGCTTATCCTTTAGGCCTGAAACAATCTAATAGCTTTTCTGAAATAAGGCAAAAATATTCATATTTGAAAGCTGATGAAAAAACTGATGACGTTGTAGCTATAGCTGGTCGCGTTATGTATTTACGAGGAGCTGGCAAACTTTCATTTGTTAGTCTGCAAGACGGAAATAATCAAAAGCTTCAAGCGATGTTTTCATTAGATCAGGTGGGCGAAGAGGCAATGAAAAATTTTCGTGATTTAGTTGATCTTGGCGATTATATTTGGGTGGAAGGAAAAATTATTTCATCCAAAACTGGCGAATTATCTGTTTTAGTTAAAACATGGAAAATGGCGGCTAAAGCTTTAAGGCCTCTGCCTGTTTTGCATAAAAATTTATCAGATGATTCTAGAGTACGTCGAAGATATTTAGATTTATTAGTTAATGATGAAACCAGAAATATGGTGTTTTTGCGTTCAAAAGTTGTTGCAGGATTGAGAAACGGTTTCGCTAAAAAAAATTTTTTGGAAATAGAAACTCCTATGTTGCAAACTTTGCACGGCGGAGCAGCAGCTCGGCCTTTTGTCACAAAAATGAATGCTTTTGATATAGATTTGTATTTGCGCATTGCTCCGGAACTCTTTTTAAAAAGAGCAATTGTTGGCGGAATAGATAGGGTTTTTGAAATAAATCGAAATTTTCGAAACGAAGGCGTGGATTCTTCCCATTCTCCGGAATTTTCTATGTTAGAGGCTTATCAAACATATTCTGATTATTCTGATATAGCTATGCTTACCAAAAATCTTATTCAAGAAGTTTGCCAATCGGCTTTTGGTTCAAAAATTGTTAAATTAGCAAATGAAGAGGAATACGATTTTTCTGATTATGCTGAAAATGATTTTGGTTGGGATAAAATTTCACTTTATGATTCTCTTTCGGAAGAAATTGGTCAAGAGATAAACCCTGAAACTCCGCTAGATAAATTAATTATTGTTGCTAAAGAAAAATTAGGAGAAACAGAAAAAAAACGGTTAACTAATCCAGAAGAAATGAAAAAACTTCTTCCTGGAAAACTGATTGAACTTTTATGGGAGCAGCTAGTTTGTCCAAAACTTTATAAGCCGACATTTGTTTTTGATTTTCCGGAAGATACCTCTCCTTTAGTTTCCGCCCATAGACAAAAAACGGGACTTGTGGAAAAATGGGATTTGTATATTCGCGGCTTTGAATTAGCTACAGGTTATTCTGAATTGACAGATCCAGTTATACAAAAAGAACGATTAATTCAGCAGAGTTATCAAGCTAATATAGGCGATGATGAGGCTATGCAAATGGACAAAGATTTTATAGAAGCTTTAGAATATGGTATGCCTCCCACAGCTGGCATGGGCATGGGAATTGATCGGCTGCTTATGGCATATACAGGCTTAGGTTTGCGTGATACTATTACATTTCCGTTAGTAAAACCTAATTAATTTAAAAGCCTTTTTGCCGCATAAAATTCCGCCCAATTTTAAGTGTAAACTGAAATTATGCAGAATTTTGTACATTTACATTGTCATACAGATTATTCTATGTTAGATGGAGCCGCTAAAATTGATAAATTAGTGGAAGAAGTGGCTAATTTGGGGCAAAAAGCTGTGGCTATAACAGATCACGGAAATATGCATGGCGCATATAAACTTTATGAGACATGTAAAGAAAAAAATATTAAACCTATTTTTGGGATAGAAGCTTATTTAACTCCGGGTACGTCGAGATTTGACAAAAATAGAGTTCACTGGTCACAAGCTGGTGCTAATGGAAAATATAGCCCTTATGATGTTTCGGCTAATGGTATTTACACTCATATTACACTTTTAGCGGAAACTGATATTGGTTTATCAAATTTAATAGAAGCTTCATCAAGAGCATCTTTAGAAGGTCAATGGGGCAAATATGCTCGTATGGATAGAGAGCTCTTGAATAAATATGCTAAAGGAATTATTGCCACATCAGGCTGCCCTTCAGGCGAAATTCAAACACGTATTAAATTGGGACAAATGGATGAAGCTTTAAAAGCGGCTGGGGAACTTCAAGATATTTTTGGTAAGGATAATTTTTTTGTGGAACTAATGAATCATGGCATAGAAATAGAAGCTATGACAAGAGATGGCCTTTTAGAAATTTCTAAAAAAATAGGAGCACCTTTGTTAGCGACAAATGATTTGCATTATGTTAAAAAATCTGATGCCCAATCACAAGATGCTATGTTGGCTATAAATTCAGGCGACACTTTAATGAATCCTAATAGATTTCGTTTTGATGGAGACGGTTATTATGTGAAAAGCGGCGCGGAAATGTTGGAATTATTTAAAGATATTCCGGAATCTTGCTCTAACACTGTTGAAGTTGCTAATCGATGTATGGCAACTTTTAAAGGGGACAAAGGGCTTATGCCGGTTTTTCCAACTCCTCAAGGCGTGAGTGATGTGGAATATTTGAAAACGCAAGTATTTGATGGTTTAAAAAAGAGATTTTCTTCAGGAATTCCTATGTCTGCTATCAAACAAACAAAATACGAATTAGACGTCATAGTTTCTATGGGGTATTCGTCTTATTTTTTGATAGTAGCTGATTTTATAAATTGGGCTAAACAACAAGGAATTATTATAGGTCCGGGCAGAGGTTCAGCGGCTGGCTCAATGCTTTCTTACGCTTTAGGAATAACAGAATTAGACCCTATGAAACATGGATTAATTTTTGAAAGATTTTTGAATCCAGAAAGAGAAAGCAAGCCTGATATAGATGTTGATATTGAAGAGCGTCGACGTCAAGAAGTTATAGATTATGTTTCTGATAAATATGGCGAAGATACGGTTTCACAAATTGTGACGTTTAATATAATAAAAGCTAGAAATGCCTTGAGAGATTCAGCTAGAATTTTAGGTTGGAGTTATTCTGTGGGTGATGAATTAGCTAAAGCTGTGCCAGCAGATATTCAAGGCAAGGGAATGAAATTGTCTGAAGTGTTTAATGAAAAAATAAGCCGTTATCATGAAGCAGAAATTTTTAGAAAATTAGTTGCGGGTGACAAAAAAATTGCTGGCAATACGGCGGTTCAGCCAAGACAATTTTTTGATACAGATGGTCGTGAAATTATGCGTGAAGAAGTGGTTGATTATAAAGGTGTTTATGATTATGCTGTTAGAATTGAAGGGCTTATTAGAAATTGGGGAGTGCATGCTTCTGGAGTCATAATGTCGTCTAAAAACATTCAGTCGACTATTCCAACTATGAGAAGAGAAAAAGACGGAGCGATAATAACCCAATTCGAATTTCATGATTGTGAGGATTTAGGGCTTGTAAAAATGGATTTTTTGGGGCTAAAAAACCTTAATGTTTTAGGCGACGCTTTAGCAAATATAAAAAAATCTACTGGCAAAACAATTGTTTTAGAAGATCTTTCTTTAGATGACGCTAAAACTTATAAAATGGTGGCCACTGGAAATACATTAGGTGTTTTTCAGCTGGATTCTCCGAATATGAGAGAACTTTTAAAAAGAATTAATACTGATAAATTTAATGATATTGTGGCTTGTATAGCGCTTTACCGGCCTGGTCCTATGGGCATGAATTCTCATAAAAATTATGCTGACATAAAAAATCATCGAAAAGAAAGAGTTTCTATCCATCCAGAACTAGATGAGCCATTAAAAGAAATTTTGGACGAAACTTATGGATTAATTGTTTATCAGGAGCAGGTGCAAAGAGCTGCTCAAAAATTAGCTGGATATTCTTTGGGGGCGGCTGACGAATTGCGGCGCGCTATGGGCAAAAAGAAAAAAGAAGTTTTGGATGAACAGTTTATACCTTTTTTAAATGGTATGAAAAAAAACGGCTATTCTAAAGACGCAATTCAAAAACTTTGGTATACTCTTTTGCCTTTTGCAGATTATGCTTTTAATAAAGCTCACGCGGCCGCTTATGGTCTTATAGCCTATTGGACAGCTTATTTAAAAACGCATCACCCTTATGATTTTATGGCAGCGTTATTATCTAATGAGGAAAATACTGATAAATTAGCTACTTATATAAATGAATGTTTAAGAATGAAAATACCAGTTCTTTCGCCAGACGTGAATGAATCAGATTTTGCTTTTAAACATTTGGGGCGGTCAATACGTTTTGGTTTAGAATCTATAAAAGGTGTTGGCAGCGAAATAATTAGACAAATAATTGAATGTCGAGAAAAAAAAGGAAAATTTACTTCATTTATGGATTATATGAATAAAGTTCCTATACATGCCGTTAACAAACGAGTTTTGGAAGCGTTAATTAAATCGGGAGCTTTTGACTCTATTGAACCATCACGCCGGGCTTTATTTTTAATTTTTGAGGATGCGTCCAGGGAGGTTTTGCACACTAAACATCAGGAAGCAGAAGGTCAAATGGATCTTTTTTCAGGGGTTTTTGAAGATAATAATGCTTTGCGTTCATATCAAGTGGTGGTCCCTCAGGCTGAAGAATG
>JAITRN010000030.1 GCA_031288355.1 Candidatus Opitulatrix roisinitermitis | reverse complement strand
GCAATTATTAAATCATTTACGTCATCCCATTGTGTGACATCTTTTATTTGAGAAGAAGTTTCAAAGTTCAAATTTTCTTCAAGCAAATTTTTTCCAATAGCGCCGTCATTCACAGCTCTAGCATTCATCATATGTCCTCTAACTAGCAAAACATAGTCTGACCCCAATTTTTCAACAAATCTTTTATAATTAGAAATTGATTTAACCATTTCAGCATGAAATTCGTCGGTTGATAAATAATCACGATATGTTGGAGCATACAAAATCACTTTTTTGTCAAAGCTAATTTTTAATTTTTTTCTAACTTCTCTATTAATTTTTTGACATTTTTCTTTATCAAAAAAAATATCATTCCGCGGATAGCCTGAGCCTATAAAAGCTTTTTTATATTTAAAAGCTTCTCTATATAAAGGATTTGCATATGGCGCAGGTGACAAAACCCAATCCCATTGGTCAGCCCTTTTATCAAAAGAATATATTCTAAATGCTGGCATGCCTCTAGCCTGCCAATCTTTATGCCCCATTTGCTTAAAAGGATAGCCATGAAATGTCTGCAAAACTTTTTGGCCAGTCTGTTTATGAAAATAATCCACTTGGTGAACATTTTCCACTAAAACTTCACAAGTTGAAAGAATTTTAAACCACTTTTTTGAACCCGTTATAACAGGAGTTGCTCCCTCTGGTGTTTTCACAGATAAATCTTTCACAGCCCAATATAATTTCCATTTTCCTGGCGCTCTTTTTTGCAGATCTTTATGCAAAGCCAAAGCTGAATCAACACATTTTTCGCCATAATATGCTCTAAATAAAACAGTGTTTTTCTGAACTGCTCCAAATTTTTCTGTTTGATGAGCCCTAATAAATTTACAATGATTTGCTGAACCCATTTCATCTAATTTTAAACTATCTTTTTGCCATTCAAAAGGAAATATCTCTGGCTCTATTTCACCTGCCATTTTTTTCAATAAATGATCTATCACCCCTGACAAATAAATTACTTTTTGTCTTGAAAAACTGCCAGCAGTGATTTTAATAACTAATTTTTTAGCATATTTTGGTATTTTAATTTTAAATCCACAAGACAAAAAATTTATAGATTGAGAAAAATCGTGTTTCAAAACTTCTCGATAAGGAAATAGTTCATGTTCTATGAGTCTGCCATCCAAAATAAATTCATATTTATAATCAAATAACTTTGGATCTAAACAAGTTAAAAATGCCCAACCCAATATTGTATATTCTTTTTCGCTGCTGGCATTTTTCTCAATCTCATATAAAGTCTCTATTAAATGAACTAATTCATCCACAATAGGATAATCTCTATATTGCAAATCTTTCTGCGCTTGTATAAAAGTGTTTTTTAAATCTAAATATGGCCTATTATTTATTTTTTTAACATGAATAGCTCTATTTTCAAAATTAGAATCTTCAAAAAATTTTAACAACTCATAATAGTTTTCATCTATAACTATTTGATTTAAAACTCTTGCCAAGGGATTAACTTTATCTTCATATTCCTCGTCCAAAAAATTTGTGAAATAAATCATAGCGTCTCGAAAAATTTCCGCCCATTCTATTTGCTTTTTTGTGAATTTTAAATTTTTGTTTAATAAATAACTATTCTTGTCTTTAATCTCTAACATAAATTCAGAAAGTGAAGGAGTAAAATCATGCGAAAGATATTGCACTAAACGGCCTTGAAAAATGTTGTATGCGGCATTTTTTTTATAAATTTGTAAAGCAATTTTTGCAACAGAGACTCGAGCCTTTATATCTTTGATTTGCGTCTTTTGATTTGAAATAGATGTTTCCACAATTCGCCAAAAATAATGGACTTTGTCTAAAACATCAACTCCGTTTTTAGCTTTGCAATAAGCTTCAGCCATAAAAGGCTGATCCTCATAGAGCTGATTAGGAATAAAAGTTAAATTATTGTCTAATAAAAATTTTCGCCGAAAAACTTTGCCCCAAGCTGTGGTGTTTTGCATAAGAGCAGGAAATTTATCTATATCTATTTTTGGCCTATATTGACTATGTATATATTGTATCCAATATGCTGGAGGCAAAACATCTTTTTTCGAAAATTCCACTTTGCCGCCCTCTTCTCTGAAATAATAAGACACAGAAAAATCAGAACCCGTTTTTTGCAAGGAATTAACAGCGTCGCTAATAGCGGTGCGCTCCATTTTATCATCCCCATCAACAAAACAAACAAAATCTCCTTTAGCAATTTTCATACCATTATTCCGCACCATTGAAAGGCCTTGATTGGGCTGCTTTATAAACTTCACGCGAAAATCTTTTCTTTTATGCTTTTGAATAATCTCACAAGTTTTGTCAGTTGACCCATCATCTATAACCAATATTTCCAAATTCAAAAAATACTGATTAGTGAAAGACCTTAAACATTCATCAACATAATTTTCAATATTATAAGTCGCTACAATCACAGAAACACGAGGTTTCAAAAAATTTATTTTATGCAAAAACCCTATACAATTTCTAAAAAAAACTCTAAAAAATTTTATATAAAATATAACTCGTCTAAATTTTTCCAGAAAAAAATAAAAAAAACTAAACTT
>JAITRN010000057.1 GCA_031288355.1 Candidatus Opitulatrix roisinitermitis | reverse complement strand
ACA
This sequence comes from Candidatus Opitulatrix roisinitermitis, assembly GCA_031288355.1. GTDB lineage: Bacteria > Actinomycetota > Actinomycetes > Actinomycetales > Bifidobacteriaceae > Opitulatrix > Opitulatrix roisinitermitis. The sequence goes on along the minus strand of JAITRN010000057.1, from coordinate 2,646 downwards.
AATTTTCTTTTACTTCATTATATTTGTTAAACTATAATTAACAAGAAGGGGTTTTTATGGCGCAATTTATTTACACTATGGATCAGGCTTATAAAAAAGTGGGCGATAAAGTTATTTTAGATAATATATCTTTAAATTTTCTGCCCGGAGCCAAAATTGGGGTAGTGGGGCCAAATGGCGCAGGTAAATCAACTCTTTTAAAAATTATGGCAGGAAAAGAGACCTTATCTAATGGGGAAAGTTCGCTTATGGCAGGAGCAAGTGTCGGCATTCAAATGCAAGAACCTGAACTTGATGAATCTAAAACAGTTAAACAAAATATTGAAGATGGTTTAGGGTCTATAAAAAATAAATTAGATGAATATAATGCTATAAGTGAAGAATTAGCTAATCCAGAGGCTGACTATGACAATTTACTAGCTAAAATGGGCAAACTTCAAGAAGAAATTGACGCAGCTAATGCCTGGGACTTAGATTCGCAGTTAGAACAGGCTATGGATGCTTTACGCTGTCCGCCAGGAGATTGGAGTGTCAAAAATTTATCTGGCGGGGAAAAGCGCCGGGTGGCTTTATGCAAACTTTTAATTCAGGCACCCGATTTATTGCTTTTAGACGAGCCGACTAACCATCTGGACGCTGAATCTATTATTTGGCTAGAACAGCATTTAGCTAATTATAAAGGAGCGGTTTTAGCAGTCACTCATGATAGATATTTTTTAAATAATGTTGCTCAATGGATATGTGAAGTTGACAGAGGTAGACTTTATCCTTATGAAGGCAATTATTCAACATATTTAGAGACTAAATCCAAAAGATTAGAAGTTCAAGGTAAAAAAGACGCTAAATTAGCTAAAAAATTGACTGAAGAATTAGATTGGGTTAGACAAAACCCTAAAGGTCGGCAATCTAAATCTAAAGCCCGTTTACAGAATTATGCTAAAATGGCTTCAGAGGCTGAAAAATCTCAAAAATTAGATTTTGAAGAAATTCAAATACCGCCAGCTCCAAGATTAGGGTCATTAGTTTTAGAGGCTAAAAATATAAAAAAAGTTTTTGATGACAGGGTTTTAATAGATAATTTATCTTTTTCCTTGCCGCCGGCTGGAATTGTGGGAATTATAGGGCCTAATGGAGTAGGAAAAACCACTCTTTTTAAAACTATTGTTGGTTTAGAGACTTTAACTGACGGTGAGCTAAAAATTGGCGAATCGGTTCTTATATCTTATGTTGACCAAACTAGAGCTAAAATTGACCCCGAGAAGCCGCTTTGGGAAGTAGTATCGGATGGTTTAGATATAATTGAAGTTGGCAAAATTCAAATACCTAGTAGAGCTTATATAGCGTCTTTCGGCTTTAAAGGGGCTGATCAGCAAAAAGCTGCTGGGGTTTTGTCTGGCGGAGAAAGAAATAGGCTTAATTTAGCCTTAACTCTTAAACAAGGCGGGAATTTGCTGCTTTTAGACGAGCCAACTAATGATTTAGATGTTCAAACTTTATCATCTTTAGAAAATGCAATATTAGATTTTGCCGGCTGTGTGGTGGTGTCTTCACACGATAGATGGTTTTTAGATAAAGTTTGTACTCATATTTTAGCTTGGGAGGGCGATAGCCAAAATCCAGCAAAATGGTTTTGGTTTGAAGGAAATTTTCAATCTTATGAAGATAATAAAATTGAACGTTTAGGGGCAAAAGCCGCTAGACCGCATAGAGTGACATATCGCAAATTAAAACGGGATTAAGTTTAAAGATACTTTAAATATAATATTTATTGTAAAATAGAATTATGTCAATTTTGTTCAAAATACTGATTATTTTATTATCTTTAATGCTTGTAGGATTAGCAATTAGACATCTTTATAGGAAAATAAAAACTTTTTTTTCAACAATTACGAACAATTTTGAAAAGTTTAATTTCAATATAGATTATGATAATAAAGATGATTATCAACCAAAAACAATTTTAGCTGTTGACAAATCTTTAAAAGATCTATTTATAAATTATTATAATTCAAAAAAACATCAAAAAGATAAAAGAAATTCTAAAAGCCAAAGACTGTCTAGAATATATATGAAATGGTAATAAAATATGAAAAAAATTGGTGTAATAGTTAATCCCACAGCAAATAGGGGAAAAGCTGTTATATATGCCAGAACTGTTATTAAAACCTTGAATGAGCGTTTAGGATCTAATGGATATGAAGTTTTAGATTTAACAGGACAAACTTATCAACATTCAAAGATTTTAGCTGAAAATGCTTTAAATGCCGGACTTGAAGCATTAATTGTGGTGGGGGGGGACGGCATGGTTTCATTAGGGGTTAATTTATTAGCCGATAAAAAAATTCCTTTAGGAATAGTGCCGGCTGGTTCGGGCAATGATTTTGTGAGAGCGCTAAAAATTCCTATAAATCAACCAGAAATAGTGGCCAATGCTATAGCAGCAGGAATTTTAAAAAAAACTTATTATACAATAGACGTAGGGCAAGTTAGGTCTTTAGATAAATCTGCTGAAATAAAAAATAAATATTTTGTCTCGATTTTGTGCGGCGGGGTAGATGCAGCAATAAGTAATATGGCTAATCTTTCACCAATACCGTCAGCCGCTATGAGATATTTATCAGCTTCATTTTTTCAATTAGCTAATTT
>JAITRN010000018.1 GCA_031288355.1 Candidatus Opitulatrix roisinitermitis | reverse complement strand
GAGCGCGGAGGTGCTGCGGGGTCCCCCGCAAAATTTCTAATTTTGTGGGGAATTGCGCACTTGGCCGAGTCATACTCTTCAAAATTGATTTTTTGCCTCAGTTGCAGAATTTTAGTTTTCTAGGTAATAATTTTTGAAACAGCTCGCTCTGGGAAAAAGCAATTAAATCGTTTTTAGTTAATGATGTTTTTGTGATTGAATTGAAAAAAACACGCAACCTCAGGCGCGAACATACGCGCTGTGCTGAAAAAATATTTTTTGATAGTGGTGAATTGGAGGAAAATACAACTGTTCGGAATTTCCGAATAACTCAAAAAGAAGGAAAAACCTAAAAGGAAAGGCAGCCAAAGTGTGACAAATTGTCACGCTTTGAAAATGAACCTGTGCAAAATTTGCACATGTTGCAAATGATAATAAAATTTATAATACTACTTTTACAACCTTGATGCCATAATTTCAGTAGGCTACCGTGTAAATAGTAAAGCGGCTATAAGTGGGACTGCTGGGACTTGAACCCAGGACCGACGGGTTATGAGTCCGTTGCTCTAACCAACTGAGCTACAGTCCCTTATTTAGCGATATATTTCTCAATTTGCACTCGTCGTAATTGAATACTTGCTCGCACAAATTATCAAAATATTTCCATCTAAATTTGGTTTAGCGATATATTTTACTCAAAATTTTTCAAGCGTGGGTGATGAGGGTCTCGAACCCCCGACCTTCTCGGTGTAAACGAGACGCGCTAACCAACTGCGCCAATCACCCCTCAAACACACCTCCTTTTTAGTTTAGCATGATTAAATATTAGGCAAAATCTAGATTAATACTAATTAATTTAGAACGATTTTTAGAACAGTTTTTTTGGCTCAAAGTATTTTTCTGTGTAAACTAAATATATGAAAAGTTTTAAATTTAAGGCAGATAAACGTGAACATTTTGGAAAAGGTTTTGCTCATCGCATTAGAACAAAAGGTCAAGTTCCGGCAGTCCTATATTCAAAAGGCGCTAAGCCTTTGCATATATCGCTACCTTCACATGAGATGGCTTTAAGTTTAAAATCTCATAATGCTCTTTATGAAATAGAAGTTGACGGAGAAAATTTATTGGCTATTGTTAAAGACGCTCAAAGAGATCCTGTAGGCACTGTTTTGGAGCATATAGATTTTCTTTCTGTGAATAAAGGTGAAAAAATTAGAACATCAATAGATATAAAAATTTCTGGTACTCCTGCACCAGGTTTAACACATTTGCAAGAGTTGCAAACTATTTTAGTTAAAGCAGACCCGACAGCTTTGCCAGAATTTATTTCAGGAAGTGTTGAAGGTTTTGAAGAAGGCCATAATCTTTTTGTGCGCGATTTAGAAGTTCCAGGCGGCGTGGAAATAGTGACAGATCAAGATTTACCTGTGGCTATTGTCTTTGAACCTAAGGAAGAGGTTATTGAAACGCCAGTTGGTGAAGAAGCAGCTGAAGGGGAAGAAGAAACAGCTGAATCAACTGAAGAGTCAGATAAGTCAGATAAAAAAGATCAAGCTGGCGATAAGTCTAGTGCTGAGTCTGATAAAAAATCTGACGAAAAATCAGATTCTAAGAAATAGCCTTTGCAATTTTTAATTTTTTAAGTGTTTTTAGTCGCTGGGCTTGGAAATCCAGGCAAAAAATTTTTTTATAATCGGCATAATATCGGTTTTCAAACAGCTGATAGTTTGGCTGAAAAGTACGGCGTCAAATTCAAACAGACAAAATTTTCGGCCGATTTGACGGACATAATTAAAATAAATGATGTCCGTCAATTTATGATTTCCAAGCCTGTTACATTTATGAACGATTCGGGCTTGGCTATTCAAAAAATAATGTCTTTTTATAAAATCTTGCCAGAGAAAATTATTATTATTCACGATGATATAGATTTAGAATTTGCTGATATAAGGGTGAAATTAGGCGGTTCAGATGCTGGACATAATGGATTAAGATCTGTTACACAGGCTATTGGAAAAAATTATTATAGAGTTAGAATTGGTGTTGGCAGGCCAAAATATGATAGATGTTCGGTCTTAGAATATGTTTTAGGGGATTTTGCCGAATCAGAAAAAATCCAGTTGGGGTCTATAATAGAAAATGCTCAAAAAGAAATTTCGCAAATTTTGTTAACTTGAAGTATTTGTTAACCTGAAATAGACGATTTTAAAAAATAGTTAATCTAAAAAATAGATGATTCAAAAATATATAACTAAATCAGTTTTTAGGCCTTTGTTATATAATGAATTAGCTTTATCTAGTAAAAATGAATCTCCTGATAAAGGAAAGTACTCTGAAAAAAAGGGTTGTCTTATAATAGTGAAAAATGAAGCCGAAGCTAATAAATTGAGATATTTATTAGAGTCTTTGAAGCAAATAAAATCACTGTCTAAAAAACCTTTGTCCAGAAATTCTTTGTCTAGAAATTCCTTGTTTAGAAAAGCAAATCATGCAAATTTGTTTAAGATGGATTTTTTAGATGCTGACAAAATAGCTGTTTTCACTGACAATGACAGCCTTATTGGAGATAGTCACAATTTCTTTTCTGCCGAACAATTGGCGTCATCTTTTAAAATTTTGCAGAGTCTGTCAGATTGCAAATTATTAGATAAAAAAATAGTTATTTTGCCTTATAGATCAGCTATAACTCCTATAAAAAATATTGCTGAATTGTTAAAAAAATATCAAGTATTAACTTTAAGCCAAAACCGCAATTATAAATTTAATCAAGTTATTGAGCATTTAGTTGAAGCAGGTTATAAACGAACAGATTTGGCCGTCAATACTGCCCAATTTGCTGTTCGAGGGGGGATTATAGATATTGTTGAAGCTTCAAGCAATAAAGCTTTTCGTTTAGATTTTTTTGGTGATAAATTAGATGAAATTTCTTTATATAATACTTTGACTCAAAGAAGTTCAAAACAAGCTAAAATAAGCAGTTTAGAAATTTGGCCAATAGTTAATTTTTTTCAATCAGCAAAATTTGGCAGCAAAAGTCTTGTAGAATATTTTATTTCAACTTATAAAATAGTGGTTCCAGATTATGAGCTGCTGCAAACTTTTGAAAAAGATTTCCAAGATTTTGCTCAATTAGGTTTAGCCGAAAATGGCCAAAAATTTTCTGATTATTATTTTTCTATGACAGAACTTATGGCGAGAATTCCTAAAAAGTCAATAATTTTTGTTAGCCCTTTTGAGACCAATTTCGCCAGTTCTCAAGCAGAGATTAGTTTTCAGATAGATGATGAGATATCTGAAAAAATATATAAACCAAATATTAGTCAAGAGACTTTGAATTTTTTGGAGAATTTACCATACACTTATGAAGCTAGCCAGTTTAAAGCTATTCGACAGAAAAAAAATATTATAAACCCTATGCAATTAACAAAAGGTGATATTTTAGTTCATGAACGTTATGGTATAGGAAAATATTTGGGTTTAACTAAAAGGTATTTAGAAGTTAATGATTTTGAAAATAATGATTCCGAAAAACCTTATCAAGAATATATTGAAATTGCTTATGCACCTAATGCGCGTTTAAAGACTTCGCAAATAAAATATGGCATAACAAGCAAAACTTCTGATTATGACAGATTATTAGTTTCCACATCTGATTTGTCACAAGTCACTAAATATATTGGACATGACAATCCTCGCCTTTCTGAATTAGGTTCAGCTCATTGGAAAAAGGCTAGGCGAGCCGCTCGGCGGCTCGCCCGTGAAATCACTGAACAATTAGCCGTCTTATATTCTAAAAGATTATCCATTCAAGGTTTTTCTTATTTAGCTGACACTCAAGAACAAAAAATTTTTGAAGACGAATTTAAATTTGTGGAAACACCAGATCAAATAAAAACTGCTGAAGTTGTTAAAGCTGATATGGAATCTGAATATCCTATGGATAGACTTATTTGCGGAGATGTGGGCTATGGCAAAACTGAAATTGCTTTGAGGGCAGCTTTTAAAGCTGCTGACAACGCTAAACAAGTAGCAATTTTAGCACCGACCACTCTTTTAGTGAGCCAACATTATGAAACGTGTTTAAAAAGATTCAAAAACACAGCTTTTAGAATAGAATATTTGTCTAGATTTCAGTCTGCTAAAAAAACTAAAAAAATTATTGAAGATACTAAATTAGGCAAAGTCGATATATTAATTGGCACACATAAACTTTTGTCAGATAAAATTTCTTATTTTTCGTTGGGTTTGATAATTATAGATGAAGAGCAAAGATTTGGTGTGTCTCAAAAAGAAAAATTGCGGCAGATAAACCCTAG
>JAITRN010000007.1 GCA_031288355.1 Candidatus Opitulatrix roisinitermitis | reverse complement strand
AAAACGGCCATATAAATATCATCTTCTGTCACACCATCAGCTGGAACCAATATGACGCCTTTTCTGGAAAATAAATATGACACAGATCCCGGGTCTGCTAATTGCCCGCCGCCTTTGGTAAAAGCTAAACGAACATCTGAAGCTGCTCTATTTTTATTATCTGTTAAACACTCCACCAAAATTGCCACTCCGCCTGGCGCATAACCTTCATACATAACTGTTTCCCAATTAGCTCCGCCGGCTTCCTGACCAGAACCCCTCTTAACTGCCCGGTTAATATTATCATTTGGCACAGACTGTTTTTTAGCTTTCTCAATAGCATCATACAGCGTTGGATTGCCAGCCGGGTCTGCTCCGCCAGTTCTGGCTGCTACTTCAATATTTTTAATTAATTTAGCAAATAATTTGCCTCTTTTTGCGTCATTAGCGGCTTTTTTATGTTTCGTGGTTGCCCATTTAGAATGTCCTGACATAGAACCAGTTTACCAGAAATTAATGTTAGAATTATAAGATAGATACCATTTATAAAATCCGCAATTTATCAAAAAAATACACTTCTTCTAATAATAATTTTTATGCATTAAAAAATGTCAACTTAGATATTAAAAATGATACTTCAATAGCTATTATAGGAAAATCTGGCGCTGGAAAAACCACTTTACTTAATATTTTAGCTATGATGGATGAGCCTAGCAGCGGCGAAATTGTATTAAATGCCGGCAAATTAACTAATATTAACAAACTCTCAGAAGCCGAAAAAAACGTTCTTAGAATCTCGACATTCGGCTTCGTATTTCAACAATTCTTTTTAAATGAAAACCTAAATGTTTTAGAAAATGTTATTTTTCCTCTACAAATAGCCAATATTCCAAAAGAAAAAAGGACTAATATTGCCCTAAATGCTCTACAAGAAGTAAATTTACTTGATAAAAAAGATAATATGCCATATGAACTTTCGGCTGGGCAAAAGCAAAGAGTATGCATAGCTAGATCAATTATAAATTCTCCTAAAATAATTTTTGCTGATGAACCAACTGGAAATTTAGATAGCGGAACTAGTGAACTTATAGAAAATTTATTATTCAAAATTCAAAAAACTAAAAAAACCACCCTTATAATAGTAACTCATGACAATGATTTAGCTAATAAGTGCCAAACTAAAATAATTGTCAAAGACGGCCAAATAATTTCAGCTGGCAAATAATTTTAATTGTAAATAGTAGCGATTAAATAATTATCACCGAGCGAAAACGCGTATTTTAAAAAAACTAATCTCTAAGGGCTAAAATAGGAGACAGTTTGCTTGCTTGATAAGCTGGCAAAAAAGCTGCTAAAACACCAACTAAAATCCCTATAATAGGAGACAATAAACAAAAGACAATATCAAAAACAGGTGTCCAGGAATTAATTAATGACAAAAATAGGAGGATTAAAATACCTAATGTTGTGCCTATTATTGCCCCTATAAAACCAACCAGCCCAGCTTCAAAGATAAAGGTTAGAAAAATCCTTCTTTTTCCAGAACCTAAGGCTCTAGCTAAACCAATTTCTTTTTTTCTAGATTGAACATTATACGAAGAAATCACGCCAATAGATATAATAGCAGTTAAAATGGCTATAATTATGATAACTGAAGTCAAAATTTTCAAATTGTCAGACACTGGATTAGTGAAATTTGACCAATCAGGTATCGGAACTGCTTGAAAAATTCTGGGATTATAATAATTTAAAGCTAATGGTGCTTGAGTAGATATTAAATTAGCCGCTCCTAAATTAACTTTAATTATCATTTTTGCGGGATTAGAGGCAATCGGGGCTGAATATCTTTCTAAGGCTAAATCTAGGGGTATAATAACCGATGTATTAACATCTGATAAAACATTATTCTGAGATAAAATACCAGCCACATAATAAGGATCATTATTATAAAAAATGGTTGTACCAATTTGTTGATCTGAAATACCTATTTTTTCTGCCACGCTTGAACCCAAAACAGCTATTTTAGATTTAGAATTTTCATGATAACTATTATATGCAACACCGCCACGAAATTTAGCGTCTATGGCAAAAAATAAAGAATTATTAGCACCCATAATTGAAAAAGGCGATGCTTCAGGTGATATTATATTTGCTCTGGGTTGTTTAGAAATTGTCGAAAATTGATTTTCAGAAGTATCTAATACTGTATAAAAAACTGCTGAATTAACTACACCATTTAAATGAGTTATTTTAGAAACTGAATCACTAGCAAAATTAAAACCATTAGAATTACTATTTTTAGTAGCTTGATCCACTATTGTTATATGGGTATCTTGAAGTTCATTGAAATTTTCAGCCATTTGACCAGACATAGTAGATAGAACCGATGATATGGACACTAAACAAGCAATTGACAAAACCGTTCCTAACATCATAAACATAGTGCGGGTCTTTTTTGCACTTAAATTTTGAAAAGAATTCTGCAAAATATCTAACAGCATTTTAGTTTTAATTATAGGCTAACTATAATTTCCAATTAGTATATCATCACCATCTTTAATAGAATCGATCAAAATTGGTGTTATTTGACATTCCTCAGAATTTTTTATACCAATAATTACTTGAACTTCTTGCAATTGATAATTAGAATCTTTGCTTTTAACTAAATTAACTAGTGTTTGTCCTGAAGAATTAGTTGAAATAGCTGTTAAAGGAACTGTCAGAACTTCTTTATCACTGCTTTGAACAACTATTTCCACTTTTATATTTTTGTCTATTTGTGAGTAATCTATTACTTCATTTGGCTTAACTATTATATTATTTTTTGAATCGCAAACGGAATTAATTTTTCCAGCAACAGCTCTATTATTTATAGTAAATTCAACTTTTTGAGAAATATTTATTATCTGGCAATCAGCCTGATTTACTTGAGCTTCAATGTGCAAATCGGATGTCGCAGCCTCAAAAATGACTTGGGGAGTTTGATAGCCTACACTATGAGCTGTATTTGAAACATATAGCGGCATAATTGGAGCAAACATTATTTCTTTTTGAGGGACAATTATTTCATCCGAAGAAGCTTTTTCATCCAACACTTTATTGTTCCCATTCTCTCCAGATTGAGATAACTGACCCTTAGCTATTTCATTTTTCAAAGGTTCATATCCTAAAAAATTATAAAAAGATCTAACAGAATCGCCAGTTTTAGAATCAAACACGCCTGATATATCGCCCCAATAAAATCCTAATCTGCTCAAAGACTCTTGCAACTGGCTTACATCATATCCTTGATCGCCTGTTTTTATATCCCTACTAGAAACTTTTTCCCCTCTCATAATTATGACTGGTCGTCCGTTTATTTCTGCCACATTTTGACCTTCATTTATAATATCGCCTCTTTGAATAAATAAATCTGTCAAAATGTCTGAACCTTCCAATTTATCAACCGAGCCATCTAGCAAAAATTTACCGACCCCAAACTTATAAGAATTAGTCGACTTTATATCGCCTCTAGCAATAATAAGATTTTTAATCTTTTGCAATTGAACTTTAGCAGTAATTGGTGTTGCATCGGGTGAAGCAGATTCTGCTTTTAGCTGATTGGGAGATTTAATATTTAAACCGACTAAAAAACCTAGAAAACCTATAATCAAAGATGATAAAATCAAACAAACTAGCCAGCCATTGCGGCCTTTTAGCAAAACTCTAAATTTAGTAAATTTATTTTTTAAAAACCTCATAATTTAAAATTTTCTAATCTAATAACACGCCAAAAAAAATTAATATTTAGCAATTATGGACTGGGCAAACTCTATTCTTTTATGCAACCTATTTTTGAAAAATTCACATAAGGGCAAATTTTGATCTATTAAGCTTTTTTGTTTAATGTATAAAACCTTATACCAAATATTTATCAAATTAGTTTGAATTTTGCATTTTACATCTTGAACAGCCGCCTGTGTTTCTTTTGTGGTATCAGCCCATTTATTCTTAAGAGCTTTGTCAGGAGTCAAAAAATCATAACCTGTTTGTTTCATACAATTTGACCACAAATTTTCAGCTGTCGTATATTCAGAATCTATTTTCGCTTCAGCTGTTGCTTGTCTCGACAGTTCACCGAATTTATCATTTACATCGTTAGAAACCGTACCTCCTTCATAAACAGTTTCTTGATTATCGTATTCCTCTAAACATTTATTCTGAACAGAAAAATATTCTTTATCACCTTCAGCATAAGGAACAAAACCTTTTTCGCTGCTATAATAATACTCTCCATCGTTTTTTTTAGCCTCTTCGGCATTCTTAGCTTGCTCCATTTCGGCAAGTTGAGCATTTTTATAACCGTATTTTTCAGCTGAATTTAGTGTCAAAACACCAACAACTTCTGCCACAGAAATCGGTTTAATTTGATTTTTTTCTTGCGGTTTAGGGTCTTTTATCACATATCCCGCTTTTGTTAAACAATCTTTATTATAAACCCATTGAGCTGTATCTATGGTTAACTGATCAGCGTCAGACGGATTTGTATATTCATCTATAGGACTCACCGGAACATTATAATATACTCCATCAGAAGAAGCTGTATTTAAATTTTGAGCATTAGAAGAATTCTGATAAATACCGTTGATTTTCTCCGAATCATTCTGCGCAGCACATGATGTCATAAATAGCATGCTAATTGCCAAGCAAAATAATATTCCTACAGGCACTATAATTGAATCCTTTAAAATGACTGAATTCTTTGAAATGACATTTTTCATAAATAAGACCATTCTCTCATAATTATTAACAAATCTCTTATTAACAATGCTACCAATAAAAATAATTTAATTTAAAAAATAATTTACAACAAAAATCAAAATGAAAACTATCTTTAACAAAAAAATATTTTAGCTACACTATCCAAACAAAGCTTTATCTAAAAGATTGAATGATAAACAGCCCCAAGACAAGGCTTTGTCATGAAATTCTTTTAAGGTCCAGCCTTTTGTCATAGCTTTTTGGCGAAGCTCTAGCCAATTTTTTTGGCCCAACTTGTAGGCAATAGCCTGACCTGGAAGCCCCATATATCTATCAAGTTCAAATTTTCTAAAACCTTCGTTCATATTTACCATATCAGCCAAAAAAATTTTAGCTTTGTCATAATCCCAAATTCCCTCACCATAACGTTTTTGCCAATGAGCAGGAACTTCCATTTTGCAATGCACGCCTATATCTATAACAATTCTGGCGGCTCGCAATTTTTGCATATCTAACATGCCAAATTTTTCTTCCAAACTTAACATACCAAATTCATCCATAAGCTGCTCAGCATATAAAGCCCAGCCTTCAGCATATCCTGAAATTAACAAAGCCATTCTTTGCCAATCATTTAATTTGTCTTTTAGATAAACTTGTAAGCCTACCTGCAAATGATGACCGGGCACCCCTTCGTGAAAAATAGTTGATTTTGAATTCCATTTATATTGTGTTTCCACACCCTCTGGAATAGACCACCACATTCTGCCGGGCACAGAAAAATCAGCTGTTGGCGGAGTATAATAGACCACGCCGTCGCCGGTTGGCACTATCATAGCCTGAACTGTTTGAACAAGTTTTGGTATATCAAAATGATTATTTTTAACTAAATATTGCATTGCTTTATCAGCAGTGCTCTGCATATATTTTTTTAAATTGTCTGCTCCCGCTATGGCTTGTTCGGGCCGACTATTTAATATTCTGGCAGCTTCTTTCACAGCTTCAACACCATTGTCAGATTGAGCTCCAAAACCTTTTGCCAAAGAAAATTGCTCTTGCATAATTCTATCTATTTCTTCTATACCATATTTGTAGCTGTTTTCAATATTAATATCCTGTCCAACATAATGTTTAGCATAATATTTATAGCGTTCCTGCCCCACAGCGTCATCTTTTTGGGCTGCAGGAATATAATTTTCTTGCAAAAACTCTTTTAGTTTTATGAATGATTTATAAACTTTGTCAAGAGCTTTTTCAATATTTTTCACCAACCGATTATCGATATTTTTATCTCTAGCCAATTTTGGCAAAGTGGCAAAAAAAGAAATTTTTTGATCTATTTGATTATCAATTTGTTCAATAACTAACTGACATTGTCTAACAGTGTTAACAACACCTATTTCTATTCCCTTTTGCAAAGATTTTATATAGCCCCTAACAGCTTTAGGAATATTATCTAATCTAGCAAAAATCGC
>JAITRN010000003.1 GCA_031288355.1 Candidatus Opitulatrix roisinitermitis | reverse complement strand
ATAATTTCGCCGTTTTGAAAAAGCTTTCCTAAGTTGCTGTTTTCTGGGGCATTTGTGTTTGAAGCAATTATTTTAGTTTGACCGCTCCCAGCAGAAATCATTTTGGCTAAGGCGTCTGGTCCATAATCAAATTCATGATTTCCTAAAGTTGTGGCATCAAATTTCATGATGTTGAGCATGCGCAAATCAGGGGCTGTTGATGTGAAAAGCATATTATAAATACTGCCAACAGTAAAATCCCCTCCGTCAATAGTTAGCGAGGGGACATCTGTTTGTCGAGCTTGGTCTATAAGACCTGCCATTTTGGCGTATCCCCCATAGTTAATTACTTGTCTTTCAGAATTAAATGCTTTATGAGGGTCAATATGAGAATGTAAATCATTTGTATAAATTATTCGTAATTTTTGCTGAGCTTTAATAGTTTGAGTGTTTAAAGCGGTTGCTGGAAAAACGGTTGGGAAAAAAGTAAATATAAAAACAAAAAAACTTATGAAAATTTTTACAGATGCGCATTTTTTTATCATATTTTAATGATAGTTTATTTATTTTTAATAATAGTTTATTTATCTGTTTTTGCTATATTCATTCCATTCATTTTCTTCCCATTGATTTAAAACTAATTCAAAATTGCGTTTATCTTGTTGAACTATTGAATCTAAAATAAGACCTGAAAATAATGAAATTATGGCAGCTATAAAGGCCAGCCCACAAACTATAAGTGTTGGAAAATTAGTTACTAGACCTGTTTCAAAATAAGGAATAAAACATCTAATTATGGCAATAATTCCAAAAACAAATGCTATAAAAAAAGCTAGCGTTCCAAAGTAAGCTAATGGATGATATGAGCGAAATAAGCGCATAATTGTTTTTAGTGCTTTTATGCCGTCGGAATAGGTATTTAGTTTTGAAGTACTTCCATTTGGCCGATCCTTATATTCAATAATTTCATTATCTATACTCATACGGTTTTCAATAGCATAAATTGACATTTCTGTTTCCACAGTAAAGCCGCTAGAAAGCACTGGACAAGATTTGATAAATTTATATGAAAATGCCCTAAATCCAGTTAAAATGTCTTTTATATCAGCTTTAAAAAGGGTATTAATTGATTTGCGGATAAGCATGTTGCCAAAATTGTGAAAAGGGCGTTTATTTTCTTTAAAATATGTGGAAGATAGTCTGTCTCCTATGACCATATCTAAGTCTTCAGTTATTAGTTTTTTATAAAGTTTTGGTATTGCAGTAGCAGGATAAGTTAGGTCGGCGTCAAGCATAATTAAGCATTTAGCATGAATTTGCCTAAAAGCCTTTCTAATAACAGAACCCTTACCTTGTTCATCGCAGTTTTTCAATATCACTTTTGCGGAATTTATTTTTTTAACTTCTTCAACAGTTTTGTCAGTTGAATTATTATTATAAACGTATATATAAGATTTAGGAATTTTTTTAGTGGCTTCCAAACATTCTTTAATGACGGCTCTAACGGTTTGTTCTTCATTAAATGCAGGAATAACTACTGCTAAATTTATTATATTATCTTTTCCGAATATCATCAATTGAGACCTTTCTTATTTTTTGTAAATTCCATTATCTATAATTGTTTTATACTTATCTAAAATATTTTGTCTAATCATTTTTTGAGAGGCTGTTAAACAACTATTTTTCACAGTGAATTCATCTGGCAAAATAACAAATTTCCTGACAGATTCAGCTCTAGAAACTGTTTCATTAGCCTCATCAATAGACCTTTGGATTACTGCTTTAATAGCTTTATTTTTGGAGGCTTCTAATGAATTTAATTTTCTGATTTTTGTTTTCTGAGCCCAAACATCAACTGCTCCCATATCAAGTGTTATAAGGGCTGCCACAAAAGGTTTTTTGTCTCCTATCACAACACAATGAGAAACTAAATCAGAAGACTGGATTATTTGTTCTAAGGCTATTGGCGAAACATTTTTTCCGCCGGCGGTGACAATTATATCTTTTTTGCGGCCAATTAATTTTATAAATCCTTCGGAATCCTGTTCGGCTAAATCTCCTGTCCAAAACCAACCGTCTCGCAGGACTTTTTTGGTGTTTTCTGAGTCATTATGGTAGCCTGAAAAAACGCTTGGAGTTTTAATAATTAGTTCACCATCTTGGGCAATTTTTGTTTCTACTCCAGAAAAAGGCAGCCCAATTGTGCCAATTTTATTGCTACCAGGGCGGTTACACATGGCAGGAGCGGTTATTTCAGTTAGTCCATATCCCTCTAGAATTTCTATTCCTGCACCTCTGAAAAAATGGGCGATGTTGGGGTCTAAGGCTGCTCCTCCGCAAACAGCCCATTTCATATTATTTCCTAAAACAGATCGAATTTGTTTAAAAATCAGATTGTCATATAGGATTTTTTTAGTGAGCAATTTAGGATTAGTTATATTTTGTAAACTATTGTTTTTGTCTAATGATTTGGAATATTCAATAGCTGTTTTAGCTGCATCTTTAAAAATTTTTCCTTTTATCCCTGGTCCAGCTTTTTGAGAGGCCGCATTATATACTTTTTCAAAAATTCTTGGCACACCGATTATATAATTTGGTTTTATATAGCGCATGTCGTTTAAAAGGTTTGATATGTCGCCGCTTAAAGCTAATAAGGAAGCACCTTCAATAACTGCTAAAACTGCAAAACGAGCGAAAATATGGGCTAGTGGCAAAAAAAGCAATATAGAAGTATTTGGTGCTTGAACTAATTCAGGCAAGCCTTCATTAGCAGAATAAACTATTGATAAAAAGGCTTTATGCTGAACTTCCACCCCTTTATGTTTGCCGGTGGAGCCGGAAGTATAAACAATTGTGGCAATGTCAGTTGATTTATTTTTAGCTTGTATTTTTCTAATTTCAGAATCTTTTATAGAGCGACCAATAGTTTCTAATTCATCCAAAACATTTTTTTCTAAATTACGAATAGTTTTAACAGTTTTGAGTTTTTCTTTAACTAAATTAACTAATGTTTGTATTTGGTGATTTTCAACAAATAGTAATTTAATTTCAGCGTCATTACATATAAATTCAATTTGATGAGAAGAGGATGTTTCATAAATAGGCACTGTCACAGCCCCTAATGTCCAAGCTGCAAAATCTAGCACCACCCAGGCAAAAGAAGTTTTTGACATAATGCCAATTTTGTCGCCTTTTTTTATTCCAACTGCCGTCAAGCCTTTGGCAATAGAAATAACATATTTTTGAAAAGTTTTGGCTGTCATATCTACCCAACTGCCAGATTGTGTTTTGTAGGCCACAAGCCTTTGATTAGGCACTTTGCGGACGCGATTTTCTAAAATTGTGCAATTTGTGTCTAAGGCCAGGATTTCTTTTATTTTATACATTATTTTCTAGTTTTTATTAGTTTTTGTCAGTTATCTATTTAGTAATTTATTTAGTAATTATTTTGTTGAGGGCTATTTTGTTTTATTAATAGGCTTAAAAATAAATAATAAAGTTGTTTTAGTTAGTCTTGCAGTTTTTTTATTATTTTTTCAAATTTTTCAGGCGTGATCGCGCCAGGTTCTTTATATATAGTCTCACCGTTTTTGAAAGCCCAAATTGTTGGTATTGATGATATATTGCTTTTTATAGATAAGTCTTTATTATCGTCAACGTCAATTTTAGCAAATTGTATTTGAGGATATTGCTCGGCCATTTTTTCAAAAATGGGCGAAAATTGCTGACAAGGCACACACCATGATGCCCAAAAATCGATAATTATAGATTGCGATTTTTCAGTTATTTCGGCAAAATTTTCTTCTGTTAAATGTATGATTTCCATAATGCTAGTTTAGCATAAAGCCCCTTTTGCAACACTCCAATTATCTAAACTTTTTTTCTTTACTTCATCTGTGCTAAACTATTTCCATGATGGATAGTCTTATATATTTAGCACCAGTTTCTGGCATAATTTCTATAATATTTGCTGTTTTTTTAGCCCATCGAGTTTTGTCGCAGGATCCAGGCTCAAAAGAAATGAGAGATATTTCAAAATCTATTCAAGAAGGAGCTAAAGCTTATCTTAATAGACAATATAAAACCATAACTATTGCAGCTATAATTTTGTCAATTTTAATAGCTTTGCTTTTGCCACATGAAAATTTTAATAGCGTGAAAATAGCTCTTTGTTTTTTAGTTGGAGCTTTATTTTCAGGATCTGCCGGCTATATAGGTATGAATGTTTCTGTTAGGGCTAATGTTAGAACTGCTCAAGCAGCCAAAACTTCTTTGAAAAAAGCTTTAGATACCGCTTTTAAGGGCGGCGCTGTGACAGGCCTTGCTGTGGTTGGATTATCCATGTTAGGCGTTTCTTTATTATTTATAATTTTTAATGATATTGAATTAGTGGTGGGTTTCGGTTTTGGAGCCTCATTGATATCTTTGTTTGCGCGTGTTGGCGGGGGGATTTACACCAAAGCTGCTGATGTTGGTGCTGATATTGTTGGAAAAGTGGAAGCTGGAATACCGGAGGATGACCCAAGAAATCCAGCCACTATTGCTGATAATGTAGGAGATAATGTTGGAGATTGTGCTGGTATGGGCGCAGATCTTTTTGAAACTTATGCCGTGACTTTAATAGCTTCTATTATGTTAGGTTTCACAGTGAGCGGCTCTTTCCCAAAATCTTATCCTAGCCATGGGCTAATTCAGCAAGCAATTTTGTATCCTCTTTTGCTAGGTTCAGTGGCTATTATTGCTAGTGTTGTTGCGGTATTTTGTGTGCGTTTGGGCAAAAAAAATAAAATTATGGCAGCTCTTTATAAAGGTGTGGCGGCGGCAAGCGTTTTGAGCTTAATGGGCTTTTTTGTTATAACTTATAAAGTTTTGGGTAAAGCTCATTTAAATTTCTTTTTTGTGACTGTTATAGGTGTAGCTATCACTGTTTTGATGGTAGTTTTTACAGAATATTACACTTCCACAGAGCACCGCCCAGTTAAATTAATTAGAAAATCTTCTGAAACGGGTCCAGCCACAAATATTATTTCTGGTTTGGCGATGGGCTTTGAGTCAACTATTTTTCCAGTTTTGACAATAGTTGTAGGAATTATGGCTGCGTTTTTTGTGGCAGCTGGGCCAAGTTTAGACCCGGGTATGGGTCTTTATGGAATTTCTATAGCGGCTGTTGCTATGCTTTCCACGACTGGAATAATTGTGGCGCTTGATTCGTATGGACCAATTACTGATAACGCCGGCGGAATTGCTGAAATGAGTTCTCAGCCTGAAAGTTTGAGAAAAATAACAGACGAACTTGATGCTGTTGGAAACACCACAAAAGCTGTTACAAAAGGATATGCTATTGGTTCAGCTGCTCTTGGAGCATTAGCGCTATTTGCTGATTATCATGCTAAAATAGATGAACTTTTGCCCCATAAATTAGTTTTAGACAATAGATTATTTGATTTACCAGTTAAAGACGCAGCTTATGCGGGAGGTGATATTATGTCTAATGGTCTGAATTTAGCAATTTCGTCTCCGCTTCTGTTAGTGGGGCTTTTAATTGGCGGCTTGCTTCCTTTTGCTTTCACATCCGTCACTATGCAAGCGGTTTCTAAAGCAGCCTCTAAAGTGGTTGATGAAGTTAGAAGACAGTTTAAAGCTATGCCAGGGATTTTGAAAGGAACGCAAAAACCAGAATATGCTAAATGCGTGGATATTGTAACTAGCGCTGCTTTAAAAGAGATGATCGTTCCTGGTCTTTTAGCAATTTTGACACCTTTAATAGTCGGTTTTGTTCTAGGGCCTGCTGCTTTAGCGGGTGTTTTGATAGGAATAATTGTTGTTGGACTGATGTTAGCTAACTCTTTAAATAACGCTGGCGGAGCTTGGGATAATGCTAAAAAGTTAGTTGAGATGGATGGTAAAAAAGGTTCAGAAGTTCATTTAGCTGCAATTGTGGGAGATACTGTGGGAGACCCAACTAAAGACACTTCAGGTCCGGCTTTGAATGCTCTTATAAAAGTGGTTAATATGGTGGCTATTTTGTTTGCTCCTCTGTATGCTACTGGCGGACTTATTTCTCATTTCTTTTAATTATTTATTTATTTATTTATTTTTAGTTTTTTAGTTGAATAATGTCTCGAGCTTTTAGAAAAGCCTATAATATTGCAGAAAAAGTTTTTTTAGATTATTCATCTGGACATAAAAAAATTCTTGAATCTATAAATCAAGAAAGTTGGGATCCAGAACGTCCAGAGGAAAAAATGGAAATTTCTAAAATTATTTTATTAGGTGTTTCAGGAGGAGCTGATTCTTTGGCATTAGCAGCAGTTATGTCTAAAGTGGTGCATAAACACAAGTTTAAAACAGCAGCTGTCATAGTAGATCATCAAATGCAAATAGGTTCTGATAAAGTTGCTGAAAAAGCTGCTAAAATGTGTAAAAAAGCTGGTGTTGACTATATAAAAAAAGTTAAGGTTAAAGTTAATAAGAAATTATTTGGCCCTGAGGGCTCAGCCAGATTTGCTCGGTATAATGCTCTTTTTAATGCAGCTAGTGATTTTAAATCACTTTCGGTGTTTTTAGGGCACACTTTGAATGATCAGGCAGAAACAGTCCTTTTAGGTTTGGCGAGAGGATCCGGAGCTGCAGCTATTTCTGGTATGCGGGAACAAAACGGCTTAATTTTTCGGCCTTTTTTAAATATTTCGAGATCTGAAACAGAAGAAATTTGCAGAGAATTTGATTTAGATTATTATGAAGATCCCACAAATGGTTCAAAAGAAAAAATTGATGAAAATTATCCTTTGCGTTCGCAAATAAGACATAAACTTTTGCCTGTTATGAAAGATATTTTGGGCAAAGATATTGAATATCAGTTAGCAAAAACAGCTCAATTAATTGCTGAAGATGACGACGCTTTGGAAGCTTTTGCTGAGTTAGATTTTGAAGATATGGTTTTGTCTGAGCCGACTAATGATTTAGTTAAATTAGATGTTAATGCTTTAGAATCTTGCCCTAGGGGAATTTCTAGCAGATTCATTAAATTAGCCTTAGATTATGTGAGTATGGACATGGGCAGATTGTTGAATGCTCATTTTGAACAGATTTTTGATTTAATTTATAATTTTAATGGCCAAAAACCAATTAATTTGCCGCGTTTAACAGTGGCCAGGATAGCTGACGCTTTGATTTTTGCTAAAACGAAAAAAACAAAAATAACTAAGCCAGCAAAAATTATTTAAAAAAATCCATTAAAGCCTTTATTTATTATATTTTTTTTGTTGGTTTTAATTTAAAAAGTTTTATTTTTCAGAGAGCTTATTAATTTCTTTATGGATTTTTTTTAATGTTTCGTCAGGATTTTTTACTTCAATAGTGTCAATTCCTAAAGCTTTAACAGGATAGTCATTGCCGTCTTTATCTAATCTATCACCATAAAAAATCATTTGAGAAAATTTTATTCCAGTTATTTTTTTTAATTCTTTCATTCCATAAGCTTTGTCCACACCTTTTTTTGTTATGTCAATGGATGTGGAACCGCCAGATCGAACTTCCAAATTTGGCAATAGGCTTCCAACCGCTTTAGCTAATTTATCTTTTTTAGAATTGTCAGGGTCCCATCTTTCTTTTTCATAAGGCGGCGCAGACTGCCCCAACGCGGAAAAAGTTATTTGACTGCCCCGATTTTCAATTTTTTCTCCCCACGCTTGTTTTTCCCAAAAGCCAAATTTTTTAGCCTGATTTTCTAAGACCAGAGTAGAATCAGTTATTTCTTTTTCGGTTAAATTTTTGGCATAAATTTTTTGGAAATGTGTGCCGCCTAATTTTTCATCCCATTTATAATATCTAGTGCCGCAAGTTGGCATAATATGGAGTTTTTTTAAAAGTGGCGAAGAATCTAAAAAAGCTAAAACCTGAGTGTCAAATTGCTCAAATTTTCCTCCGGAAATTATACAGACCTCAGCATATTTTAATAACTCTGTTAAAGCGCCAGCCATAAATTGCGAAATTTTTGATTTTGAAATAGCTAATGTGCCGTCCAAATCAAAGGCATAGAGTTTATACATACTATCATTTTAGCATAAAGACAAATTTTGATTTTGGAAAAATGCCGCTTTAATAACGTTGTATAGAACGCAGATAGAGCAAATTGTTTTTTGTTAATAGATTTTTATTAATGGATATTTTTATTAATGGATATTTTTTGAATTGGTTATAATGAAAAAAGGAATTATTATTAGAAATTATTATTTTAATTTTATTATTTTATGTATATTCCCAGAGTGTAAACTTTTTCAGTCTTTTATAATTAATGTATGAGGGACGAATATAGTAAGATAAAGAAAAGAATAAGAGTTTTAAGTCTCTCGGCAGGGTTTTTAATTATAGGCGTGATAGCGGTTTTGAGCTTTTCATATTATATCAGTCAAGAAAGCGGATTAAATAGCGTTGCTACTAAAATTGATGGTGAAAAATTGGAGTTAGTGAAGGATGACACTAATAATTTGGCAAATAATAATTCAAGTAGTGACGGTTCTTCAAAGGAAAAAGAATTAACCTTTGAGGAAAAGCAGAAATTATATGAAGCGGGCGTTGGTTCTTTAGATGATGGAAGTCGTTCAATAATTGTGACTTTGAAAGATATAAGCCTTGAAGATTTGCTGCAGGCTAATCCAGGAATCACCTCAGAAAGAATTGAAGCTACGTTTTCAAAAAATAATTCAAATGGTGCTTTAATTACTGATGAATATAAAAAAGCTATTATAGCTAAGCAAGATAAACTAATAGCCGAGATTAAAAATTTAGGAAAAATTACTGTTGAATATAAATATCAAGCTACGCCTGAAATTGTTTTTGCAGTTGATCATCAAGGTAAAAGAGCTATAGAATCTAATCAATTGGTTAAGTCAGTTGAAGATGATAGGATTGTATTTCCGACTGTTGATTCTGAAACTCTAAATCCAAATCCAATAGAAGTTATGGGAGGGTCGGCTGCTAATGGTTTCGTTTATGGAGGAAAGCAATATAATGGTTCTAATTATGCTGTGGCTGTTTTAGATACAGGGGTGGAAAAAGACCATCCAAATTTGGCTGGGAAAGTGGTCGCTGAGGCTTGTTTTAGCTATGTTAATTCTAGCGCTGGCGCTTCATCAACATGCCCAGGATCCACTAAAACTAGCACAGGCGTTGATATTGTAATTGGATCAGGCGCAGCTGCTCCTTGTACAGCAGAGAGCTGTTTTCATGGCACACATGTTGCCAGCGAGGCAGCTTTAGCCTATCAAGATATTATTCATAATTATGATGTTCGAGGTGGAGAAACGATGACTGGCAAAAATGTTTTTCAAAAAAATCTAGCTAGTTTGGCATCTGAAGGCAAAGGAATTTCTGGCGGCGCTAGAGACGCTTCAATTGTGGCAGTTCAAGTTTTTTCTTACACCAATTCAGGTATTGGAGCATATAATTCAGCTTATGGAGCAGCTATGGATTGGATAGCAACAAATTCTGACAATCGTTCTGTTTTGCCAAAGCCTGTGGCTGCTGTTAATTTATCACTTGGCAGCGGAGGATATTCAAAAGACTATGAAACTTGTGTGTATAATTATTCTCTTTCTAGCACAATCGGGACTCTTAAAAATAAAAATATTGCAGTTGTAGCAGCCACAGGCAATTCATGGAAAGACGGGATAACAAACGCAGTGTCTATGCCTGCTTGCATAAATGGAGTTATAGCTATTGGAGCTTCTAAAAATAGTGGAGACGAATTTGCTTCATATTCCCAAAATGGTGACGCCACCGATTTAGTGGCTGTGGGCGGAGATAAAGAGCTTTTTTATAATTCAAACGGCGCTTTTACTTGTACTTCTGGCAGCACCACAGTGCCTTGTTCTATTTCTAATAATTCTTATGTTTGGGGAGCCCAGTCTGGAGGCAGGGGGGACTATGCTTTTTGGGGCAATAACGGCACTTCAATGGCTTCGCCCTATGCTGCTGGAATTTTTACATCTTTAAGATCATATGACACAACGTCAACCAGCAGCACCATTGCTAATGTTATGGCTATAACCGGCAAAAAACTTGCTGACACAAGAAGCGGCGCCACAACATCTCCTAAACCGCTTATTCAAGGCAATGCAGCTCTTTTAGCTTTATCTAATACAGGGTATTGGAATATGCCCAGTATATCTAATTTCAAACCTTCGCCTGTTCCGTCTAGTGTTGGCAGTGAAACGACTTTATCGGCTAAAGTTTCGCCAGGAAGCAGCTGTGCTATAGATGGTAAAATCGGTGTGGTTAATGTGGATTCTAATGGCAATATATCTGTTCCAAAAGTTTTGTCACAAGATAATTATACTTTAACTTGTATTAACTCTGATGGGGATTATACAACTTCTTATGTCTTAAAGCCGTTAACTTATGTTGGCGTCACAGCGCTTACGCCTGTTAGCACCTCGGCTAATATTGAAAAGCCAGGTGATAGAATAAAAGATATTAGAAAATATTATACTTTGTCGCCGTCAAATGCCACTAATAATAAGGTTGAATGTGTATCTTCTGATACTTCGGTGGTCACAGTGGATTGCGGCATTGGCACAGCAACAGCTCAGGATTGGGGAGCAGCAGATATAACAATAACTTCAAAAGACAGTCCTAATCTTTCAATGGTTTTGCATGTGACAGTGTCAACT
Source organism: Candidatus Opitulatrix roisinitermitis (assembly GCA_031288355.1). GTDB lineage: Bacteria > Actinomycetota > Actinomycetes > Actinomycetales > Bifidobacteriaceae > Opitulatrix > Opitulatrix roisinitermitis. The sequence continues at coordinate 979 of JAITRN010000003.1, read as the reverse complement.
CCTGTGAAAAGTGTTTCTCTTTCCCCTGCTTCGGCTAGTTTGTCAGTTGGCGGGGTCGCTCAGCTAGAGGCAGCCGTTTTGCCAGCAGACGCCACAGATAAAAGCATAACTTTTTCTTCGTCAGATCAAGCTATTGCAACAGTTTCCCAAACAGGTTTAGTGACAGCTAAGGCATTAGGTGAAGCAACTATAACAGCCACTAGCACAAATGGCATCACGGCTCAATCTGTTATAACTGTGGAAGATAAAAAAGTGACCTCAATTGATGTTACTCCGTCTATGTTGAATATCACAATTAATACACCAAACCCTAAATTTTCAGCAACGGTTTTGCCAGCAGACGCTTTTGACAAATCTTTGACTTGGACTATTAGCTGCCCCCAATATGCGTCAATTGACAATACTGGTCAAGTGACAGTTTTGAAAAATGAAAGCAGCGGAGTCTGTAAAGTGCTGGCTAAAGCTAACGACGGCAGCGGCGTTCAGGATCCTGCTAGCTTAGCAGTGTCAGTTGGTGTTGAGAGTATAAGTTTGTCGCCGTCTTCGGTCACTTTATTGCCAGGCGCTGATCAGCAGCTTTCTGCGGCTTTTATCCCCTCTAATCCTAGTATTCAAGGTATAACTTATACTTCATCAAACCAAGCTGTTGCAACAGTTTCCCAAACAGGTTTAGTGATAGCTATTTCTTCAGGCACCGCCACAATAACTGCCACAACCCAAGACGGCGGATTCACTGCCAGTTCGGTTGTTAATGTTCATATTCCAGTTAGCCAGGTAGTGCTGTCTTTGAATTCACCAGTTAATTTAAATGTTGGCCAGACAGCTAATTTAACTGCTCAAGTTTTGCCAACTGACGCCACTAATAAAAAGGTTATTTTCTCGTCCTCTGACCCATCAGTGGCCACAGTTTCGCAAGAAGGCCTTATAACTGCTCTAAAATCGGGACATTCAGGAATAGTTGTGACATCTGATGATAATG
>JAITRN010000090.1 GCA_031288355.1 Candidatus Opitulatrix roisinitermitis | reverse complement strand
CTGCCTAAATTCACAGCTAATATAGGCGCTAAGCTTTGAAAAGCTATTTCACTAGCTCGCAAAATTGTGCCATCTCCCCCCAAAGATATTATAAGTTTTATTTTTTCAGACGTTTTTTGGGGTTTATTTTCATAAACCGAACTCTCGCTATCGCTTATTAAAACCTCTTCACCAAATTGTTTTATTTTAGCAATTATTTTGTCTAAAAATATTTGATCAATCTGACCTTTATGTTTAACTATTTGAATCATTTTATTTTACCAACATCTTATTTTACCAACTGAGCTAGCAATCGATTATTCTCAATTAATAATTTTTCAATTCTCTCTAAATCGGCTGTTTTTTTCTTTTTAACATTAGAAGAAATTTCAATATCAACATTTGCTAAATTGGCTAATTTATTGACGGGCACAATAAAAAAATAATAAACAGCGAACATAATAAGTAGAAAATTCAAGAAAACTTGCAAAAATAATCCTAAATTAATTTGTGAAGCTCCCAACGTGAAAACAAAAGTTTTTCCTAAATCATAATGACCAAAAAGAGCAGCTACCAAAGGATAAACCAAAGAATTCATAACTCCCAAAACCAAATCTTTAAAAGCTGCTCCTATCACCACACCAACCGCCAAGGATATTGCATCCGAATTTTCTAAAAACTGCTTAAATCCTCTAAAAATATTTATTTTAGGAACTTTAGCAATTTGACTAATTTTAGCATTATGACTAAATCCTAGTATCTTATTTTTAGCCTTTTCCATACAAATAGTTTATCAGCATATAATTCAACTATTCACAACAATAACTTTAGGATCCTGTATGGGAAAATTGCATTTAGTGGCCTCCAGCCTTTTTTTAGCCTCCAAAAGGCTCAAATTATCGCGCTGCATAACTCTTTGTATAAGCGTTTTGTCAGACGCTAAACATATATAAATTCTGTCAAATTTGCTGTCTAAATGAGCGTCATATAAAGGGCTTTGGTATAATAGAGGAATTTCATGAACCACTAGAGGATATAAATCGTCTGGATTAGGAGTCAGCTGACCTTTTTGGGAATACTCAATTAATAAATTAGTTTCCATCTCCCAGGCTTTTTTAGCGATTATAGGATGAGTTATATTATTCAAAATAGTAATTGCTGTTTTATTATAATCACATTTATAATTAGATTCACTATTATTCAATAGACTATTAAAACTTCCAAAAATAATCTTTTTTAATTCATTTATTATATTGGATTTAGCAGACAGTGAAAAAGCTTCAATTATTTGAGATCTCAAAATTTCATCAGTTTTTATCAAATTAGCATAAATTTCATCCCAGGAAATAATTATAGCACCTTTTTCTTGAAGTTTTTGAGTCAAAAAAGTTTTGCCTGAACCAATTGGTCCTGTAACTGCTGCTCTAATAAATTGTTGAGGAGCTGGTTGACCAAATTGTTGATTAAGGGATTTATTAATTTCTTGGTTTATGCTCAATTTATTTTTTTCGGCTAGTAGATTCTTTTTTAGGAACAGTTATAGTAAAAGTTGATCCTTTACCTATATCAGATTTTAATGTTAAAGAACCTCCATGCTGTTCTATATCAGTTTTAGCAATAGTTAGACCTAAACCTGTGCCTCCAATAGTCCTTTTGCGAGCAGGGTCCAAACGAAAAAAACGGTTAAAAACTTTTTCCTGATAATCTTTGTCAATTCCTGGACCTTTATCTATAACGTGTATAAATACATTTTTAGCGTCTTCTAATATATCAACGACTATAGGCTTTCCATCAGAATAATCTATGGCGTTAGTTAGCAAATTTGATACAATTCTAGAAAATTTAATATAATCAACAATTGCTATATGTTCCTCTTTATGAGTCTTTATAGCAATTGTGGTTCCTGCCCTTTCGGCGGCTTCTGATAAAGATAATTTAACATTCTTAACTACTTCATCTAAATTGACCGGTTCCTTATGCATAATCACAGCTCCAAAATCATATCGAGAAATTTCTAACAAATCCTCTAATAGGCGTTTAAAATCTAAAACCCTTGTGTGCAAAATTCTAATTGATGGCCACAATTTTTCAGGAATACTATTTTTAGCGCTATATAAATATTCACTTGCCATAATCAACGAAGCTGTTGGAGCTTTCAATTCATGTGTCACATCAGATACGAATCGTTTTTGAGCTTCCTCATTGTTTTTAACAACATCTTGCATTTTATTAAAGGTTTTTGCCAAAAGGGCAAATTCGTCTTTGCCTTTAACTTCCACTTTTTTAGAATAATCTCTTTCGGAAATAGCCTTTGAAGCGTTGAATAGTTCTTTTGTTATTCTCATAGTTCTGTGTAAAATAAAAGATAAAATAATCAACATAACAACAATTATTTCTGTAGTTATAATACAAGCCAAAAAAGATGTGTTATGAGCCAATTCATATTCTTTATGCAAATCATAAACCAAAATAATGCCGAATTGAATTCCTTCTATATCCTGGGTTTTTCCTAAAAGAACATAATTTTGCGGAAAATAAGAAGTATTTTGATTGACTATTAAAGGGTCATTATCAGATTTTTTTATGGCGTTAACTTTATTTATATATTCCTGAGGTATGCTCAAACCATAACTACCCCCTCTTTCAAATATACTATTTATTTGATTAGTCAGTTCATTCCAATAATAAACTGCCACAACATTTGAACCAGAAAATTCGCGAATATAATTAAAGGCATTATTATCGTCCTCTGTTTTGCTGTATTCATTAGTCAAAACAGATGTTATTCTTTCGTCACGCGCAATATTTTTTAAACTGAAATTTGCTGAAGCTTTTATATCTGTTAATTCCGACGAAACTAATTCTCTCTCTAAAACAGCTGACGATAAAAGATATGAACCAACAACAGCTAAGATTCCTAAGCTGATAACATAGCAGTATATTTTTACACGATAAGAAGAACGGATTTTTTCAAGCACTTATAAATATTCAACCTCGACTCCAAGGGCGTAACCTATACCTCTAACAGTTTCAACTATACGAGGATGCTTCGGGTTATCTTCAATTTTATCACGCAAACGACCAACTAAAACCGAAATAATTCGTGGGTCTGAATCGCCTCTTTGATTCCATATTTTTTCTAAAAGTTCTTCTCTAGAAAAATATCTATCAGGGTTTTCTATAAGTATTAATAAAAATTGAAATTCTAAATTGGTTAGATGAACTTTCTTATCGCCTTTTGTGACTGACCTTTGCATAGGAGAAACTGTTAAATCACCAATTTTGAATTTCATAGGTTCGTCAGTTGTATAAGCTCTAGCATTTCCTACATTAGCCTTAGCAGCATGCACAGTATTTAAAGTTGAATGTATTCTAGCAATTAACTCAGCAGAATTAATTGGTTTAGTCAAATACCCATTTGCACCAGATTCCAATGATTCTACAACAATATCTGTGTCAGAAATAGCAGTTAAGATGATAACAGGAACAGTAGATGTTTGACGAATTTTCTTTAAAACTCCTATACCCATCATTCCGGGAAGCATATAATCTAAAAGAATCAAATCGGGATCAACTGATTCGTAATTAGAAAGAGCCGTTTTCGCATCATATGCCACGACGACTTCCATATTAGCGCCCTGCAAAACTAACGTTAACATATCCGCTAAGGATACGTCATCATCGATTATAAAAATTTTTACCTTTTTTTCATCCTCTTTACTCATATAACCAGAATAGCACAATATTTCAATAAAATTATAATCTTTTAGTTATTTTCTTGTAATAAATTATTTAAGCTCTGCTAAAACCTATACAAAAGCAGACTGGAATAAACTTTTATAAATTTTTAAAACCGTTAGGATGACGTTTTTGCCAATTCCATGAATCAGCTGTCATTTTATCTAAATCTAGAGTAGTTTGCCAATCTAAAACTTTTTTAGCCTTCACTGGGTCAGCATAAAACTCTGCTAAATCACCAGACCTTCTGCCAACTACTTCATAAGGAATAGACTTACCAACCGCTTTAGAAAACGATTCTATAACTTGAAAAACGCTAACAGGGGCACCTGTTCCTAAATTAATCGGGTCGAAAAATTTACCTTCTTTAGCAAAAATATATTCTAAGCCGCTTAAATGTCCTTTTGCTAAATCGACAACATGTATATAATCGCGCAAACATGTTCCGTCAGGTGTCGGATAATCATCGCCAAAAACTTGCAAAGTTCTCAATCTGCCGACTGCCACTTGAGTTATATATGGAGCTAAATTATTAGGAACCCCATTGGGATCTTCTCCTAACTCTCCTGAAAAATGTGCCCCTATTGGGTTAAAATACCTCAAAGACACAACTTGTAATCCACCTACTTTTTCAAACTCAAACCCTTTGGCTACATCCTCTAAAATATATTCTTGAACTAATTTAGTTGAGCCATAAGGCGAAAAAGGCCTGTTTGTTTGAGTGGTAGTTTCATTATATTTAACATCATTTGGGTCTAAATAAACTGTAGCTGATGAAGAAAAAACGAATTTTGTACATAAAAATTCTCGCATAACAGCCAAAAGAGTCATTGTTGAATCCAAATTATTTTTATAATAAAACAAGGGTTTTTCAACTGATTCGCCGACCGCTTTATATCCGGCAAAATGAATTACAGCATCAATTTTATTTTTATTAAAAATGTTTTTTAAAAAGTTAAAATCAGTGCAATCTCCTTCATAAAAAATCAAATCTTTTCCTGTAATATTTTTTATAGCAGTTATTGCTCCAATTGAAGAATTATATAAATTATCAATTACTATTACGCTATATTGAGCTTCTAAAAGTTCCACAACGGTATGTGAACCTATATAACCTGCACCACCTGTCACCAAAATTGTTTTTTTCATTCACCTTGCTCCTTATTTTCTTGCCCAGAACCATCTGATTGACTATCTGAATTCTCGGGCTGTTCAGTAACTTCGGCAGGTTGATATATTTCATGACTCGGCGCTTGAGATAGTTTAATATTAGATGGATCAACACATCCGAGAAAAGAAGAAATAATTAAATTAGAACTATTTATATCGGCTGATTTAAAATTACTAAAATCTTCACCTACAACAACATCAATTAAACTATCTTGTCGATTATCCATTTGTAAAACAACTTTATTAAAAATTAAAGCTAAAGTATATGCTTCCTTAATAGAATTTACTCCAAAAACTATTTTAGTATTATATAAATTATCATCTGAATAATTATTATATCCGTGCGAAGAAAAGCCTCTTTGGACTAACGCTAAATTAACTGCCTGTCCAAGTCCGGCATGAGATGACGCATTTAAAACCCTCAAGTGTATAGTATTATTATTTACAGCCTTTTGTGTGGCAGGAGTTATGCAAGGAACGTCATAATGAACAGATGTATAATTTTTAGGAAAAAGGAAATCAAAAGTTCCTAAAATCGTTGCAATAGATAAAATAAATATGGCCATTGTTATTATAGTAAATTTTTTGTATTTTAGCAAAAGCTCTTTCATAAAATTTTTATCCTAAACCTTAGTCTAACCTATTTCTTTTAAATATTCGTCTGCGTCTAAAGCAGATTTTGCTCCTGCAGCAGCAGCAATGACAGCTTGACGATATTTTCCATCAGTACAATCGCCTGCCGCAAAAACCCCTTTTTCAGATGTAGACGTATCACCTAATTTAACTTTTATATAGCCATTATCGTCTAAATCTAGTTTATTTTGAAAAATAGCCGTAGACGGATTATGTCCAATTGCTATAAAAACACCCTGACAAGCAAAAGAGCGTTTTTCAGAGGCTTTAGCATTTTTTATAATTATTCCTTTTACTCCTAATTCATCGCCTCGAATTTCGGACACAACAGAATCCCAAACAAATTCTATATTAGAAATAGAATTGGCCTTATCAACTAATGTTTTTGTGGCCCTAAGCTGATCTCGGCGATGAATGACGGTGACTTTTGCTGCCAAAGAAGACAAAAAAATTGCTTCACCTATAGCTGTGTCTCCTCCGCCAACCACAATGACTTCTTTTCCAGAAAAGAAAAAACCGTCACATGTAGCACAATAAGAAACACCTTTTCCAGCAAATTGAACTTCTCCTGGAATATCTAAATGACGATATTTTGCGCCAACAGCTATAATCACTGCTCTAGTCTGTAGAACAGAGCCGTCAGACAATTTCAATAGCTTAATTTTATTAGAAAAATCTACATCAACTACATCATCTGAAACAATTTGCGCAAAAAATTTTTCGGCCTGTTTCTGCATTTTCTGCATAAGAACCGGACCTTCAACTGCCTGCTCAAATCCTGGAAAATTTTCCACAAGTCCAGTTTTCATTAATGCTCCGCCAGATTCCAAAAGTCCGCTCACCAAAACAGGTTTTATGCCAGCTCGTCCTAGATATATAGCAGCAGTATATCCTGCCGGGCCAGAACCAATAATTACAACATCTTTAATATCGTTGCTTTTGTCAACAATATTTTTAACTACAACTTTAGAATTTTTATCTTGTATATCCATAATTTATATATCAATCATCACTCTTGAACAATTTGCTAACCTATCACACCAATCAAAACTAGCACAGCCATAACAACGGCTAAAACTACCGCTCCTAAAATTGAATACATAAACAAAACACTGCCCTTTATATGTTTTTTAGACAGGGGCTTTTCCGTTGGCAAATTAGTTTTTTGAGAATTAGTCTGATTAGAACTTTCATCTGAAAAGTTTCTTTCTCTCTTATTGTTTTCTACTTTTTCATTTTCAAAATTCGCCTTTGGCGAAACATTTTCTACACTATCAATTATTTGATTATTTTTTTTATCTAAAGCTTTATCAATCAAATTTTGATTGGTATTATTTTCCACTTTTCCATTTTCGATATTACTAAATTTATCAATATTATACAATTTTTTTGGCTCATTTAAAATAATTTTTGCACCCAAATTTTGCAAATAATCTACTAAATCATCAATTGAAGAAATATCTACTCCAAAAGGAAATTTTTTAGTATTTACTTTATCTATATCTTGTGTAGTTTCAACAGTAAAATCAGAAATCTGCAAATAGTTATATAAATTTATTAAATCGTTGGCGCACATTTTGGATTGAGATGCTAAATCATTATATCCAAAAGGACTAAAATTAGTTTGATTAATAATAAGCCCCTGCCCTATGACTGCAAACTGAAAAATTCCATCTTCTTGATTTTCTAAAATGACCGTTTCAGGATTTATCCCTAAAGGATAACCTCCCACTCTACCTATTCTTTGGCATTCCTTAGCAATTGTAAAAATAAAATCGTTTATAAAGCTTCTGGATAGAGGTTTTTCTAACAAAGCTTTTTTAGGATATTGTTTTTTCAAAGTTGTTCCCAACTGAGATTTTGTGGTATATAAAAATCTTTCGCCCTCAAGTTTAAAATTTGACAAAACAGGCAAAATCATATCAGAATTTCTGTAATAAGCCTTTTGTAATAAACCGGGATCAACTGCTTTATTTGTTATGTATAAAAAAACATCTTGTTCTAAAAGTGTGTCATAACCTAAACTTATTTCAAAATTATCTATTTTAAATTTATGACATTTAGTCTTGAATCGATTAACTAAAATTTTTGGTTCTACCATATATAATATTGTACACTAAAAACTTTTTTAGATTAATTTTAGAACCGTTAAAAACCTCTCTATATCAGTTTTCTCAGTATTTGGCCCAAAAGAAATCCTTAAACCCTTGCTTGCTTGATCAGTATTTTGTCCTAAAGCTAACAAGACATTTGAAGGCCCTAAAGCTTTAGCTGAACAAGCTGAACCAAAACTTATTGCTATATTATTTGAATCAAATAAATAAACAATTTCATCAGGGCTTTTATTAGAATTAATTGACAAATTAATAATATAATTTACTCTATTTTGGTCATTTATCGGCGGTCCGTTTATAGAAAATCTATTATTCGATAAATTTTCCAAAAGATCGCTCTGAAAAAAACTATTAGCTAATTTGAAAAACTTTTTATTCAAAATATCCTTATTTGAATTATACATTTCTTTACAAGCTTCAGCAAAAGCGGCAATAGACGCGGCGTCAAGCGTTCCGCTGCGTAAACCCATTTCTTGCCCACCGCCTAGCATAACTGGCTCCAGCAAATTAAAATCAGGCACCGTTAAAACCCCTATTTGTCCAGGACCGCCTATTTTGTGTGAAGAAATCGACATAAAAAAATTGCTAGAATCGCGATTTTGAGAAAATTCGTGAGACTGAACCGCATCTGTGTGAAATGAAATTACCTTTTTTAAACACATTTGACTAATTTTTTCTATTTCTTGTTTAGCTCCTATTTCATTATTTACATAATGGATACTAACTAAAGCTATTTCATTATGAAATTCGTTAAGCACTAACTGCAAATTTGACAGATCTACTAAACCAAATTTATCATTTTTTAAATAAATAATATTTTTGCCTGCTAAATTTCTAGCTGTATTTACCACGCTAGGATGTTCCATTAGAGTCGTTACAATTATTTTTTTCTGACCATTTGACTGCTTATAGGCTTTTCTATAAATGCCCTGTAATGCCAAATTATTTGACTCCGTGCCGCCAGAAGTGAAAATTATATTTTTAGGCCTTATATGCAAATAGTTAGCAATATCTGAACGGGCTTGCTCCACAATTTTAAAAATTTGAAAACCGTATTTATGTGTTGAGGAAAAATTGCCTTTTAATTTAGCCACCTCATTATATTTTTTTAAAGCAGCCTGACTTATAGGCCAACCAGAAGCCCAATCTAAATATGTCAATTAGCTAACCTATGAGACAAAATATGAGTTATTCCATCACCTCTCATAGTCACTCCATAAAGTGTGTCTGCCACCTCCATAGTAGACTTTTGATGCGTTATAACCATTAATTGACTAGATGATTTTAGAGAATTAAACAATTTTAAAACTCTTTGTAAATTAACGTCATCTAAAGCCGCTTCAACCTCATCCAAAATATAAAAAGGCGAAGGGCGCGCTTTAAAAATAGCGACTAACATAGCCAAGGCTATCAAAGACCTTTCGCCGCCAGACATTAGCGATAGACTAATCATTTTTTTGCCCACCGGCGAGGCTTTAACATCTATTCCTGCCCCTCCCTCTTCATCTGTTAAAACTAATTTCCCTTGACCTCCTGGAAATAATTCTTTAAAAATTATATCAAATTCTTTAGCAGTATCTTGAAATGCTAATTCAAAAGAAGCGTTTATTTTATGCGATAAGTCTCTAACAATTTTTTTTAAATTAATTCGAGTTTTTTCTAAATCATCATACTGTGAAACTAGAAATTCTAAACGTTTATTTATTGATTCATATTCTTCTAAAGCTAATGGATTAACTTTCCCTAGCCTAGCTAGCTTGCCAGCTAATTTATCTAAGTCATATGAATATTGCTGTTTGGAAACTTCTGAAAGAGGAAAGGATAAACTTTTGTCATTGGACTGAACTGGCGTCTTTATTGATGAATTTTCAATTTCTGGAGTAATTAATGCTTTTTCTAATTGTTCAATATTTTGATGCAAATTTTCCACAGCCGCTTGCCTAAATTGGTTAATTTTAATTTCAACTTGCTGTCTTTTTAGATCAATTTCATGCGAAGAATCTCTATGTGAATTCAGATCATCAGATAATTTATCTATTGTTTTGCGCAATTGATTTATATTAGAATCTCGAAATATAAGTTCTTTGGAAATCTCTTTTTGAAAAATTTCTAAATCTAAAATTCTTTTATCTATTATAACTAAATTTTTTTCAGCTTTTTCTAATGCGGTTTTTAATTTTTGATCAATAGCCAAAATATCAGTTTCATATTTTTGCAAAACTTTTGCTTTTTTGTTATTTAAGTCAGCTAATTCCTTATTTATTAAACCAATTTTTAAATCTAAATTAGCTTGACTCATTTTAGTTTTGGCTATTTCTTTTTTAGCCTCCCCCAAAGCATTTTTCATCACTAAAAAACCGTCTTTATCCAAATCTGTGAAGACCGAAGATGTCACAATCATGTCCCCATTTGTCAATATAGCAAAATGTGTGGGATATTTTTCCAAATGTTTTTTAGCAGTTTCTAAATTAGCAAAAATATAAAACTTTTCTAAAATTTGCGAAAATAATTCCTTAAACTCAAAATCAATATCCGCCAAACCTAATTCAGATAAAGCTTTATTAGGTTTTTCATCAAACCATTTTTGCAAAAACTTCTTTGGAAAGATGTTGCCAGCTTTCAGAATATCCCCGCCGTCATTATCAAGAGCAATTAATAAAGTATCTATTTTAGCTTTAAGAGAAGCCATAGCTGTTTCATTAGCATGATGTTTTTGCAAAAGATCTTTAAGGGCTTTTTCTTTAATTTCAATACTTTGAAAAACTTTTTTATCTTCCAATGAACTTGGATTATAAGGTCTATTGGAATTTAATTTTATTCTCTCATATAATAGAACAACAAATGAACGATATTTTTCAGCCAGGCCCACTAATTGACCCCAAACTAAATTTATTTGTCCAGACGCGCTAGATTTTCCAGTAGCCTTTTCTTCTAATTGCAAAACCGCTTGTCTTTTTTGAGTAATTTCTTCCAAAATATTTTTGCTAACCGCTTCTTTATTATAAAACTCTTTATTTATAGTGTCTAATTCTTTTTTAGCTAAATAATAATCATCTAATAAAATAATTGACTTAATATTATGTGATTTGCTATGTAATTCGTCAGATTGAGAAGCCATTTTAGCTTGCCGTTTCAATGGGGCAACTTGTTTTTTTAGTTCTTCAATAATATCGTTCAAACGAGTCATATCACCTAAGATATTATCTAATTGACGAGCCGCTTTTTCTTTTCTATAGCGATAATCTAATATGCCAGCTGCCTCTTCTATAAAAGCTCTCCTCTTTTGCGGGGACGCCGACAAGACTGAATCTAATTTTCCTTGCCCTACTATTACGTGCATTTGCCGGCCTAATCCAGCATTTGATAAAAGCTTTTGAATATAATTAAGTCTTACTTGTTCTCCATTCAAATAATATTGACTAACACCTTGACGAAACAAAACTCTTCTAATTTGAACTTCAGAAAAATCTACTGGAATTTTATGATCTGAATTATCAAAAACACATATAACATCTGCTCGCGACAATTTGTCGCGAGCAGATGAACCGAAAAAAATTATATCATCCATTGCTTCAGCTCTAAGATTTTTGGTTCCTTGTTCACCTAAACACCATTCAATAGCATCTAATATATTAGATTTACCAGAGCCATTAGGCCCAACTATGCAGCTAACACCTTCTGCAAAATGCAGAGTTTGAGGAGAGGCAAAAGATTTAAA
>JAITRN010000047.1 GCA_031288355.1 Candidatus Opitulatrix roisinitermitis | reverse complement strand
CAAACTAAATCATTTCAAGCTCAGGTCACGCCAGCTAATGCTCAAGACAAAACTTATTCTTTTTATTCTAAAGACACAGGAATAGCTGGGGTCGATTCTGCGTTAGGCAATGCAATAGGCGTTGCTAAAGGTCAGACCCAAATTTGTGTTGTCACTAATGACGGCAGTTTTGAAGATTGTGCAAATTTGACAGTTTTTCAGCAAGCTGAATCTTTATCTTTTTCGCCGGCGTCTTTAACGCTTATGGCAGGAACTCAAGCAAATATAACAGCTAGTGTTTTGCCGTCTAGTGCTGATTTTAAAGGAGTTAGTTTTTCATCAAGTAATCCAAATATTTTCACAGTTTCATCTAGCGACGCTTCTAGCGGAAGTGTGACAGGTGTCTCGGCTGGTCAGGCCACGTTAAACGCGGTTTCTGAAGACGGATTTGCAACAGGCTCTGTGTCCGTCACAATTTTGCCAAGGCCTGAACAAGTTAGTATATCTCCGCAAAATCCTAGTTTGAAAACTGGTCGGTCGCTTACTTTTAGTTCGTCTGTTTTGCCTGAAAACACCCCTGATAATAAAGTCAGGTATTCTTCAAGTGATCCTCAGATAGCTACAATAGACGCTCAAACTGGTTTAGTTATGGGTGTATCTGCAGGGCAGGTCACAATACAAGCTGAAACGACTGTTTCTCATAAAACGGGTCAAACAACTTTGACAGTTAGACAATCAGTGGAAGGTGTGACGCTTACATCAGATAAAACTGATCTAGATGTTGGGCAGTCTACTCAATTGCAGTTAAGCGTTTCTCCAGATAACGCTTATGATAAATCAGTCATTTATTCCTCGTCTGCTCCGTCTGTTGCTAGTGTGGATAATCAAGGGTCTGTTAAGGCTTTGTCTAAAGGCAGTGTAACAATTACCGTCACGACAAATGATGGAGGTTTCACCGATTCGGTGACATTACAAATTATCAAAAGAGTCACAGGAGTGACAGTTAGCCCTAAATCATTGTCTTTGGAGAAAGAATTAGCTTATGATTTAACAGCTCTGGTCGAACCGCTTGACGCTGATGAGAGAGGTGTTATATGGCAATCATCTGCTCCTAGCATAGTTTCGGTGGATTCATCTGGGCAAATAACTGCTAGACAAATAGGTCAAGCAAATATAACGGTTAAAACTCTTGATGGGAATTTTATTGACACATCTGTTATAACAGTTGTTTCGGAATTTGTTCCTGTTCAAAAGATAAATTTAACTCCATCAAATCCGATAGAAATCAATTTAGGAGGTCAGCAAACACTTTCGGCTGAAGTTTTGCCAGCTAATGCCACAGACAAAAGCGTCAAATATACGACAACTAATCCGTCAGTAGCTACAGTGTTGCAAAGCGGTCTTATAACAGGTGTAGGAACAGGCATAGCAAGTATAGGGGTTTCGTCAGATATGAGATCTGGAGTCGTTGTTTGGGCTCAAGTTTCGGTCGGGGAGCCATTTGTTTCTGTAACAAAAGTGGATATGTCTCATAAAAATTTGCAATTATATACAAATGATGAATTTTTGCTAACTGCTCAAATAACGCCTGCAAATGCTAGCAATAAAACAGTTTTTTACACTTCGTCAGATGATTCAATTGTGTCTGTGACTCCAAATGGGGAAGGGGGAATAAATGGTTTGGTCAAAGCTCATAAAGCCGGAGCTGCTGTTGTGACTGTTCGCACTCAAGATGGAAATTATGAAAGTTCTTGTCAAATAACTGTTTTACAACCTAGCGTCCCTGTTTCAGGAGTGAGAATGGAAGTAACAAATGCTAATTTAGAAGTGAATCAAACTTATTGGCTTGTTTCGACTGTTTTGCCTCAAAACGCGTCTAATAAAACAGTTATATATTCATCTGTTAATAGTAATATTGCTAGCGTTGAAAGCAATGGACGAGTTACTGCTAGATCACCTGGAATCACTGTTATATCTGTCACGACCCAAGACGGAGGCTATAAAGCATTTTGTGAAGTAATTGTCACAGAACCCTATGTGTTTGTCACGTCTGTCAAATTTGCTCAAAATAATTTGAATTTAGCTGTTGGCCAATATCAGATTTTGCAATATCAAGTTTTGCCTGAAAATGCTTCTAATAAACAGGTTAGTTTTTCGTCAAGCAATTCAGATATTGTGTCTGTTTCGCAAAATGGTACTATAACGGGACTTAGTGCGGGCTCAGCTTCTATAACAGTTACAACTGCTGATAGTAGTTTCACAGATGTTTGTCAAGTGACAGTTTTGACAAATATAGTTCCTGCCCAAAGCCTTACTTTGAGCCCTAAAGACGTCCAGTTATCTATAAATGAAACTTTCCAGCCTACTGCCACCATTTTGCCTGAAAACACCACTTTTAAGACTTTGCAATATACTAGCAAAGATTCTGGCATAGCTAGCGTTGACCAAAATGGTGTTATTACTGCCAAAAAACAAGGTGTCACTAAAATAGTTGCCACTGTTGTAGAATCAAATAATGTAAAAGATTTTATAACTATAAAAGTTTATGATAAGAATCTCACATATATTATACAAGATGTTTCTAAATCAGATGTTGCTTATTCGTCTGTTCTTGAAATGTATAAGTACAATATTACTTCTGGCTGTACAAGCAAAAGAGTTTTGAATATAATTACAACTAAATATTGTCCTAACGATTCTATTAAGCGGCAGCAAATGGGAGCTTTTCTTTATAATATAGAAGGCAAGCCTGATTTCGTTCCGCCAGCTAAGTCTCCTTTTAAAGATTTGCCAGTGACTAGTCAATTCTATAAGGAAATTATGTGGGGTGTTTCGCAAGGAATATGGAATGGCTATTCGGACGGTTCGTTCAGGCCAAATATATATATAACACGTGCACAGTTAGCAGCTACTTTGTATAGATATTATGGTTCGCCAGATGTTATTTTGCCTGCTAAAACACCTTTTAAAGATGTTTCTGAAAAGAGCGAATTTTATAAAGCCATTATATGGGGTGTTAATAATAAAATAATCACTGGCTATGCTGATGGCACATTCAAACCAAGTAAAAACTGTTCACGTGCTCAGTCAGCAATGCTTTTTATGAGAAGTATTGGTCAGTAATTTATAAAGCAAGTTTTCTTCAGCTCAGCTAACAGTAGTTTGCGAAAAATTTGTATTCCTAATAACTATAATTCTCAATAACTGTAATTTTAAAAAGCGGTTAAGGGGTTTTGCTTTCAACAATTTATTTATTTCAACAGATTAATATTTTAATTTGATATTTAATAATTTTCTTGACATACTAAAAAAACAATTTAGATTTTATAAGAAAGGAAAAAATGAATATAAATGTTTCATATGAACAGCTGCAATCGGCTGGCGCAAATATCGGTAAAGGCAGAGATTCTATATATAGTGAATTGGATATTTTAAAACAAAAAATTGAAGAATTAGTTTCAAGCGGATTTGTGACAGACCAAGCGTCGGGTATTTTCCATGAAGCATTTGGCCGTTTTACAACTGGTGCAAGATCCACAATTCAAGGGCTAGATGATGTTATAAGGTTTTTAAAAACTGCTGAACAAAGCCTGCGTGATATCGACTCTCAATTAGCAGCGTCTTTGAAATAATTTTTGAAGTTTTGAATTTTAAAATTAGCAATGATATTAGATTTTGAAGCTATAAATGCTAAAAGTTTTTATTTAAAAAATTTGGCAAATCGGCTGCGGACGGATGCTGATATAGTATTTAAATCTTTGTCAAATGTGAAATGGAAAGGAGACGCTGGTTCGGTATATTCTAATCAATTAGGAATATATTATGCTGAATTAAAGGCTAATGCTGATGAACTTGATGCGGCGGCGGACAAAGTCCGCCGCCATGCATATAAAATTTTAGAAAATAATGAAACAGAAATTTTAAAGAACAGCAAAAAAGAAATTCTAAAGAGCAATTAGAGAAAAATTAAAAGCCAGTTTGACAAAGATTTTCAAAAAATAATTAGATAGAGATTTTAGAAACAATAAAAGATTTTAGAGACAATAAAAGAGAAATTTTGCCAAAAATGGAAATTGTAAATATGAATCGCCGAATAAATAACGAATAATATAATGACATATAAAATAGTTTGTGAAGCATGGACAGAAAATGCGCGTAGAGAAATATCAGGAATTATAAAAAGTAATGGCGAAATCGATGTATTTTTTTCCTCTTATGGTGAAGATTTTGAAAAAGGCATGTTGAGAAGAAGAACTAGTTCATATAGTGAAATTATAAATTTTTATGAGGAGATGATTGATAAAATTTTGCAGTCAGGAGAAATAGTATTTAGTGAATTGAAAAATCAAAACCCCAAAAGTGAATTAATTAATTTGAATACTAATTTTTCAGCTGGAATGTTTTTGGCCATTACAGATCTTGATAATTCAATAAAAAATAATAGTATAAAATGTTTTTTGCAAACAGAAAATGGCATATGGTTTAAAGTAATTTCTAAAAACGACAATAAACAGTATTTATTAGAGTCTTCTTTGGAGGAGTTAAAATTAGTGTTAATATCAGCCGTATATGGAGGAAGATTTTTTGATGCGGTGTGATTCAGAAATTATAATTTCTTATATTGATTTAGATTTTGCTATATCAAAAATTAAATCATTGGCTGTTTCGTGTGATGAAATAGCTAATGCTTGTAGAGTTGTTTTTTCAGACAGATCTGTGACTGTTTCTCAATTTGTTTTGCCTTATTCTTTTGCGCAAATGTCTGATGGTTTGCAAAATTGTTCTTTTCAACTTAAAAATAATTCAAATAATTTATATAGTTTCGCTAATAAAATATCAGACGCTAATGAAAAATATAAAGATTATGAAAAAAACATTTCTAATCTTTTGAAGTTAGTTTCTCCAGAAATGTCAATTAATTTGCTAACTAGTCTTTTTGTTGTGGGTGCGGGAGCAGCAAATGCGTTAATTACCAATTTTAAAGAGATGTTTTTAGAAAATGAAGGTTTTGGAGCTTGGGAAAATTTTGAATACGATGTGCTTGATAAAATAGCTCAAACAGCCCAAAAATCGCATATAAATGTTGAATTGTTATCACAGATTTTAGTATTAGTCTGCAAACAAGCAGATTTCTTAAATGATTCTGTTTTGTTATTGACTTCTAAACATACAGATTCAGAAATAGAAAAACAGACATTTTCTTATGATAAAACGCTTCCTAAAAATATGTCTTTTTACAAAAAACCTGCCACATTGGAGGAATTGGCTTATAAAGCGGGTTCAATTAATTCATATACTTTTGATGGGGTTACTAATATCCAAATTATGGTGAAAGAAGGTTCACCGCCCTCTTTCACGGTGCTTTTGCCTTGTACAACACGATGGAAAGAAGTTAACGGCTGGCCAGAGGATTTTAATATTATGAGCGGAAATTCTAATCTTGTAAGTTTAGCAAAAACCGCGCTTGAAACAGAAATGCAAAAAAGAGGTATTTCGAATTTTTCCGAGCCGCCAGTTATGTTAGCAGGTTTTTCATTAGGGGGGTTAGCTTCAGCTTTTTTTGCTTCAAAATATAATAGCAATTTTAATATTAAGCAAGTGGTTTCTTTTGGCGCTCCGATTGGCAGATTTAATATAGATAATAAAATAAATGTTTTAGCTTATGAATTTGCTAATGATTATGTTGCCAAGTTTGATTTAAAGGAAAATCCTACTGCGAAAAATTGGGAAACTGTTGTTTTGCCGCGTAATGACCTAAATTTGCAGGGGATAGCAAAACCCAAAGACCCAGTGAATGTTCATCAGATGCAAATATATGCCCCTAAAATAAATGAATATTATCCAGCAAAAGCACATAATTTTTCTAATTTTTTATCTTCAGCAGCCGGCAGAAGTGATTTAGAAATAGCAAATTATGAATGTCAGTTAACAGATAAATAATGACTAAAAAATATTTCACACCCTCGCCTCATAATTTTACTCGATTTAAAAAAGTTCAGATAACACTTCCTAAGTTCAGCATAAATTCCCAAAAAATTCGTTTCCCTATTGTGGCATCTTTTGCTCCGCTGGTTTTAGGTTTAGCTATGTTTTTAATAAACCCAAATCCGATGTCAATAGTATTTATGGCGCTTTCTCCAGCGATAGTTGTGGCAAATTTTATTGACACAAAAGTCGGAACAAGGCGAAAAACTAAAAACCTAAAAAAACTTACTTATCAAAAAATAGATTTAATAAATCGTCAAATATCAGAATATAAAAGTCAGGAAGTTTCAATTAGAAATAAACAATATCCGTCAATCGCAGAAATTATTAATTCAGTTATTTCTTTAAATTCATTAGTTTGGTCGCGCGATGTGTGTGATGAGGAATTTTTGAGTCTTCGGTTAGGGGCTGGACAAACTAATAGTTCTATAGAATTGATCAATTTAGATCAAACAGATATTTGTGATTTTGAAGAGATGGAAATGGAAGATAAAGCAAAGATAGATAATTTATTGCAAAATAGCAAAATTTTATCTAATGCTCCTTTAGTATATTTTTTTAATAATAATTCCACATCAAATGTTGAAAAAAAGTTAAATAAAGTAAATGACGCTTTAGGCGTTATAGGAAATTTTACATCAATTTACCCTTTTATCTGTTCTTTTGTATTACAGTTTTGTGCTTTGCAGCGACCAAGGGATTTAAAAATATCATATGTCGCAGATAAGACTATTCAAAATTATTTAAAATTTATTGAATATTTACCTCATTATATTTCATTTAATAATTTAGAAAATATTAATAATGAAACTTGTATTATATTTTGTTTTGATAATTTTAAATATAGTATTTCAGCGGCTGAGAATAATGAAAATATTTATTTATTGTGTTTTTCTGACGTTAGAAAAAATTTGCCTTCAATATGTAAAACAATTTTAGATTTGACTGATGATACAATTAGTTTTGTCAAAAATTATCGCAAGGAACATATAGATTTTTATGATTATTTTGATTATAATAATTATTGTTTAGCTTTGAAAACCCTGTGCGCTATAGCTGACCCTTTAGCAAAAAATATTTTTAGCAATTTGCCAAAAAATTTGTTGTTTTCTCAATTTGAAAAAGATCATTTAAAAAATAAATATTTATCTTATAAACATACAAATTATTCTGCTTTGAGCAGCCAAGAAAGAAAAGAATATTTTCATAATTATAAGTTAGAAACTTCAATAGGGGTGTCAGCTTCTGGATCTGTGAATATTTCTTTAATTGAAAATGGACCGCATTGTTTAATCGGAGGGACAACCGGCTGTGGCAAAAGCGAATTTATAAAATCTTGGATTTTGTCGCTGTCGTTGGTCACGCCTGTTTCTGATGTTAATTTTTTGTTAATAGACTATAAAGGTGGTTCGGCCTTTGGCGCCATTAGCAAAATTCCTCATTGCGTTGGTTTAGTGACTGACTTGTCGCCTAAGCTTTTTCAAAGAACTCAGATTTCTCTGAAAGCAGAATTGAAAAGGCGCGAGAAAATTTTTTTAGAAGCCGGAGTGAAAGATCTAAAAGATATGCAAAAAAAATTTCCTGACAGAGCACCTAGTTCATTAATAATTATTGTGGATGAATTAGCGGCATTAGTGAATGACATTCCAAATTTTTTAGATGAGCTCATAGATATAGCAGCTAGAGGCAGGTCTTTAGGTCTTCATTTAATTTTAGCCACTCAAAGGCCTTCGGGAGTTATAAAAGACAATCTTAGAGCTAATACTAATTTGAGAATTGCTTTGAGAGTGGCTGATGAAGCAGATTCTAATGATATAATAGGACAAAAAACAGCAGCCCATTTTAGTTCTGACATTCAAGGCAGGTGCGCTGCAAAATATACGAATAAAGAAATTATTCAATTTCAAAGCCCTTTTATAGATAATGATATTTTTTTGAATGAAAAAATTTTATTTATAAAAAATAGTTATTTAAAAACTGAATCTAAAAAACCATATAAACCGTGGCTTGAAGAGCTGCCAAATAGCATAACTTTGCAAGATGATATTTTGGAGAATCAGAAAGATTTTGATAGTTTAGCATTGGTAGATGTTCCTGATAAACAAAAGCGGGATTTTTTTAATTATTCTCCACAAAGTGATGGGAATCTAATAATTTATGGGAGTTTTGGAAGCGGGAAAACTTCATTTCTTGAAACTCTTATATATAGAAAATCTTTTTGTTATTTACAAGAGCCTTTTGCTAGGCCCAGTTTTTATATAATTGGATCTGAAGCAAATTTTTGCGAATTGCAAAAATTTGCAACTGTGGGAAATGCGGTTGACTTATCAGATGAAGAGATGGTGGAAAGAATTTTAGATTATATAATAAATAAAACAAAAACATTAAATAAATTTAAAATAAATCAAAATAAAACAAATCAAAAATCAACAATAGACAAAACAGAAAATATTTATTTG
This sequence comes from Candidatus Opitulatrix roisinitermitis, assembly GCA_031288355.1. Lineage (GTDB taxonomy): Bacteria > Actinomycetota > Actinomycetes > Actinomycetales > Bifidobacteriaceae > Opitulatrix > Opitulatrix roisinitermitis. The sequence continues at coordinate 12,566 of JAITRN010000047.1, read as the reverse complement.
ATAATAGACGATTGGCAGCTTTTTCGCGAAACTTATGATTCAACGCTTGATAATAATGTAATGAAAAAATTTGAATATTTGGTTTCGGTTTCTCGATCTGCAGGGATTGCAATTATAATAACAACAGACCGAGCTAATTGTGTTCAATCTAAAATTTTGAGTTCGTTTGCAGCAAATATTTTTATGAAACTAATTTCAGATCAGGATTGTTTGTTGTTAGGTTTAGACAAAGATATCTTTAATGAAAATTTTCCTCCAGGCAGATGTTTTTATAAAGGAGATGAAATGCAAATTTTTATTATAGAAAAAGATTTTGAAAAAAGAATTCAGAAAATTAAAAAATTGTCAAATAACCTATCACAATTTTATGAACAGAATAAAATTCCTAAAACTCGCAGATTAGAAAGATTACCTCCAATAATTGAATATGAACTAATAAAAACAAAAAAGCCCCTTTCAGAAAAACCCCTTTCGGAAAAGCCCCTTTCAGAAAAGTCTCTTTCAGAAAGGCTTCTTTCAGGGAAGCCCTTTTTAAGTAATTCTTCTTTTAATTCTTTGAATAAAACAATTTTAGGTTTGAAATATTCTGATCTATCTGTTTTTGAAATTGAGCTTAAAGGACTTATAGTGATATCTGGGACGGAAAATTCAGGTAAAACAAATTTAGTCAATTTAATAAAAGAGCAAAATTCAAATATTGAAGTTATTGAAAATATTATTAACCAAAACGATGAAAAACAAATTGAAAAATATATAAATAAAATTCAGCAGTTTAAAAAATTAAATATGCCCTTAATAGTTGAAATGTCAGAAAGCAACAACCCGAATTTGTGGCAATTAATTAGTTTGTTAAAAACTGCGGATATATCAATAGTTTTGCAGCCAGAGAGCGCCGTTTCAGAAACTTTTAGTTATTTGCCTATGCCTAAATGCGTTAGATCTGATTTTTGCCAAGGTAGAGGTATTGTTTTTCATAAAGGGAAAGCTCAAATAGTTCAAATTGCTAAATTAAAAGTTTAAAATAAATTATTATTTAATGACGTTTTGGTCTAAGCAATATTTTCAATTAATTTGCGCAATTTGTATCCATCGTTAGCAGCAATTATCGGAATACTTTTATAGTTGATTTTTTTTACAAAAGGTGTTTCAAAAGAAATAGGAATAATGTGATTTAGGAAAAGTTCTGCTCCTGAAAGGCGCCGAATAATTATGGCTTTAATTTTTTCAGGATATAAATCTGATATGTCTTTATAAATAGATGGGTCAATTTGTCCGTCGTCGCCTATTAAAATCCATTGTATATTTGGAAAATCGCTGAATATTTGCTGTATAGAATGCATTTTGTGTTCGCGGCCAGATAAATATACTTTATCGCCCGTTGGTCCAAAATCTCGCAAAATAAAGGGAGAATACGGAAAACTATTAGCCTTTATAAAGTTTTTAACTGTTTTCGAAACGTTCCAAGGCGATGTTGAAACATAGAAAAACGCGGGGTTATTAAATTTTTTATTCAATGCTTCAAAAAGTCTTTTCATGCCGTAAACGGCTTGTCTTTTTTCAGGGCGCAAAAATAGCGAATTATAAATTGCCAAAAATATTGAGGGAATTTTTGTGACAATAATAGTGTCGTCAATATCGCTTATTATGCCATATTTAACCGATTTACTCACCACTAATAAATCACCTTTCGATTTATTAGTATTATTTTTTGTCCAAAATTCCACGTTATGATAGCCAGGTGTTAATTCTAGGTCAACATATTCGTCAATATAGCCTCCACGATTTGTTTTTAAAGTTTTAGACAGAGGCTTTCCGTTTATTGCAGCATAAACATTTATTTTTGGAACTTGAGCAGTTGCTAATGTTCGGAAACCTCTTCTGAGTTCATTAGGGTTTTGCTTTGAAGAAGCTAAAACAGCTCTGGCCAGGAGACGAACTTTTTTTTCAGTGCCGTAACTTATATATGTATCAAATGTTATTTTACGTTTACGCGATAAAAAGGCTATATTGTGTTTAATATAAGTATCTTCAATAGATGAAGCAATTTTTCCGAAATTTATAGGAATCTTAACTTTGGAATATTTGTAAAAACAATATTGTTCACCATTTTTAGAGAGCAGCCAATCAGATTTGTTGACTTGTCTCCAAAATAATGATAGGCGAGGGGCAGATGTGTCAGCTTCGACCTTTTTGCGAATTCGTGTTATATAGGCTTCAGTGGCATATTTCATACCAGCTTTATAGATTTTTTCCCCTCCAATAAGCCAAACATTTTCAGTATTTGATCTGGCAATAGCTTCTTTCAAAGAATTTAAAATTAAAACACCGTGATTTTCAATATTTTTTGGATGAGTAGTTATAACTATATTTTTTCTATCAGGCAGAGGTTTAGCGCTTTGAGGCAGACTTTCCCAAGTTCTGCGCCCCATAATTACTGTGCCGCCTTTTGTCAAATCAGAAAAGTGTTTTAAATCTTCTGACAAAACCCAAGGTATTTTTCCTTTGTTACCAATGGCGCCAGCCTTTCCATCTTTATGATAGGCCTCTGCCCATATAAGTGATACTTTTTTATTCACTATACGGAGACAGCACCTTTTATAAATGGATGATGTTGGTAATTTAATAATGTAAAATCATCAAATTCATAGTTAAAAATGTTGTTTTTTTTGTTTATTTTAATTTGAGGATAAGGATATGGCGCGCGAGAGAGCTGAAGTTTTATTTGGTCTATATGGTTGTTATATATATGACAATCTCCGCCAGTCCATACAAAATCTCCTGCTTCAAGACCGCATTGGGCAGCTATTATATGGGTTAAAAGGGAATAGGATGCAATATTAAACGGCACGCCTAAAAATAAATCAGCGCTTCTTTGATAAAGCTGGCAAGATAATTTTTTGTCGTTGACATAAAATTGAAACATCATATGACATGGCGGGAGGGCCATTTTGTCTATTAAAGCCACATTCCAGGCTGTAACTATTAGCCGACGAGAAGATGGATTAGTTTTTATTTGGTCTATAACTTGGGATATTTGGTCGATTGTTTGGCCGTTATATGTGGGCCATGAACGCCATTGTACTCCATAAACAGGACCTAATTCGCCTTGTTCGTTTGCCCAGGCATCCCAAATTTTGACATTATTTTCTTTAAGGTATTTTATATTTGATGAACCCTTTAAAAACCATAATAGTTCATAAACTATTGAACGAAATTTTACTTCTTTGGTGGTAATCAACGGAAAACCGTTTTGTAAATTATATCTTATTTGAGCTCCAAAATAGCTTTTAGTTCCTGTTCCTGTTCGGTCTTCCTTAATAGAACCTTCTTTTAAAACAAAAGATAATAAATCTTCGTATGGTGTGGGAATTTTATTTGAATTAGTGGATAAAGGTGTGCTGGTCTGCATTAAATATCCATCGTTCATTATAATTAAATGGAGCTAAATAATTCATTTCAGAAATTCTGACAGAATTATTTGCGCCAATTTCTTCAACAATGGCTACATGTCCAAACCCGCCAGCGCCGTCTTGACCAGGTGCAAAAACTAATATATCTCCAACTCTTGGACTGTTATTTACTGAATAGCCATCAGCTCTTGCTGCATTTGACCATTCCACAGCGTTGCCCCAAAATGCTCCGACTTTTAAGCCTAATTGATTTCGTCTATTATACGCATACCAAGTACACTGGCCAGGAACATAAGTATTTCCCTTAGCTACAGGCACATCTCTTTTAGCGTTTTCAACTTGAAGGAACCCGCTGCCGTCGTTTTCAGGAGATTTGCCTTTGCTATTTACTGGAGAAAAAGGCACTTTTAGCGTTGTCAAAGCCCAAGCTACTAGATTAGAAGTAATTATATTAGAAGTTTCTTGTCCAGCAGTTGAAATTTGCGGTTGGACAATAAATGTGCTAGAAACGCTTGTTCCATTATCTGTTTGATTGTCAGCGTAAGCCGAACAAGGTATAGTGAACAGCACGCTTGATAAAACTACGCTGAATATCCCACTTATTAAACTTATTCTTTTATAAAATGAAAGCATAATAATATAAGTTTATCACAAAAAATACACAATTGACAAGATTTTGGAGCGATTTTGCTGTATTGGGTTACAAAAATGTAAAATTAGAAGGTTATAAATTGAGATTTTTTAATCTTTCCTGTTCGCAAAATTCGTATATTTTCGTTAGTTTCTTCGCTCTCTAATACTTGTATAATTGTTGAACGAACTTTAGTTTCATTTTCAGACATTTGACCAGAAATATTTGAACTAGTGGAGGCTATGGGGCCAAATTTATTTAGAATTTCTAATAAAGGGCCGTAATTAGGACATCTTAGAGCTATGGTATCTTTCGGATCGCCTAAAACAGGTCTTTTTGGGGCTTGACAAGAAAACTTTTTTATAATAGTTAAAGGCCCGGGCCAGAATTTTTTAATTATCTTTTTTTCTAAGGTGTTCCAAGGGTCTATCAATGATTTTTCATTCCATTTAATAGGAATAAATAAAGGCAGTTGTTTAGAAGTAGGGCGTTTTTTTAAAGAGAATATCTGTTTAATAGCTTTTATATTATAGGGATCACAAACTAAAGCAGGCAGAGTATCGGTTTTTATTTCTAAGATTTTTCCCTCTTTTAATAGTTGAATAACTGTGTGGGTGGACGTATTTTCCAAATCTAATTTATATTTTATTTGCACCATATGCTAATTTGTAATTATCTTTTAAGGGTTTCTGCTTTATTTCGGGCTAATGCGGCAAATTTATCTATATTATATTTGTCAGCTTCCTTTTTAGGAAGATTAGAATTTTTAGAAATATTAAAGTTTTTATTTTTTAATGCTGAAGTAATTAAAAAATCTGTAATTGTGGGGTTTTTAGGCAAAACAGAGCCATGCAAATATGTTCCTATACAGTTTTTATATATACAACCCTCATTGTCTTTGTTTTCGTTATTGCCCATACCTAACAAAACCTTTTCGGCTAGTGGTTTAGCATTTTCTAAAAGATAGGTTTGTCCGCTATGGTTTTCATATCCTAAAAGCACCCCAAATTTTTTAGACTGAGCCACGACATTTCCGATAAGTCTTTTATTTTTGCCGTAGGTTTCTATATTAAAAATATTTATACCGTTTAAAATTTCCCCTGTGTAGGTTTTAAAAAATTTTCCGAATAGCTGATATAACCCGCAAACCATTAGCATAGGAGTTCCGGCGGCGGCGGCGGTTTTGAGTTTGTCAGAGATTTTATATAAATCGCCAATAACTTTATTTTGTCCTGAATCTTGTCCGCCGCCGCCGACAATTATATCAATATTTTTTGGAAATGAATTTCCTTGATTATATTCAATAATTTCAGGCACAAAACCAAATCTTTCTATTCGGCGGCAAAGTGCTAAAAGATTGCCACAATCTCCATATATATTCATGTCGTAAGAATATAGTTGCATAATTCTTAATTTCATTTTTCGAGCCCCGCTTCGGCGATTTGCGCGTATTTAGCTAAAATTTTTCTTGCCTCTAGCATAGCAGTATAGCTAGCAAAAATATTATAATTGTACTCATTGTCAGTGCTGTGATTAGTTTTAGAATTTAAGAATTTTGAAATAGCTAATTCAATATTTTCATCAGCATTCGCAACAATTATTTTGTCGTGAGATAATTTTAAAGCCATGTCATAGGCTCGGCTGCCTGCTGTGGAAATATTCGTTTGGGCAAGGCTTGAAAAGTCGACGTCCCAAAGCCAGCTTATATCGCGAGAGTCGGCGTAATTATCATTTATAATTATGAGAGTTTTAGCTTTATTAGAAAAACTTTTAAGTGCTAATCTAAATCCTGAAGGATTTTTGACTAATATTAGTTCAACGGTTTTTTTTAGTCCATTTTTGGTGAATTTTATGGTTTCCCCTCTGCCGAAAGCGGGTTTCACATTTTCTAATGCTAAAATAAATTTTTTCATATCAGCAAGAGGCATAATTTGGCTAGCTAGCGCTAAAGCAGCTGTGGCATTGTATAAATTATAAACCCCTTTTAGCTGAGAAGTAAATTTATATTTTTTGATTGTTTTATTTTTGACTTCGATTTCAGCGGTTTTATGGTTTATGCTGTGTAATTTGCAAACGGTGTTAGGGAATGTTTTAGGTCGTGTGATTTTTTGAGCTGAGCCGTGTAATTGGTCGTCGTTGGGAAATAAATTTTGCAAATTTTTATTTATATCAAAATAAGCAATTTTTGCTGGGGTTTTGAATTTAGAAATATGGCTATCATTAGCATTTAATACAACAGTTTGAGTGGTATTTTTTGCAACTGTTTGTAGATAGGAAGCAGTTTTGTCTATTTCCCCAAAACGGTCTAATTGGTCGCGAGTGACGTTTAACAAAAGAGAGTATTTAGGTTTATAAATTTTAATAAATTGTGCAGCATGAGCTTCGTCTAATTCTAATATAGCTATATCAAATTTGAGTTTTCCTGAAAAAGAGGTTTTTTCTAGAATAGCGGAAATAATTCCTCTTACAAAATTTGAACCTGTGGGATTTGTGAAAACTTTTAAATTTGTTGACTGTAAGAGTTTTGTCGTAATTTTAGTGGTGGTTGTTTTTCCGTTTGTGCCAGAAATAACGGCCACACCTAAAGGAAGCTGATTTAGGCAATTAACTAAATATTCGGGATTTATTTTTTCAACAATATAACCAGGATATGCGCTTCCGCCTGATTTCAAGCGGACAATTGCTCTAATTGTTTTGCCGATAATAGTTGTTAAAGTTTGGGAAATCCAAAGCATAACTTAATTATACCATTTTTGGTTAGGAGTTTTTAAAGAAATTAAATTTTAAAATTGTTTAAAAATTTGCTAATTTTATCAGCAATTTGTCCTCCTTTTAAAGGCACTATCATATGTGAAGAGTTGGTTATTTTTGCCATAGTCACAGGAGCTTTTTTAATTTGTTCGCGCATCCACTTGGCTAATTTAGGTGTGAAAAGAGAGCCAGGTTCGGCGTAAATTATAAGTGTTGGAACATTTATTTTCGGCAGAATTTTTCTTGTGTCATATTCTGTTGTGGCTTTCCAATATATTTCTATAACATTTTTGAGTTGTTTTGTTGGGGTGGAAGCTAGTCTTCTAAATTGTTTAGCAATTTCAGCTACTTTGATTTTTGTTTTTTCATCAATAGTTTTAGCTATTCCATAAAATTCTTCAAAAGATAAAGGGGGTTTTTGAGAGTTATATTTTGTGAAAGAGCGGTAAACAAAATAACTATAAAAAGCAATAAATTTTTTATCAATTATTTTTAAATCTCTTTCATAATCTTTTTTAGTATATGCACCATAATAAAGCCCATAAGGCCAATTGGATTCAGAAAAGATATATGGCGTGGAGTCCAGTAAAGCGACTCCAGACAATTTTGAGCAGCCGTTGTAGGAAATATAATTTAGAATTGTAATACCTCCCATAGAATGTCCCGCTAAACAAAATTTTTCTTTTCCAAAAACATATTCGGTAAGTTCTTTTAAATCATTCACGGTGCGTTTTATGGTAATTTTATTGAAAGCGGCAGATTTGCCGTGACCCCTTTGATCAAAGCGCAAAACAGTGTGATTTTTTTCTAATTTGTTAGCGACTCTATCCCAGTTTTTTGATTCTCCGCCCAGTCCATGAACTAGAACAATAGGCGCCCCCTGACCGCTTATTTTAAATGGAATTAATTCGCCATCGCTAGCTTTAAAAAACAAATAATCTTTGTTTTTATTATTAGTTTGTAGTATAGATAAATTTGACAATTTTTTTAGATTTAGAATTTAGGAATTTAAAATTAATTATAGGTTATGCTTCCGCCATCATTTTTTGGAACTAAATCAATCCAAGTATTTCCTGGTGATAATAAAATTTCTTTGCCGTCAAGTGTTGTGAGCTTCAGGAGAGCTTTAGCGTCTTTTTTTTCCCATTTGATATCTAACACTTTTCCGCCTATCATAATTTTTCCCTCTCCTTTGCCAACTGCTTCCATCTCCATCTCGGGATGGCCGGCTGGGTCAATTTCTGGTGTGCCTTTTGTTTCCATTTCTAAAGCTATAACGTTTTTGGCCGTGATTTGTTTATTGGTGAGCTTGTCCATAAATGGGGAATCTTCTTGAAAACGCCTATAGGCTTTGTTTTCGGCGTCATATTCCCATTTAGTTGTAAACATTCCGCTCATAATATCAGTCATTTTTGTGGCAGGAATTCCAACTAATTCTGCTGTGCTCATTTGATCTGTTTGGGTATATGAAAATTGTGGTTCTGGGGCTTTTTTGTGTTCGTTGTCAGCTTGATTTAAAGCATCTTGTAAAGTATAATAATCGTTGTGAGGAGCATTGAGCCCTTCTCTTGAAAATCCTTTTGCTCCAGCGTCTTCTTCAATAGTTTGAGTCCCTGATTCTCTTGCTGTTTGCTGAAACCTTTGGCCGTTTGAGCCTGAGAAAACTATTAGTCCATTCATAGGCCCAACAATTGCTCCGTCAGCGATTCTCAAGGACCTCACAGGCCCAACTGTTTTTGGCATTTTTGAATTATAAACTGCTATAAAACGAGTTATTCCTCCTTCAATCATTGTTTCCCAAACTATGTCAGCGTCTTGCAAACCTGTTTGAGGGCGCGCTTCTGGATCATTTTCAATTTTAACAGAAACAGCTGGTCTTTCTACAACGTCTGTGGCAAGAATATGGGTTAGAGGCCAGAATTTTGGAGCATTGGGCGCAGCATTTTTGTCAACATCATTTTGCCCGCAGCTTGATAACATAGCTGTTGAGAGACATAAAGCGAGGGCTATAAAAATCCCTGATATTTTTTTGTTTGAAGATTTTGTTTTACTCAATAAATTTGTCATATAAAAATACTATCATGACGAAATTTGCATTTTTGTATTTAGCTCATATTAGTCTTTATTGTAATACAGATCGCATATTTAAATAATTTTCAGGGGAAGTAAAAGTATTACCTGATAATGATAATCCTTGCGATAACCCACTAGCATTATAAGCAAAGATCATTACCATTGTTGTGCCGCTTCTAAGACCATTATTAAACCATAACAATAATCTATTAATGGGGCATTACCATAAAAAGAATAATCATGGACGGGAGATAAAGTATAGGAATCTTTGTAAGAAAAATCACTATCATTTTTAGCTAGCGTGGTCGAGGAAGTTGTAGAACCTAATTTCAAATTATCTATCATCCAGATATTGCCGTCAGGCATTTTTTTCACGCGATATTTTTGGTTATCGCGGGAATTAGTTAAAACTATCACTTGTCCTTGTTGCACAGCAGCTTTGCAGGCTGTGGCGTTAGCACCAAAAGTTTGCATACTGGTGGTGTCGCAATTTGGTAGGAGGGGTTTTTGAGTATAAATCACGTTTCCTGCATTGATTGTATAAGTTGAGCCGCCATCTGTGGAAATAGTCACTTTATAAGTGCCGTTTTTTAAACTAGGCAAAACACAGCCTACTTGAGGTATGCCGTCATTGGCCGCTGAGTTACTTGTGTAACCTTGTCCGGAAGTTGTGCAAGCTTTATTTCCTACCTTTATTTTATTATTAGTGGCTATGGAAGATAAACCAGAACCTTTATAAATCAAATCTCCGCCAGCCCAGCTGCATGTAGTGTTATAAAAATTGGTGTTGTCGCTGGAAATATTCCCGTTTTTGTTTATGGTGTTGTCGCAGTCAACTGTTCTTTCATTCATATAATCATAAACTGTTTTGGCTGATGGAAATGTGCTATTAGTAGAGTTTTCATCTAGGGCATTGTTTATTCCTAAATTGGTTAGTGCACCAGCTTGTGTCGTTGCTCCTGTGCCTCCAAAGCTAATAGGCAAAGCAGTTCCTGACGCGGCAGCATTAGAAACTGAAGAACCTGTCAGAAATGAGGCAATTGTGAAGAGCGCAAAAATAGCTAAAGCCCCTAATTTTTCTAATTTAATTTTCTTTAATTTCATATTTGCAAAATTTAACATAACTACCTACTTTCATAACTTAAAAATTCCTAAGGCGTATATATAAATTTTTACAAAAAAAAAAAACACTCACTGCCCCAACAAATTATTACTGGATTGTTAATTTAAATATTTTTTCCAAACGACAATATACTTTTCCGAAATTGCCGTAAACCGTTCTGCAAAGCCTAATTTTTCAGTAGATAAATCTCCTGAAAAATTAGTCTGCAGTCCCACTCACTTTTGAAAATTTTTTTGCTATAAAATAAGCTACCGCAAAAATTTTCAAAACAATTTCTTGAAAAGCGTATTGACGGTTTTCTAAAATATTAATTTTCTTGGTAATAATTTTTTTTTAGAACAGCTCACTCCTGAAAAAAGTAATTAAATTGTTTTAGTTAATTATCTTTCATTAATTGAATTATAGATGTGTTATCTCAGTTGAAGAATTTTATTTTTCTGGGTAATAATTTGTTGGGGCAGCTCGCTTTTGAAAAAGGCAGTTAGCGAGAAAAGGGCTATTCCAAAAGGGGAATTGATTATTGGCTAAGAAAAGTAATAATTAATAAAAATCGTGAATGAAATGCCAATTATTATCTTAATTCACGTTTTTTAATAAAATTTGGTATACAATAAAATTATGGATTTAGATAAATTAAAAAAAGAGTATAATCTGCTTAAAAAAGGTAAGGATGATTTATTGTTAATGATTTATGAATCTGAATTGCCAGAAATGGTTTATAATTCAAACGCTATTGAAAATTCTAGTTTAACGCTAGCCGAAACTGAAAAAATTCTATTAGAGCAAGCTGTGATGAAAGAAACAAGTTTGAGAGAAACTTATGAAGCAGTTAATTTAGCTAGGATTATTAGGTACTTGTATAAGAAGCCGAATTTTGAATTGAGTATAAAAAATATTGAATTATTGCATCAAATGCTATTAGGTGGCATAAATGACTCTTATGCTGGCCGTGTTAGAGCAGAAGGGGAATATGTTAGAGTTGGTTCATATATAGCGCCAGCTCCGCAGAAAGTCAAATTGTTGTTAAATAATTTAATTATTCAATTCAATGCTAATTTAAAAATTGCAGATTTGAGCGCTACTAATATTGTAAAGTTAATAACAAATTTTCATTTAGAATTTGAAAATATACATCCCTTTAATGACGGAAACGGCAGAATTGGACGAGTTCTTATTAATTTACAGTTGCTTGGTTTTGGCTTTCCTCCTATAATAATTCCATTTAAATCAAAGCAAATAGATTATTATTCATATTTGGCAGATTATCATAATAGCAATAAAGATAAAGGATTATATAAAAAATTTGAATTATATCTTTCAGAATCTTTGAATAAAAGAATAGCATATTTGCAAGGTAAGAATATAATTAATTTAAGCGATTATGCAAAAATTAATGGAGTTAATCAATCAGCTATTACTAATAAGGCAAAAAGACAATCTGTACCGGCTTTTCACATAAGGGATGTTTGGAAAATAGCAGTGTCGTGAAATGAAAATGGTTGATTTATTTAAGTTTTTTATACGAAATTTTTAGTTTTATATAACAGCCCGAACAGAAAAGCACTGGGTCTCGTCGGTATTGCCTTTGAGCTGGGTACTAGCACCGCTAGAAATGAGGTACAAGATGTATATGTTGGCACTATCGTACTTAGTAGATGACCAATAGTTGCCGGTGTAGCCCTGATTTTGGAAGCTGCTGATGTAGCGACCTGAATAGATGCCTAACCAAGGAGCTGGGTAACCATTTTCAGCAAAATTCTCATAAATAGTGCTATAAACAGGATTTCTATTATTATTTGAATTTTTTGCCACAGCAACCATTTTTGCGCTTAGCTCGTAGGCTGATTTTGTTCCACTATTGGGGTGTAAAGACCAACCGCTTGGAGAAACAGTTAATGCTGTAGACCAATTATATAAATATCCACAAGCTGTTGTGTTTCCTGGATTATGAGTGTTTACAAGGCCTGATGATGTACAATATGTTTGTTTTACAGGATCATGATAAGTTCCGCTAGCATATTTTAAATTGTCAATCATCCAAACATTGTCGTCAGGCATTTTTTTGACTCTATATTTTTGGTTATCGCGCGAATCAGGCAAAATAATTACTTGGCCTTGTTGCATAGCAGCTTTGCAATTTGCGGCATCAGCCCCAAAAGTTTGCATACTTGTGGTGTCACAATTTGATAATTTAGCATTTTCAGCATAAACCACATTTCCGGCATTAATTGTATAAGTCGAGCCGCTGTCCACAGAAATAGTCACAGCATGGGTGCCAGCTTGTAAATCAGGCAAAACACAGCCTACTTGAGGTATGTCGTCTCCGGCTGCTGAGTTACTTGTGTAACCTTGTCCTGAAGTTGTGCAAGCTTTGTCACCCACTTTTATTTTGTTATTAGCGACCGTGGTAGATAGGCCAGAACCCTTATAAATCAAATCTCCGCCGGTCCAGCTGCAAATAGTGTTATAAAAATTAGTGTTGTCGCTGGATATGTTGCCGCTGCCGCCTGTGGAATTGTCGCAATTAGCCATCGCTTTATTCATATAGGCATAAACTGTTTTGGCTGATGGAAAAGTG
>JAITRN010000099.1 GCA_031288355.1 Candidatus Opitulatrix roisinitermitis | reverse complement strand
TGTTTTAGCTATTAGACAAGAATTGCTTAGATCAGGTCAAGTATTTTATATACATAATAATATTTTCACTATTGACAAAGTTGTTTTGCAACTGCAAGAAAAATTATCTGCCAAAGCCGAAGTGGCGGCGGCTCATTCAAAATTGGACAAAAACGAGTTGGATAAAATCACTAACGATTTTTATCAAGGGAAAATAGATGTTTTAGTTTGCACGACTATTATAGAAACAGGCATAGATATATCAAATGCCAATACTATAATAATAGATCAAGCAGATAAATTAGGCTTGGTTCAGCTTCACCAAATAAGAGGACGAGTGGGCAGATCAGCCGTCCAGAGTTTTTGCTATTTATTTTATGATAAAGCTCAATTATTGTCTAGTCAATCGTATAAAAGGTTAGAAACAATTGTGGAAAATCAACAGCTTGGTTCTGGTTTGACCATAGCAATGCGCGATTTGGAGTTGAGAGGGGCAGGCAATTTTTTAGGGTCCGAACAGTCAGGCAAAATTGAAGGCGTAGGCTATGATTTATACACTAAAATGGTCACAGAAGCCTTAGAAATTTATAAAAATGGCAATTTGCCATCTGGGGAAAATGTTATAATGGAAACAGATTTCAATATTCATATACCGCATACTTATATATATGAGCAATCTCTAAGATTGGAAATTTATCGTAAAATAGATTTAGCTAAAACTGGCGCAGATTTAAAATTAGTTAAAGAAGAGCTGCAAGACAGATTTGGCAAATTGCCCGAACAAGTAGAAAATATTCTTATTTTCCAAAAAATTAAAAATTTATCTTCTGCTAAGGGCGTTAGGTCTATAATTGTAAAACAAGGAATTGCTAAAATAGACAAAGCTGAGTTTTCTTTTAAAATATCTTTTGATAAAAAAACGTCTGTGCACTTGTTTGATAAAAAAAGACTTATTCAATTATATGATTTTGTGAAAGGCGGATATTGATAAATTAGCTGTTTGAAGGTTGTAATATTTTAACCCTAAATATAAGAAGAATGATAAAAATAATTTTTTCAAAAGGCGCAAATCGTGTAGACTAGATATATGAGAACTTTCACCGCAAAACCAAAAGATATAAATCGAACTTGGTTTGAAGTTGACGCAACAGATATACCCTTGGGGCGTTTATCTGTGGCTGTATCCAATCTTTTGCGCGGCAAATTAAAGCCAATTTATTCGCCTAATTTAGATTGCGGAGATTTTGTTGTGGTGGTTAATGCTGAAAAAGTCTCTATATCTGGCAATAAATCAGCCAATAAAAAATATTATCATCATTCAGGTTATCCAGGCGGCTTATCAGTTGCTACATATAAAGAAGTTATGGAAAAAAATCCGGCCAGAATAATTGAACAGGCAGTTAAAGGAATGCTGCCTAAAAATAAATTAGCTGCTGTGCAAATTAAAAAATTAAAAGTTTGTTTAGGGCAGGAACATCCATTTAAGGCTCAGAAACCAGTGAAATACAATATTGAACAGGTCAGTCAAGTATAACTATTTAAGGAAATATAAGTATGGTAGATAAAACAGAGACAAAAGAAACAGAGGCTTTGACAGAAAAAGATTTAGTGGAAAAGGATTTGCCAGAGAAAAAGGTTTCTGGAGAAGTCGCTGCGGCCCAAAAATTAGAAAATCTAGATAAAAACTCGAATATAAATGCTCAAGAAGCCGGAAAGCTAAAAGCTGCTGGTGCTGTTGGCAGAAGAAAAGAATCTATTGCTAGAGTTAGAATTAGGCCAGGTGCTGGTAAATGGAATATTAACGGTTTAGATTTAGGGAAATATTTTCCTAATAAAGTTCATCAGCAAATAATTATTGCGCCTTTGAAGGTTGTGGCGAATTTAGGTAGTTATGATATTGATGTTAATGTTGCTGGCGGCGGATCATCTGGGCAAGCTGGTGCTATTAGATTGGGTTTAGCTAGATCCTTAAATATTGCTGATAAAGATTATAATAGAGCTGTTTTAAAAAAATATGGATTTCTAACCCGTGATGCTAGGGTCGTAGAAAGGAAAAAGGCTGGTTTAAAAAAGGCCAGAAAAGCATCTCAGTTTTCTAAGAGATAATTTCGAATTTTTTTATGCCGAGACTTTTTGGCACGGATGGTGTTCGTGGTTTAGCTAACGAATTTTTAGTTCCTGATTTAGCATTAAAATTAGGCAGAGCTGCTGGCAGAATTTTAGTAACCAAAAAAAACGCTTCTGGAAATTTTCAAACCAAAAATTCTAAATATAGAGCTGTTGTCGGCCGTGATACTAGAATTTCAGGAGAATTTTTGTCGGCCTCTTTATGCGCTGGTTTAGCTTCCACAGGCATAGACGTTATAGATGTGGGGATTATTCCAACTCCGGCAGTGGCTTATTTATCGCAAAATTTAGGTGTGGAGTTAGGAGCGGTTATTTCAGCTTCACATAATCCTATGCAAGATAATGGTATTAAATTTTTTGGATCTGATGGTTTTAAATTGCCTGATGAAATAGAAAATAGAATTGAGGATATTTTAGACGATGATTTTCAAGCTCCTTTAGGAGGAAGAGTTGGCCATATATCGTATGATTTTCATAATGCCAGCAATAATTATGTAAATTATTTAGTTGATTGTATTGCTCAAGAGGACAATAGAGAACCTTTGAAAGGTATTAAAGTGGTGGTGGATCCAGCAAATGGCGCTGCTTCTTGGACAGCCCCCGAAGCTATGAGGAAATTAGGCGCTGATGTGATAGTTATAAATGATTCGCCAGATGGTGTTAATATAAATTTAAATTGTGGTTCTACGCATCCAGAACAGCTTCAATCTATGACAGTAGCGGCGCAGGCTGATTTAGGAATAGCTTTTGATGGTGACGCTGATAGAATAATTGCTGTTGATGAAAAAGGCGCTATTGTAAATGGAGATAAAATAATGGGTGTGATTGCTCAAAATTTGCAAAAAGCGGGTAAGTTAAAAAAGAATACAATAGTGGCCACAGTTATGAGTAATTTAGGTTTTTTGCAAACTATGAAAAAGCAAGGTATAAAGGTTTTGCAAACTGCTGTGGGCGATAGATATGTCACCCAAACTATGCGTCAAGGAGGGTTTACTTTTGGCGGAGAGCAGTCAGGACATATAATTAATAGTAATTTTTCTACCACGGGAGATGGCACATTATCAGGGTTAATGCTTATGAAAATTTTTGCTAAAAGTTCATATCCTTTAAGTAATTTAGTTGAAAATATTTTATCTTATCCCCAGGTTTTGCTAAATGTTGAAAATGTTGATAAAACAAAAATTGAGTCTAATAATAATATTAAATTGGCAGTCAGCCAGGCTGAAAGAAAACTTGGAAATCAGGGGAGAATTCTTTTGCGGCCTTCAGGAACAGAACCGGTTGTTAGAGTCATGGTGGAAGCCAAAAGTCAAGACCAAGCTTTAGAGATAGCTGAAAATTTAGCCAAAATTGTTGTAGAATTTGTTGGTTTATAAATTGCTAATTTAGCTTAATTAGTAAAATTTTAATTAGCGAATTTCTAAAACCACTATTGGGCCTTTAGCGTCAGCATAATCTTTTGGATCAAAATAAATATCTTCTTCATTTTTAATTCCCCAGTGCAAACATATAGCAGGCTCACAGTGGTTAATATAAGTGTCAGGACTAATAACTTTGGCAATTGGCATTCCTCTGCTGACGGGTGTTCCAATGGGCAAAATAGTCGCCGCTGGTTCAAAAGTAGATTTTAGTCCATTTATTTTAACGGTTACTACTGGTTTTAAAGCTACAATTCCAGAAAAAGAGATAATGCCATTATCTGGGGCTAAAATAATTCCGGCTTCAGAAGATAGCAAATCTACTCCCCGGTGTCCAGCTAGCCATTTTTGTTCGGGAGGATCATAATCTTTGACAATTATTTTTGGTTGAACAGGCCAAAGCCATAAAGGATTAGCGCATTTGGGAACAGGCCCAGCGAATGAAAAATTGGAAAAAGCAAAATTAGCAATTATTGTTAATAGCAAAACTAAACAAATAATTTGATTTCTTGAAAATTTTAACACAAATATATTTTAGATAAAGTAAAACAATATTTCAATAGCAGTGTGATTTTTGTTTAATTTACTAAAAAATTGTTAAAATTTGTAAATTGTTGAAACTTTTTAGAATTTAATTACAAAATTAGATTGTTAAAAAATTTAACAGCCGAAGCCTGCACTAACTAACGGTAATTTTGAATAAACTGAATTAATAATAGCTTGATAAGTGTAATTTTTAGCATGAGCAAAAGCTTCTTCCAAATTTTTCTTTTGAGCAAGTGAGCATGCTAGTGCGGCTGAAAAAGTGCAGCCAGCTCCTGTTATAACACCTAATTTGTTAATTGGCTGAGCTAATATTGATGAGCTATCAGGTGTAATTAAAATATCTATAGCTTGTTTACCTGCTGGCTCACTGGGGTGCAAAGCTGCTAAACGGTTTCCGCCTTTAATTATCACAGCTCGACAGCCTAATTGTAAAATTTGTTTACCAGCCAATAATATGTCTTCGGTATTTTTAATGTGTTTTATGCCGGATAATATTTCGGCTTCTTCCAAATTAGGCGTTATAACATCTGCTAAGGGAATTATTTTTTCCTGTAAAGCTTGGTCAATTTTTTGGCTGGCATTTCTAATCTGAGCATTTTCGGTTTGAGTATTTTTGCTTAAATTGTTTACTTCAACATCTGAACTTTGGGCGCTTTCACCTTTGCAAACTAAAACAGGATCTACCACAATAGGAGTTTTTTTAGATATATGCTTTCCTAAGAATTGAGCAACTATATCTATTGTTTGGATATCGCCTAACATGCCAATTTTTATACAATTAGGTTTATGAGCAGTACTAGCTTGGAGTTGCTGTTTTAAAAGATCTGGCGAAATGGCAGTAAATATATGTTGCCAATTTAGCTTTGGCATAAAGGATACTATTGATGTGAAACTAGCTAAACCAAAACATTTGTTGTCGGCAAAAACGCGTAAATCAACTTGACCTCCGGCTGAACCTGATGACTCGCTGCCAGCAATTGTATGAATTATTGGTGCTTGATTTTTTTGTTCAGAAGAAGCATTATCCATATTTTTAAGATAACATGAAAAGAAAAAATTCAACAGATAAAACTTATGTTTTCTTGCTAAACTAATTTTATGACAGGGAGTTTAATTCTTATAAGACACGGCCAAACTGCTTGGTCAAGAGATAATTTTTATACTGGGCGAACAAATTTACCTTTAACAAAACAAGGTATGGAAGAAGCCCGTCTTGCCCAAAAGAAAATACAAAATATAAATCCACAAATAATATATGTTTCTCCTTTAAAAAGAGCTCAGCAAACAGCTAAATTAATAGGTTTTGGTAATTATATAATTGAGCCGTTAATTCAAGAAATAGATTTTGGCCCAGTCGAAGGCAGGAAAGTGGAAGAAATAACTGAAGCTAAAACGCGGTATTGGGGTGAAGATAAAGGTCAATGGAGCGTATTTACTGATGGAGTTTTTTTTGATATGTCTTTTTTAGGACCTGTTCCAGAGGACCGATTAGTTTATGATCCAGAGATAGAACAATATGTTAAAGTTGCAACTCTCCCGGGTGAAACTATTCAAGAAGCTTCAGCTAGAGCTCAAAGAATGATTTATAAAATTTTGCCGGATTTATATAAAGGTAAGGATATTGCTGTTGTAGCGCATGCGCAGTTTTTGAGGTATTTAGCGACTCAATGGATTGAAGTTCATCCTAAAGTAGCCCAAAATTTATTTTTAGACACAGCGTCTGTTTCAATTCTTAAAATTTCATCGCGTGATGAAAAAATTATTTATAAATGGAATTTATAAAGAAATAAAAATATGGAACAAACAAAAAATGATAATCAAATAGTGTCAAATAAAACAATTAATAATCATGTTGTTTATAATGGTTTGAGTTTTGAGGCAGCAAAAAACCGTTTACAAGAATATGGATTAAATCAGTTACGGCCGGCTAAAAGCAATTCTCGTTTGAAAATTTTTTTGCAGCAATTTCGAGATCCTTTAATATATTTGCTGTTAGCAGCAGTTATTATATCTTTTTTTGCATGGGCTTTAGAGGGGGCAAAAAGTGTACCAGCAGACGTTATAGTTATTGTAATAATTTTAATAGCAAATGCTTTTATTGGCTATATTCAAGAGGCCAAGGCTAATAAAGCGGTTGAAGCTTTGAAATCTATGATTAAACCTTATTGTAGAGTTGTTAGGTCTGGAAAAATTGCAGATATTCCAGCAGCTGATGTTGTGCCAGGTGATGTTTTATATCTGACAGAAGGGGACATTGTGGCAGCTGATGGAATAATTTTGGAATCTAATGATTTAAAAATCGCTGAAGCTGTTTTAACAGGTGAATCAGAAAGCGTTTTAAAAGAAGAATACCCCCAGGCTAATGAATTTACTGTTCCGAGCAAAACTGATTCTCGTCCTTTGGCTGATAGAATAGATTGTGTTTTCGCCTCAACATTTGTTACATCAGGCAAGGCTTATATTTTAGTAACAAAAACAGGTATGTTTACTCAAGTGGGCAAAATAGCTGATATGCTAGATAGTGTTAAAGAAGAGCCCAGCCCTTTAACGCGTCAATTAACTCAGATGAGCAAAATTTTAGGTTTGGGCGCTTGTGTTATTGCTGCTGGAGTGGTGGTAATTTTGCTTTTGCAGCAAGGTTTTGAATCCTTAGATACTTTTGTTCAAATGCTAGTTTTAGGAGTTTCTTTAGCTGTGGCTGCTGTGCCAGAAGGTTTGGTAGCTATTTTATCAGTAGTTTTAGCTTTAGGCGTATCTCGAATGGCCAAACAACATGCAATTGTTAAAAAATTAGCCAGTGTGGAAACGCTTGGAGCAGCTAATGTTATATGCTCTGACAAAACAGGCACTCTAACTCAAAATAAGATGACTGTTAAAAAAGTTAGTGCTAATGAAAAATTGACAATAGTTTTTGGGAGTTTATGCAATGATACTCGAATTACCGAAGCCGGCGAGCTAAAAGGAGATCCAACTGAAACGTCAATTGTCTCTCGGGCTATTGAAGAAAATTATTGGCGGGAATTTAAAGATGTTTATAAACGTATTTCAGAAGTCCCCTTTTCTTCCAAAAGAAAAATGATGTCAGTTCTGCTAAAAGATGGACAAAAAAATACCAATTTATTAATTTCAAAAGGTGCACCTGATATTTTATTAGATAAATGTAGTCATTTTTTGCAGGCGGGAAAAATTGTTGAGATGAATCGGGAAACTAAAAATGAAATTTTATCTGAAATAACTTCATATTCTGCTGACGCGTTGAGAACATTAGGCGTGGCTTATAAAATGGCAAAATTGTTAAATATCACTGATAGCGATGAAACTGGTTTATGTTGGGTAGGTTTATTAGGGATTGTTGATCCAGCGAGGCCTGAAGCTAAAAGTGCTATAAAAATTGCTAAAAAAGCAGGTATAAGAATCATTATGATAACGGGCGATCACAAATTGACAGCTGGAGCAGTGGCTAAACAAATAGGACTTATTGATGACCAAAACCAGGTTATTGAAGGGAAAGTTTTAGACAATATGACGCAAGAGGCTCAAAAAGAAGCTATTTTAGCAAATAATGTCTATGCCAGAGTGGCTCCCGAACATAAATTAAAAATAGTCAATATTCTAAAAGAGGCTGGTTTTGTGACAGCTATGACAGGAGATGGAGTGAATGATGCTCCAGCTGTTAGGCGTGCAGATATTGGTATATCTATGGGGATAACTGGCACTCAAGTGACCAGAGAAGCATCGAAGATGATTTTGACTGATGATAATTTTGCCACAATTATTTCAGCAGTAGCCGAAGGCAGAGTTATATATAGTAATATAAAGAAGTTTTTAATATATCTTTTGTCTTCAAATATTGGCGAAGTCATTGCAGTTTTTTTAGGAGTTCTTTTTTCTTCTTTTTTGGGGCTTACTAAAATTGATGGTTCTCTTATAATATCACCGCTTTTAGCTACGCAAATTTTGTGGATCAATTTGTTAACAGATTGTGCGCCAGCTTTAGCATTAGGACTAGATAAAACTCCAAGTGATTTAATGAGTTTACCCCCTAGACGATCAGGAGAGGCAATACTTTCAAGATCTGATTGGGCGACGCTTTTGATAATTGGCTTTACTATGGGGTTGGTCACAATTGTGGCAGTAAAAATAGGGTATCAATCTATGGCTTTTACAGTTTTAGTTTTAGCTCAATTATTTAATGTTTTTTGTTGCCGCCACAAATTTCAAACTGTTTGGAAAGGTCTTTTTAGCAATAAGTTTTTGTTGGGCGCAGTGGCGATTTCTTTTATTTTGCAATTATTGGTAATATATACTCCTTTTTTGCAAAATCCTTTTGGAACCCATTCTTTATCTTCTAAAGAGTGGTTTATTGCGGTTCTTTTAGCTTTAGTAGTTCCCGTGGTGAGCGAAATTAGAAAATATTTTTTGCGTAAGAGCAATGTTAATTATTCTTTTGACAAAAGTTAATGTGATACAGTTAATATTAGTTAGAATCAAATTTTATTTATTATATTTCAATTTAAAATAGGTTATATTTTGTTTTGAATAAGAAAGGAACGCATATGTTAATAGGACAAACAGTTCAAGCACTTACAGAACTTACAGGCAATCTTTCTATTGCTGGATATGGTTTAGCCGCTATTGGCCCAGGAATAGGTTTAGGTATAATTATCGGAAAGACCATTGAGGGTATGGCTCGTCAGCCGGAACAAGCCAGTAAATTGCAGTCAATGATGTTTATTGGTTTAGCATTTGTTGAGATTTTGGCGCTAATGGGATTTGTTTTAGTATTTATCGTTTAATATATTCTTTTGCATAATTTATTTTATGGATAAAATTTTTTCAGAAACTCAAACAAATGGCACAGATATATTCTTGCCTAAATTACCTGAATTATTTTGGTCATTATTAGTAATAATTATTTTAGCAATTTTGTTTTATAAATATGTTTTGCCCCATTTGAATAAAACGCTTGACAAAAGAGGCGAAAAAATTGAGGGCCAGATAAGAGATGCCACAGCCATGAACCAAGCAGCTCAGACAGCTAAAGCTGAGTATGAAAAAAGGTTATCTTTAGCAGGGAGTGAAACAAGAGTTTTAAAACAGACTGCTAAAAAAGATGCTGACTTTATTATAAATGAGGCTAAAGCCAAGGCGGCTGAAAATACTTCAAAGGCTCTAGAGGCTGCTCAAAAGACTATACAAGCAAATAAAATGGCCGCTTTTGTGGCTTTAAAAAAAGATATAGGGGTTTTGGCAAGTGATTTTGCTAGTCAAATTGTTCAAGAAAAAGTTAAACCAAATTATGAACAGTTAAAATCAATTGATTTGTTTTTAGATAATTTAGAAAAAAATAATTTAGCAGAAAAAGAATCTTATAAATAATAATTTAAATAGAAAATTCAAGTTGTGAATAATAAAGTCAAAAATAAAGCAGGCGTTGAAAAAAATATTAGGCAAATTCCCGAAATTGTGGCTGCTAAGGAATTATTTGTAATTGCCACAACAATAGACGACAATTATTCATTAGGTAATTTTTTGTCAGATTTTGCTCATTCTGTGAAGCAAAAAAGACTTTTAGCTTCACAAATTTTTTCTAAGGCGTCAACTTTGACTATTAGTGTATTAAATGATTTATTAGATAGGCCATATTCTGCAAGTCGAGATTTAGTAGATAGCGTGGAAGATTGTGCACTTGATTTAATATTTGATACAGCTGCTCTTTTGTCAATTTTGGATAAAATAGTTTATGAATTAAATTTAGCTGCTTATCAACTTAAAGCATATCCTTTACTTTCAGAGAAATTAGGCAAGATTGATGTTAATAAAGAAATTAGAAAGTCTATTTTAGACGAGTTTTTTGCTGGAAAGGTTAACCCTTTAACGCTTATGCTTATGCATCATAGTACTTATGCTTTGAGGAATAAAAATTTTGTTTCAACGCTTTTTTGGCTAGTAGAGCTTATAACTAAAAAACTCAATAGGATTTTAGTGAATGTGACTGTTGCCGTACGCCCGACTCAAGAGCAACTAAAAAGATTAGAAAAGATTATTGAAAAAAAAACAAAAAAAGAAATTACTTTTAATATAGTTATAGATAAGAATATTATAAGTGGTATGAAATTGCAATATGGCGATACTTTGATTGATGGAACAACAACTTCAAAAATAAAAGATTTAAAAAAAGCATTAGAAAAAATATAAAATGTCAGGCAGGCAAGCAGATATGGAAAATAATTTGACAAAAAATGAGTTAGATATTGACGCTAAACAAGTTAGAGAAGCATTAGGGCGTTTTGCTGAGGAATTTTCAGCTTCATCTTATAAATCTGAGGAAATAGGTTTAGTGGTAGAAGCTGGTGATGGTATTGCTCAAGTAGAAGGACTATCTTCGTTAATGGCTAGTGAATTAGTTAAATTTGAAAATGATACATTAGGATTAGCTTTGAATTTAGATAAAAAAAGAATAGGTGTTGTTATATTGGGCGACTTTGTAGATATTGAAGAAGGCCAAACGGTTCGTCGCACAGGAGAAGTTTTGTCAATTCCTGTTGGAGATAAATATTTAGGTCGAGTAATAGACCCCCTTGCAAAACCTGTGGATGGTTTAGGAGAAATAAAAACTGATAAACGTAGAGTTCTTGAAGCTCAAGCGCCTAATGTTATGCATCGTAAATCAGTTTATAAACCTTTGCAAACAGGTATTTTAGCAATAGATTCTATGACGCCAATTGGTCAAGGCCAGAGACAGCTTATAATAGGAGATCGCCAAACCGGCAAAACAGCAATAGCAATTGACACTATTATAAACCAGAAAGCCTTATGGCAAACAGGGGATCCTAAAAAACAAGTTAGATGTATTTACGTGGCTATTGGACAAAAGGGAACAACTATCGCTGGGGTAAAAGGAGTTTTAGAAGAAGCTGGTGCTATGGAGTATACCACAATTGTATCTTCGCCAGCGTCAGATTCGGCTGGATTTAAGTATTTGGCGCCATATTCTGGTTCGGCTTTAGGGCAGCATTGGATGTATGAAGGCAAAAATGTTTTAATTATTTTTGACGATTTGTCAAAACAAGCCGAAGCCTATAGATCTGTTTCTTTGCTTTTGCGCCGTCCGCCTGGTAGAGAAGCTTATCCAGGAGATGTTTTTTATTTGCATTCTCGTCTTTTAGAACGCTGCGCTCAATTGTCAGATGATTTAGGCGGGGGATCTATGACAGGCCTGCCTTTAGTGGAAACTAAAGCTAATGATGTTTCAGCCTATATTCCGACTAATGTTATATCTATAACAGACGGGCAAGTTTTTTTGCAGTCAGATCTTTTTAATTCTAACCAAAGGCCAGCAGTGGATGTTGGCATATCTGTTTCTAGAGTGGGGGGAGCTGCTCAAATTCCAGCTATGAAAAAGGTCTCTGGAACTCTTAAAATAGAATTAGCACAATATCGTTCATTAGCCGCTTTTGCTATGTTTGCTTCGGATTTAGATCCGGCTAGCAAAAAGCAGTTAGACAGAGGTGAGAGATTAACTGAGTTATTGAAACAATCGCAGTATTCACCTTATCCAGTTGAAGATCAAGTAGTTTTAATATGGGCTGGTACAAATGGTAAATTGGACAATTTACCAGTTTCTGCCATTGCTGATTTTAAAAAGTTTTATATAGAATATTTGACAAAAAACACTGAAATTTTGCAAAAAATTGCTCAAACTAATGATTTAGATGACGAAGTGGTTCATCAATTAGATAAACAAACTGACGCGTTTTTAGAAACTTTCTCTTATGAAGAAGATGTTCAAAAAGAGGCCGAAGAAGGCAATTTAGCAAATCCAGTTGTTGAAATAACTCAGGAGAAAGTTTCTAAATAAATGGTTTCACAATTAGCTATAAAAAAAAGAATAGCTTCCACAATATCTTTGCAAAAGATTTTTAGGGCTCAGGAATTAATTTCAGCTTCTAGAATTTCAAAATCGCGTGAATATGCTTTTCAGGCTATGCCTTATGCTGATGCTATAACAAAAGCTGTTAGAGCTGTAGTTAGTCATGCTAATGTTAACCATGTTTTGATTAATAATAAACGGAAACCTAAAACAACTGCAATTTTAATAATAGTTTCTGATAGGGGTATGTCTGGCAGTTATACGTCGTCTATTATAAAACAAGCTAATGCACAGATTGAAAATTTGCAAAAATTGGGTAGAAAAATGAAACTTTATATTAGTGGCAAAAGGGCTGTAAGTTATTATAAATTTAGAAATATTCCAATTGCTAAAAGTTGGATAGGTAATTCAGATGCTCCCACACCAGAACGCTCTCAGGAAATATCTTCATTGCTAGTTGAAGAATTTTTAAAAACTTCAAACAATAATGGTGTGGATGAAGTTATAATTGTTTGTTCCGAATTTGTTAATATGATTATTCAACGTCCTAGGGTTATTAGAATGTTGCCTTTGGAAGTCGTTGAACAGAGTGATAATTCGAAAGAACTAGGTCAATCTTTTGCTAAAGTTGCTAAAGTAGAGGATGATTTTTCTAAAAATTCCTTAAAAAATGTGCCGTTATATGAATTTGAACCATCGGCCGAAGCTGTTTTAGATGCTATTTTGCCGCGATATGTTCAAAGCCGTATTCAAGAGTGTTTATTAGAATCAGCGGTTTCGGAGACAGCGTCTCGTCAAAGAGCTATGCATACAGCTACTGATAATGCTAATGACTTAGTGGAGGATTTAACTAGAAAAGCTAATAAAGTTAGACAGTCTGCTATAACGGGTGAATTATCTGAAATTGTTGCTGGAGCTTCGGCTTTGCAGGGTTAAATTAGAAAGGAAAAAATGAAAACGAATAAATTTTCTAAAACAGAGCAAATAGAAGGTCGAGTTGTTCAAATAATAGGTTCGGTGGTTGATGTGGAATTTTATACTGAGCATTTGCCAGAAATATATGATGCTCTTGAAGTTCAAATAGATCAGGCTAAAAGCATTGAAGGAGAAAATTCTCATAAAATAACTCTGGAAGCAGAACAACATTTAGGAAATAGAATTGTTAGGTGTATATCTTTAAACCCCACTGATGGACTGATCAGAGGAGCAAGAGTTATATCTTTGGGCCACCCTATTGAGGTTGTGGTGGGCGATGTCACAAGAGGGCATGTTTTTAATGTGGTGGGGGAATGTTTGAATTTAAAACCTGGTGAAAAATTAGATATAAAAGAAAAATGGCCTATACACCGCAAACCTCCTAGTTTTGATCAATTAGAATCTAAAACTCAAATGCTGGAAACAGGCATAAAAGTTATAGACTTGTTAACGCCTTATGTTCAAGGGGGCAAAATTGGGTTGTTCGGCGGAGCAGGTGTTGGTAAAACAGTTTTAATTCAGGAAATGATCCAAAGAGTGGCTCAAAACCACGGCGGGGTTTCAGTTTTTGCTGGCGTGGGAGAAAGAACCCGTGAAGGCAATGATTTAATTGGCGAGATGGAAGAAGCCGGAGTTTTTGATAAAACGGCTTTAGTTTTTGGACAAATGGATGAGCCGCCGGGAACTAGATTGAGAGTGGCTTTGTCGGCTCTGACTATGGCAGAATATTTTAGAGATGTTAAAAATCAAGCCGTTTTGCTTTTTATAGACAATATTATTCGTTTTACACAAGATGGTTCAGAAGTGTCAACACTTTTAGGGCGCATGCCTTCGGCGGTTGGCTATCAACCAAATTTAGCTGATGAAATGGGAGCTCTTCAAGAAAGAATTACCTCCACAAGAGGGCATTCAATAACATCTCTTCAAGCTATATATGTGCCAGCTGACGACTATACTGATCCTGCTCCAGCTACAACTTTTGCCCATTTAGACGCCACAACTGAGCTTTCACGTGAAATAGCTTCTAAAGGAATTTATCCCTGTGTTGACCCTTTAAATTCAACATCTCGTATTTTAGACGCCAGATATGTCGGTGAAAAACATTATCAAGTGGCAAACCAAGTCAAAGCTATTTTACAAAAAAATAAGGATTTAGAAGATATTATAGCGCTTATAGGTATTGACGAGCTTTCTGAAGAAGATAAAATAACTGTGGCTAGAGCTAGAAGAATAGAATTATTTTTGTCGCAGAATTTTTATATGGCTGAAAAATTCACTGGCGTGGGAGGATCTACGGTACCGATTTCTGAGACTATTGAAGCTTTTGATAATATTTGTGTTGGCAAATATGATAATTATCCTGAGCAGGCTTTTTTCAATATTGGCGGTATGGAAGATATCGAGAAAAAGAATAAACAAATAAGCCAAAATAGCTGATAAGAATGAATAAATGATTGAAAAAAGCAGATTATTATCTTTTGATTTTGTTTCACCACGCGGAAGAGTCTTGCAAGGAAATTGTAGACAAATTGTCGCCCCATCAGTTGATGGCGAAATAGGAATTTTATATGATCATGAGCCAGTTTTAACAGGTTTAAAAGCCGGGCAGATTAGAATTAGTAATGTGCAAAATAGCAATGACGAAAAATCAAAAGAACAAGAAATTGTTAAAGTTAATGTGACAGGTGGTTTTTTATCAGTGGATTCAAATGAGGTAATAATTGTAGTTGATTTAGCTGAAATTGTGTCAAACTAGAATTATTGTGAAAAATCGATTAATTCATTTACTATTTTTGATATTATTAAGTGTTTCATCTAGTGTTTTGGTGTCTTGCGCCGGCTCTCAATCAAATAATGATTTACCAGGCGCTAATCCAGTAGTTGCTAAAATAAATCCAATGCCTATTGTAATAAGTAATGTAGCAGAATCGGCCGTTTTTGCTAAAATAATTGACAATAAAGAAAAATATAATTTTTCACAAGTTTTGGATAAACAAATGCGTTTAATTCAAATACAGGATGGAACATATTCATTAGGCATTATGACATCTGATGATGCTGCTAGTTTATATAAGGATTCTGAAGGTCGAATAAAAGTTGTGGCTAGTATTAGCCGAGATTACAAATGGTTAGTTGTGGTTAATACTAATTATTTAAAGAATTATGCAGCAATAGTTATTGAAGCAATGCAAGATATTTCGGCTTCAATTGATTGGATGTATTCTAACCAGGATGAATTATATAAGTTAGTGGATCGAGAAAAGATCACTACTAAAAAAGCTTTACAAAGTAAGATCAAATTAAAAGAATTTGCTTATACAGAAGGGGAAAAAGTTAAAGCAAATTTAAATAAATATTATAAAAAGAATTTGTCAAAAAAAGATATTCCAAAAGATGATTTTTATTATATACGGAAATAGCCAATTTATAAAAAATTTTTTCTAAGATAAAATTTTAGATTTTATAACAAAAAAGTTAATATTGAGAAATATTATGCTAAACTAACTTTATAAATGTAAAACTTTTCTATAGTATTGAATAAAGAAGTTTGGTGTTTACACTAAAAGTAAATAGCTAGTTATTTTATAAAGTGTGTCATATTTGAGATGTTGAACGTTTTGTAGATAAGAGTGAATTGCTTTTATGTAAAACATAAAGAAAGGGAATAATAATATATGAAAAAGTTGATTGTAATATTAAGTTCATTAGTGTTGTCAGTGTTAAGTGTTGGTGCGCTTAGTAGTTGTGGTTCAGGCCAAGAATCTACTTCAGATTCTTCAGATAAAATTATAAATGTTTATGGTTGCGAGCCACAAAATAAACTTGTGCCAGGTAACACCACTGAAACATGTGGCGGAAATATACTGGGTGTTTTATTCGACGAATTGGTTAGTTATTCCAGTGATGGAAAAGCTGAAAATGATGTGGCTGAATCCATCACACCTTCGGACGGTAACAAAGTTTATGAAATTAAAATAAAATCAGGTTTGGTGTTTGATAATGGTGAAGCTGTGACTTCGGAGTCTTTTATCAAGGCTTGGAATTATACAGCTGTTGCTGAAAATGCTCAAGGAGCTCAATCATTTTTTGCGCCTATAAAAGGTTATAAAGAAGTGGCTGAAGAGGGAGCTAAAACTAAGGAATTGTCAGGTTTAGTTAAAGTTTCTGATTTAGAATTTAAAATTGAATTGAATGAAGCATCTGTTACATTTCCCTTGCGTTTAGGCTACTCTGCTTTTGCCCCTTTGCCAGTTTCTGAATTTGATGCTGAAGGCAAATTAAATGAAGGCTTTGGTGACCACCCAATTGGAAATGGTCCATATAAATTTAGTCAGTGGAATCATGATATGGATGTTAAAATAGTCAAATCAGACACTTATAAAGGTAATAGGATTCCTAAAAATGGCGGAATTGATTTTAAAGTTTACACAGGCGGAACAGAAGCAGCCTATGCTGATATACAATCAGGAGCTTTAGATGTTTTGGAAGCTGTTCCAATGACTCAAACTAAAACTTTTCAAAACGATCCTCAAATACAGGCAGTTGTTTCTCCATCGGCTGTTTATCAAGGCTTAGAGATCCCAGATAATTTAGCCCATTTTGGTTGGGATGAAGAAGGCCAGCTAAGAAGAGCTGCTATATCACGCGCTATTGATAGACAAGCTATTATTGACAAGGTTTCTGATGGCCTAGCAGATCATCCGGTATCATTTTCGCCAAATAGTTCTAAAATTTCTGGCGCCACTGATCAAATTAAAGGTAATGAAGTTTTGCAATTTGATGCTGCTAAAGCTAAAGAATTGTGGACCAAAGCGGACGCTATTTCTAAATTTGAAAATCCTAAACTAGATGTTTACTATAATGCTGATGGTGGGGGAAAGCCGTTATTAGAAGCTGTGGCCAATTCTATTAAGGCTAATTTAGACATAGAAAGTTCAGCTAAATCGACTCCTGATTTTAAAACTTTGTTGAATAAAGAAGCTTCTCATACTATGGATGGCGCTTTTAGAATGGGCTGGCAGCCAGATTACCCATCGGTGGAAAATTATTTGGCTCCTTTATATTCAAAAGAAGCAGCTAAAAATGGTTCTAATTATTCAGGTTTTAGCAATGATGAATTTGAAGAACTTATGGTTAAAGGCGGTGCCTCTGACAATATAGATGATGCTAATAAAGTGTTTGTGGAAGCTGAAGAAGTTTTGTTTAAATATTTGCCTTGTTTTCCGCTTTATGATCCAAAAGATAAAGGTGCAGCTGCTCTTGGAGTAAAAGGCATGGCTTTTGATTGGCACGGCACTCCAGATTATATTAATATAATCAAGGACTAAAAATAATCTTTTTAAAAAACTAAATAAGGTTTTTTATGGCTCGTTATATAGGTATCAGGGTCTTACAGACAATTCCAGTTGTTTTAGGAACGACGTTTTTGATCTATGGTCTGGTATTTCTAATGCCAGGAGACCCCATTAGGGCTATGTTTGGCAATCATCCACCTAGTGACGCTGCTATTGCTGTTATACGACATGAATTTCGTTTAGATGAACCATTTATTATACAATATTTGCATTTCTTGTATGGCGCTTTGACTTTTGATTTTGGCAAAACTTTTCAAGGTAGAGAAGTCTCAGATGTTATTGCCACGAGTTTGCCTATAACAGCCCAATTATCTTTTTTGGCAATTTTCTTTGAAATTTTAATAGGTATTGGTTTAGGAATTCTAACAGGTGTTAAAAAAGGTAAGATTTTTGACAATACTGTTTTAATGTCCACTTTAGTGATTATTTCTATTCCGACTTTTGTTTTAGGTTTTGTTTGTCAGTTTTTATTTGGAGTTAAATTAAAAGTTGTTCCCACCACGGTTGGGGTATATGTTGATATACAGCATATGCTAATGCCGGCTTTAATTTTGGCCGGTGTTTCTGTTAGTTATGTTATAAGGTTGACTCGTAGCCAAATAAGAGATAATTTAAATGCCGATTATGTGCGGACAGCTAGAGCTAAGGGACTTGATAATAAATCAGTTATTCTAAAACATGTTTTGCGCAATTCATTAGTTCCTGTTGTAACATATATCGGGGCTGATTTAGGAACGCTTATGGGCGGAGCTGTTGTAACAGAAGCGGTTTTTAATATTAACGGAATAGGACATCAACTTTATTCGGCAATTGCCAAGGGTGAGGGAACTTTAGTTACCTCTTTAGTGACAGTTTTGGTTATTATATATATTGTAGCTAATCTTTTAGTTGACATATTATATGCTTTTTTAGATCCTCGTATTAGATATAACAAAAATTAGCGTTGTAATAAATAAAAGGTATTTTTTATGGTAAATAATTTAAAATCTAATGAAATAGAACATTTTGTGGCGGATTATGATACAGATAATTTAATTGTTGATGAATTTACTATTGAAAAAAAAGTTACTGGTATTTTTCAGGAATCTTTAGCTATTGTTATTAGAAATCCTTTATTTTGGGTGTCTTCTATAATTATTTTAATATTAGGTAGTATGGCTCTTTTTCCAAATCTTTGGACTGGCACAGATCCATTTTTTTGCCCGATTCTTGATTCTAGTCTATCAGCTTCGGCAGCTCATCCTATGGGAACAACTTTGCAAGGTTGTGATGTTTATTCTAGAGTTATAAATGGGGCTAGACCGTCTTTAGCAATAGGTATTATGACAACTATTATCGGCACAGCTGTTGGAGTTATAATTGGCACACTAGCGGGTTTTTTTGGAGGTATTTTAGATTCAATACTTTCTCGGTTAATAGATATTTTTTATGCTATTCCTTTTATTTTGGCAGCTGTGGCAGTTTTGCAGCTTTTTGAAAGTTCGGAATCTATTTGGAAAGTTATTTTTACCTTGTCAGTTTTCGCTTGGGTCTCTCCAGCCAGACTTATGAGGTCTCAAGTTTTGAGCGTTAAACAAAATGAATTTATAACAGCTTCGGTTTCGCTTGGTGCTAGCAAATTGAGAAATATGTTTATGCATATTTTACCTAATGCTATATCACCAGTCATTTCAACAGCTACTATTAATATAGGAGCTTTTATTGTGGCTGAGTCGACTTTATCATTTTTAGGATTAGGCTTGGGGTCTAATTCTGTATCTTGGGGTCAAGATATAGCTAATGCTAGGGACATTTTAGTGACTACTCCCTCAGTTTTATTATGGCCTTCGCTGTTTTTAGCAATAACTACTTTGTCTTTCATTTTTTTGGGTGACGCTATACGCGATGCTCTAAATCCGAAAGGGCGGAGATAAAATGGCTAATAGTTTATTAGAAGTTGATAATTTACATATAAATTTTATTTCTGATAAAAGAGTAATTAATGCTGTTCAAGGTGTTAGTTTTTCTGTTGAAGCAGGCCAAAGAGTGGCTATTGTGGGTGAATCTGGTTCAGGTAAATCCACCACAGCTCATTCTTTAATAAATCTTTTGCCTGGCACAGGGCGTGTCACAAAAGGCTCTATAAAATTGGAGGGCAAACAATTAGTTGGCGCTAATGAAAAGGTTTTTGTCAAAATTAGAGGTAAGAAAATTGGTTTAGTGCCTCAAGACCCTATGAGCAATTTAAACCCTGTTTATAAAATAGGCAAACAAGTGGGGGAAGTGCTTGATGCTAATGAGGTTGATGTGGACCATGATATTGTTCAAAAAGAAGTTAATGGCCAATTGAAAATTTTGCATTCTGATGATGAGCTATTTTTAGGACGAGGTGCTAGAAAAAATATTGAAAATGAGGTTTTGCAGAAGTTTTTGCAGGATGCTGGGTATAATTGGGATAAAATAATTTCTCAAGTTGATCCTAAAATAGTTGATAAATTAGCTTTGCGCCGTGATTTAGTTAATATTTTAGAACGTTTTGGAGTTTCAAAATCAGATGCTGCGAATATTCATAATAGAATAAAAGAGCTTCATGTTAGATTGGTGGTAGGCTCTTCTATTAGATTAGATGTTATAAAAACTTTGCAAAAATTTTCTTTGTCGCAAGAGGAGGCTGAAGATTTAGCAAAAAAATATGTTAAAGGGACTCAAAAAATTGACAGAATTGCTGGGCTTTTGTCTGAATCAGGGCTAGCCCATTCTGGCCAGAGAGCTAAACAATATCCTCATGAATTTTCTGGAGGTATGCGGCAAAGAGCTTTAATTGCTATGGCTTTGGCGGCTCGTCCGCGCCTTTTAATTGCTGATGAACCAACTTCGGCGTTGGATGTCACTGTTCAAAAAAGAATTTTAGATAAAATAAATCGTTTGACTTCTATTTTAGGTGTTGCGGTGTTATTTATAACTCATGATTTAGGTTTAGCGGCTGAATATTCAGACAAAATAATTGTTATGCATAAGGGCAGAATTGTGGAATCGGGAGCGTCATTGGAAGTTTTGCACAATCCGCGCCATCCTTATACTAAAAACCTTATGCAAGCAGCTCCATCTTTAAATGCTTCTCGTTTAGTTTCGCATTCGGCTTCTCAAATTGATAAATCTATTCAGAAATCAATTAATGTTTTTGAATTTAGAAATTTGTCTAAGGAATTTAAGTTGCCTGGCAAAAAAAGAACTTTTAAAGCAGTCGACAATGTCACATTTAATGTCCCAAGAGGCAAAACAACAGCCATTGTGGGAGAATCGGGCTCTGGTAAATCAACCTTGGCAAATATGGCATTAGGCCTTTTAGCGCCCACTTCTGGTGAAATAATTTTTGAATCAACCGATATGAAAACAATTTTGTCTTCTAAAAAATTATCTAAAGGATTTCGCCAAAAGGTTCAGCCAGTTTTTCAAAACCCTTATGGGTCATTAGATCCTTTATATTCCTTGGGAAGAGCTATTGCTGAACCTTTGCAAATTCATAAAATAGGTGATTCCAAAAGCCAGACAAAACGAGTTAAAGAGCTTTTAGAATTGGTTCAGCTGCCAACTAATATTATGAATCGTTATCCGAATGAATTGTCTGGCGGACAAAGACAAAGAATTGCAATTGCTCGGGCTATAGCTTTGAATTCAGAATTAATTTTGTTGGATGAAGCAGTTTCAGCCTTAGATGTTTTGGTTCAAGAACAAATTCTGCATTTGTTAAATAACTTGCAAAAAGAATTAGGTTTGACTTATTTATTCATAACTCACGATTTAGCAGTGGTAAATATTGTGGCCGATGACGTGGTAGTTATGGAATCAGGCAGATTGGTGGAAAAGGGTCAGACAGCTGATATTTTCAATAATCCTAAAGAAGAATATACTCGCAATTTATTAGATGCTATTCCTGGCAGAAATCTTATTTAGTTTTTTAGTTTAGGAGTATTTTTTGTTTAAAACAAAAAGAGATATCCCTATATACGCCAAAATTATAAAAGATAATAAACTTTTGGCAAAGGCTAAAAACACTCGCCAAAGAGACAGTGATATAATTGGTCATGCTGAAATAAATGTTTTAAAAAAAGCTGCTAAAAAATTAGGCACATGGAATTTGCAAGGTTGCGAGATTTGGACAACTTTAGAACCTTGTTTAATGTGTATAGCTGCTATATTAGATAGTAAAGTAGATAAATTATATTATGCAGCTTTTGATAGCAAAGCTGGGGCTTGTGGAAGTGTTTGGAATATTCCATCAGATTGGCGCAGCAAAAATAATTTGCAAGTTTATTCAAATGTGGAAATGGATGGTTTATCCCCAGAAGAACATTCAGCCAGAATAAAGCTTTTTTTTGAAAATACTTTGCGCGATAAATGCCCAAAGACTGATTATAATAAAGCGACTTATAAGATAAAATCTTATGTTGTTAGGTCGGGTAAAACGGCTGAAAAATATCAAAAAGCTTATGAAAAATATAAAACTAAATATTTAATAAATTCAGAAAGTTTAGCGAATTTGCCTGATTTGTTTATAAAATCAGATTTATCTGCTCGGCCGGTTTTAGAAATAGGTTCTGGTCAAGGAGCCACATTGAATTTTTTGGCGCAAAAAAATCCCCAAAGACTATATATTGGTTCGGAGGTTTATTTTGCTGGTGTGGCTCATACAATATACACTGCCAATAAAGCTGAAAATGATAATATTCGGATATTTTATGGTGATGTTCTGGATTTATTATCTAATCTGCCAGATAATTTTTTTAGTGATATTTTATGCTTTTTTCCTGACCCTTGGCATAAAAGAAAACATCGTAAAAGGCGTTTGATAAATCAAGAATTTTTAGATTTGGCTGGAAAAAAGCATATAGGCGAATTTCGGGTAGCCACCGATAATCAGGATTATAAAAACGCTTTGTTGAGTTTAGGTTTTCGTCAAACAACTCGCCCCGAAATTCGCCCAATAACAACTTTTGAGAAAAAAGCTTTGGCAGCTAAAAGGCCGGTTTACGATTTAATTATGGTAAAGTGAAATTATGAAGTTGATAGTGCCTGATCACCCTTTAGTTCTCCATAAAATTTCCCTTTTGCGTGACAAAAGAACTCCCTCACCTATTTTTCGCCAATTAGTTGATGAACTTATGACCCTTTTAGCTTATGAGGCTACTAGAAATACGCAGTTAGTTGAAAAAAGAATTGACACACCTGTGGCTCAAACTGTTGGGCAAAGAATGAAAGAACCTCATCCTATAATTGTGCCTATTTTGCGAGCAGGTTTAGGAATGGTTAACGGCATGTCAGCTCTTTTGCCAAATGCTGAAATCGGCTTTTTGGGAATGAAAAGGGATGAAGAAACTTTGAAAAGCGTGACTTATGCTAATCGCCTGCCAGATAATTTAACTGGTCGAACGGTTTATATAGTTGATCCAATGTTAGCCACAGGCGGGACATTGGTCAGTGCTATAGAATACGTTTTAGAAAGAGGTGCAAAAAATATTATATGCGTTTGTCTTTTAGGTTCTCCAGAGGGAGTCAAATTTGTTGAAGAAAACAAGCCAGCTGGTGTCAATCTAACAACTGTTTTAGGAGCGATGGACGAAAAACTTAATGAAAAAGGCTATATTGTGCCAGGCTTAGGAGATGCTGGTGATAGGCTTTATGGAGTGGTTGATTTATAGTTATTTTTAAAAAAATGGTTTTATTTTTTAAAAGTTTTTTAAAAAATGCGTGCTATTATATAAACGTATTATTTTTTTAATTATAAATTTATCAAATAATAGTATAAATAAAAAATATTGATACAACAATATTATAAGTTATAGCTTAAAGGAAAATTATGAATATATTAGATATACTAAAACCAGCTCCAGATGCTAAATATAAAATAGCCCCAGATAAACAAAAAAAGTTTTATCTTCTAAATCAAACAAAAGTTCTTTTGACAACTTCAATTGGTTATGTAGGATATTATATT
>JAITRN010000060.1 GCA_031288355.1 Candidatus Opitulatrix roisinitermitis | reverse complement strand
CTAATTTTCATAGTTGGATTAAATATATTTTTGCCTTTTATGTTTCCTAATTCTATTTCATGGCAGGCTCATGTGGGAGGTTTAATAACAGGAATAGTAATAACTTATATTCAGATTTTGATTGTGAAAAATAAAAGCCGAAATATATAAAATTTGAAGTTGACAAAAAATTTGAAATTGGCAAAGCCGGTTTATTTCTAAATGGGAGTTGGAGAATGGAAGTTGTTAAAAAACAAGTTTTTATGTTAAACTGTGTTTTAGAAAAGTTATAGTTGTCTGTTTTTTAAAGGAGAATTATGAAGAAGACACCAGTTGCCCCGCAGGCTCCAGAAAGTTTGTGCTGTTTAGAACTAAGCGAAATAGAAAATCATTTTGCTTTAGATATAGAAGCAGCAATTAAGACTAAGTGGGATACTGCTGTATGTTTTATTTTTGAAAAACTTTCTAAAAATGTTTATGAAGAAGGTATTGCGGAGACGAAGCATTTCTTAGTAAGGGAAAAAATAAATGAAATTAAAGAAGATAAATTATATAGTAGTAATTTAACAGATGATGACGATTTTGAAAAAGAAAAAGCAAGTATAGAACCTGCGAATAGTTATCAAGCTTATATAGACAAAGGAAAGCCATATTTAGATGAAATTGAAAATGAATATGATTTAGATGAAAATCAGCTATTACAGATTATGAATAGCTATGAGCCAGATACAAGCCAACAAGAATTTTCTCAGTCTAAAAAACAGAAAAAAAAGGTAGATGATTCTTTCCTAAAAATGTCCCAAGAACAACAGCTGGCTTTTTTTGACAAAGAAAACCTAAAAGATGAGTTTGAAAGGCATATTTTTGAATACGGTTGTGAATTTTTAGGCGGAGGATATGAACTATCATATTGGATATTCGATGATTTACTAAAAAATAATAAACTTTTGCTGTTCCTATTAGACAACCTGCACGAATATGACCTTAAATTAAAAATTGAGTTTACCGTAGAAATTACCAAAAACTTCAAAAAAGATATTGTTTTAATAATTCGCGATGAATTTAATGACTTCTTTGCAGAGCATCCTCTAGGCTATTATTTTGATATACCAATAAAAAAACCTAAAAGTAATAAACAGCCTTTTTGGTTCACTGATATGGGGCAGGGAGTAAAATACACAATAGAACAGGATATATAAGCTTATATCTTTTTTTGGATTCGCAAATATGCTAATTATAACAGATAAAATTTATATTCTTGTAAGAATAAAGGAAAACTTATGCAAATAAGTGCTGAATTAGTAGGAATTATTATATTAATAGTTGTTCATATAACATGTTTTGCATATTTTTTAGGCGGACTCAAAATAGAAGTCAAAGCAATCGGGGCAAGGCTTGACAAATTAGAAGCAAAGGCTGAGAATATCAATAATAGGCTTGAGAATATTGATAATAGGCTAATTATTATTGAGAGCAAATTAATAAGTTTTGGAAGTAAAATGTCTATTTTTGATAATGATCTACAATGCATAGGAAGCAATTTTATTGCAACAGGCGCATCTCCTATATCGAATGCACAAAAGTTGAAGATAAATTTTTTTAGAGGAGAATTATGAAAAAAGTATTAATTGTTTCAACAAGCGTTTTTTCAGCAATAGCTTTATGTTTAGGCTTGGCAAATTGCTCAGGAAGCACTGCTGAAAATAAACAACACAGAGTTTTAGATTCTAGCACTTATAAATTAGCTGAGCCTAGTGATTTTGATGGTCCATATGCTAGCGATATTGCTAAGGATGTTCAAATGAACGGCACAGATTATTTTTATAATATTGTTAAAGACGGCAAAATAACTGATCAAGAATTTCAGGAAAGCAAATCTAAATTGGAGCAATGCATTGTCGAAAAGAATTATAAAGTAAATTTTGCTGGGCCAGAGCAATTTGAAGCGGCCACTATTCCTTTGCCAAAAGGAGATGAAGATGGATTAGGTCCAGCTGATAATGTAGCAGATCAATGTGATAAAGATTCAGCTTATTCTTATGTATCAGCTCTTTATTATAAACAGCTTTGGAATCCCCAAAAAGAAGATTTAACTAATTACGCTATTGAGTGTTTAACTAAATTGGGTTATTTACCGCCAAATGTGACTGCCGAAGAATATAAAGGGGTGTTTTCTTCTTCAGCGGGTGTGCCAGATTTTATCAGCGTTGAACCCATTAAAGAAACAGACCCAACAATTTCAGGAACGGGATATGAATTAGATGCGCCATTCAAAAATGGGGTTAAGTATGTAGATTCTGGACAAAGCGGGGAACCTTTGGAAGCAGGTGTTGTTATGATTAAATCCAATGGAGTAAAATTGCCAAAACAACGATTAGCGGGTGATAAAGAAGTATTTATACCATTTTCAGATATGATTCGTTGCACTTTAACACCTAAAATAGTTTTAGAGGGAAAATAAAATAAAAATTCATTATTTCTAAAAAAAGAAAATTATAAAAACAATTAAAGACTTTTTTCATAATTTTTCTCTAAAAACAAACAATTAAAAACCTTTACAAGTCCAGTCTAGCATTAAAAAACTGAAATATTAGAGTAGTGTAAACTTTACTTGACATTTTATTTATTCTGCGATAGACTTATATTATGTACGAAATTGAAACTTCTATGGCATTTAAAAAATGGTATGATAGTCTCAGGGACGATAAAGTAGTTTCAAGAATTAACGCTAGAATTGAAATGTTAAAAAATGAGCATTTAGGTGATTACAAGAATTTGAGTAATAACCTTTTTGAATTGCGTATAAACGTAAGTGGGGGCATTAGAGTTTATTATACCAAGGTAAAAGATAAAATAATTATTTTACTTGTTGGTGGCAATAAATCAAGTCAGAAAAAAGATATAGAAAAAGCAGAGAAAATGATAAAGGAGCTAAAATGAAAACTATTAAATTCGAACCCAGCGAATATTTAACTAATGAAGCAAGAATAGCAGAATTTATAAACGCTTTTATAGAAGAAGCACCCGAGCTTTTGCCTGAAGCATTAGGTATTGTAGCAAAGGCAAAAGGTATGACAGAAATTGCTAAAAAAACAGGTATATCTCGTCAAGCACTTTATGCAGTATTAAAAGAAAATGAAAACCCCACTTTTAATACAATTAATAAAGTATTAAATGCTTTTAATGTTGAATTACAAGCCGTAACTAAAGCGGCGTAATTTAAGAAAAACTCTTATTTTTCATTTATATCATTTACAATTAATTTTGGATTGCTGCTGCATTTCACATAATCAGAAAATTTCATATCAATGCTTCCAACCCCTCCATGATACTGATCAG
>JAITRN010000053.1 GCA_031288355.1 Candidatus Opitulatrix roisinitermitis | reverse complement strand
AAAATTATGCCTTTTTTAGGAAAATCTGGAATATCTGAAAAACGCGACAAAACATATTGGGCATTATTTTGACCTAAAATATCTAACTGATTTTTCATAATTTTATACTAAATAGTAATCCCTGTATCACAATTAGCTTTAGATCCATAACCACAACTTCTAACATGTCTAGGGCTCGTGCCGAAACTCGTTAAAGCTGTAACTTTTGGCCAGTAAGTTTCACCTTTAGATAAATTACTAAAAGTTACCGTCTCAGCATCTGACGACACATATTGTACAAGCGTACTTTTTTTATATCTTTCTAATTCCACTTTATATTGCAAAACAGGCCAACCAGTATCTGATGATAAACCAGGAATAGTGACAACTATTTTTCTATTTCCAGCATTTTCTGCCCATACCGTGCCTAATACACCTAAATTAAAATTATTTTTAATAATAGAGCTAACAAAATAAGATATTCCTGAGGTATCTAAACTTTCAGAATCACAAACACCTTGTTCTTCATTATAAAAACACACCTTTCCCTGATAACTATGAGAAATAGAACTCGTTAAAACATATATTTGAAAACTTTGAGAATGTCCTGGATCAATTTCAGACGTTTTTATAATTTTACTATTTTTTTGTGAATCCCAATACTTAATTGTCTGTCTGCCTGCTTTCAATAAACTATAATTATAAATAGATATCTTAATAGGCGTTGTGGTATTTTGAATTGATTTATTATCCGGTCTTGAGCTCAAAGGTGTAACATATAAACCTAGGCCGGTATTAGCAGATAACGAATCATTATAAACTAAATTAGTTCCATTTCTTAAATTATAAACTGCTAAATAGCTTTCCATATCTTTAGAATCAAAGCTAGTAACCTGACCATGACGCATTTTTCTCGGTCCCATAAGTTGCTGAGGAACAGTGGCAAAATTAAATTTTTCTGAACCCGATATTACATATTGCATATTTCCGTCAAAACGACCATCTCCAACGTCATAAAAGTTATCTGAATAAGCAAAAAATTTATTTTGATAAAATATATGAGTTGTACCTTCTAGAGTTTTATACAATGAATCACCGCTATTACCATGTCGGCCGAATTTATTTGAATCTGTTATATTGTTATTTATTCGTGTATATGGCCCGCCAATATATTGCGATGAAAACAGCTCATTAGGACAGTGTCCATTTGGCTTATCTGTCAAATAATAAGAATTTCCGCGTTTAGTGATTTGGCCATCTATTTTACCTCTATAATTAGTTGATAAGTTACAATTAGAAGAATTGGAACCTGTTGCGCCTGGAATATTGACTTTATAAGGAGCCTGACACGAAGCAGAAACAGAAACAGAAGGACTTGACTGAGGAAAGAATAAGCACTTCGTCAAAACTGGTTCCATATATGTTTCAGAATTGCCAGCTGATAAAAGAATATATATCTCTCCATTTTCTTGATAAAATTCCGGGGCCCACGAATCTACATCTTTATTTGGGAAAACAGGTATGCCACTAGGAATTTGTAAATTAATCACTGCTTTAGGGTCAGACCACGTTCTCAAGTCGTGGCTACAAGACAGCCAAAAGCCTAAACTATTATTTACTCTACCTAGTGTTCCCACCATATAAAAATATTTACTACTTTCGTCAAAAATAATTGATGGATCTCTGAAATTAATTGGAGAATAAGTCAAACTATGATTTAACGTTTTTTCTCCAGCCTTATTTCCATTATATTTTTCAGAAAAATTCTTTAATATTTGTTCTTGCCGAGACGTAAAAACTTTTAAACTTTGTTTTTGCTCGGTTCTACCTGCCTCGTCATTTGCATTGCCAAAAGTTGGATTAATTGGGTCTTCAAAATGGATTCCATCTTGTGAAGTGTATAAATAAATGTCAAATGGGTTATTTTCGCTGCTAAAAAAGGCTCCTAGCAGAATTGGGGAAATAGCTTTATTAGCAGTATCTGGTACCTCATTAATCAAGATATTTACTGATGCACGATGTATAAACATAGCCATTTGATTGCGGGTCACTTTTTGAGACGGACTGTAAGTTGTAGAGGTTGTACCTGTGGTAACGCCTTTATCTTTCAAATAACATATAGCATATTTTGCCTCCGTTGACAACTTAGCAATATCAGAAAACCCACAAGTTGTTGTAGTTCTATCCATTCCACCTAAACGATATAAAAATAAAGCCATCTGATTACGTGTCACTTTTATATTAGGACCATAATGATTTGATGTGACCCCTGTTGTTATATTATTTTGAGATAACCACAAAATTTCTCTATAACCCACTGTTGAAGGGTCTATATCACGAAAAGGATTATTTTGAGGAGTAAAATCGGGTTTTCCCGCCACATTATAAATAAAAATTGCCATTTGAGCTCTTGTTAAATTGCTGCCAGGCATATAGCTTGTCGCTGTATAGCCATTCACAATACCATACTGATAAGCCCAGATTATATCATCCCTTGCAGTATTTCCTAAAGGAACATCCTGAAATCTGAAATCATATTTTTTTTTAGATAAATTATTATAAGATATTTTAACCATATTTTGGCTAAACGCCAAAGCTTTATCACTAAAAGGTATGAGCGCCGAAAAGCATAAAGACAGAAACAGCCCAGCAATTAACAAAAAGTTCTTTTCAAAGAATTTACGCATTGCTTTTTTATAAAACTATCTTTTTCTTCTTTTTCTTCTTGGCTGAACTTTATTATCTAAACGATGTCCTGGCAAAAGTTGAGCCGAAATATCTCTTAATTGCGATTGCTTTTTTGCTTCTTTCTCGCCTATTATGTCTTTCAATTTATTATAGGCCTCATCAAGTTGTTTTTTATGTTCTATATCTTTTTTAGATTTTGCTTGTAAAGTGACAAGCATAGGTGTAGCTAAAAATATAGAAGAATAAGCCCCGGCTGTCATACCAATAAATAATGCCAAAGAAATATCTTGCAAAGTGCCTGCTCCCACCCAAGCTGTTCCTATAAACAAAACAGCTGAAACCGGCAAAAGCGCTACAATAGTTGTGTTAATAGAACGAACAAAGGTTTGATTAACTGCTAAATTAGCTTGAGCAGCAAAAGACGTTCTAGTTTGTTTATAAACATCAGCGGTATTTTCCCTAACTTTATCAAACACCACAACAGTGTCATACATAGAATATCCTAAAATAGTTAAAAAACCTATCATAGAAGCAGGGGTTATTTCCCAGCCGACAGCGGCATATATACCAACAGTTATTATAAGATCTTGAAAAAGGGCTAAAATACCCGAAAGGGCCATACGCCAATTTCTAAAATATATAGTCATAAATGCCATACAGCATAGCATAAATATTATAAGGGCTGTTATTCCTTTATTAGAAACATCTTTACCCCAGGAAGGTCCAATTGTGGTATTAGAAACTTTGTCCTTATTTTCTTTTAGACATTTTTCTTTTTCCTCTTCTGTATTTTTATCATCAGCTTTTTTATCAGACTTATTTTCGCAATTACCAAAATAGGCTTCTGCTAAAGCGTCTCTGACTTTAATTTGCATTTCTTCATTTAAAGAATCTGTCTGGATTCTAATAGAGTTTGAACCCAAATTAGAAACTCTTGGAACTTCATTAGGCAAAACTTTTTGCAAAGTCTCAACAGCAAATTGCTGAGAAGAATTGCTCACTTGATTAATTTGAAATTCTGAACCACCTCTAAATTCAATACCTAAATTAAAACCTCTAAAAATCATTAATCCCACGCATATAACAATAGCGACCACTGATACTATGTAAAAATACTTTCTTTTTTGAACTATTTGGTAACTTTTTTGACCTGTATAGAGATTATTGCCCCATCTATCTAATAAACTAGCCATTATTTTTTACCTCTTTTAAAAAGTATTAAAAGTTTATTTAGGCTAAACTTATTTTTCTTTTTATTTTTCTTAGATTTTTTTAGCTGTTTCTTTTTAATGAGTTTGGCTTTTTTCTTATCAATTTTATTCCTACTTTTCTCAGCTTTTTGCTCCTCTTTGCGCTCATTTTTAGTTAAAACCACACCAGCTTTTTTTTCAGCAATAGTTTTTCTATCCTTAGTTTTAGCTTGACGAACCCAAGCACTTGTTTCAGAAACACCTAATCTTTCAGGCGACAATCCAGAAGCCACATGTCCTTGAGCAAAAAATCTAAGTTTTGACAACAACAAAACTAGCGGATGAGTAAATAAAGCTACAACAACTAAATCTATAAGCGTTGTTAAACCTAAAGTAAAAGCAAATCCTCGAACTCCCCCAACAGCCAAAACATAA
The DNA here is from genome assembly GCA_031288355.1 of Candidatus Opitulatrix roisinitermitis. GTDB lineage: Bacteria > Actinomycetota > Actinomycetes > Actinomycetales > Bifidobacteriaceae > Opitulatrix > Opitulatrix roisinitermitis. Next base: position 377 of record JAITRN010000053.1, on the reverse strand, counting down.
AGAATGACTGCCGCTAAAAAGTTAACAGCATCCGAAGCAATAATAGTTCTTATAGCTCTTTTCCAGCCGCGAGAAACTGCTAAATCGAGTGTTCTTCCGTCCCTCAATTCATCTCTTATTCTTTCAAAATAAACTATAAAAGAGTCAGCTGTCACACCAATTGCCACAATTAGTCCTATAATTGACGCTAATGAAAGTGTAAAACCTAGTCTCCATGATAAAAGCAAAATTGTGCCGTAAACTAAAATTGCTGAAACACCTAAAGAGCCTATTGCCACAGAACCTAAAACATGATATTGAAAAACGCAATATAAAACCACTAATAAAAGCCCTATTAAACCAGCTAAAAGACCTTTTTGAAGTTGTTCAGAACCTAA
>JAITRN010000035.1 GCA_031288355.1 Candidatus Opitulatrix roisinitermitis | reverse complement strand
TGTTCGGGAAGCACTGCTGAAAATAAACAACACAGAGTTTTGAATTCTTCAACTTATAAGGATGCTCAGGCATCAGATTTTGATGGTCCATATGCTCAGCTATTCGCTAATTTACTTGTTGTCCATCAATCAGATGAATCAGATTTTGTTTATAATATTATAAAAGATAGCAAAATAACTGGTCAAGAATTTCAAGAAGTGCAAAATAATGTAGTTAAGTGTTTGAGCGCATTCGATGTTAAAATAATTTTCGCGGGGGCAGATTTAATGGGCGCTTATGGCATAATTGTGCCAGATTCACTTAAAGGAGAAGCTTCTCCAAAGCCAGATAATGTTTCAAGAGGTTATGCTCAATGTATGAACAAAATTCCTTATATTGACATTGCAAAACTATATTATCGTATTTTATGGAATCCTCAAAATGAAGATTTATCAGAATATTCAGCTCAATGTTTAGTGAAATTAGGTTTTGAAAGTCAGGGTTTTTCAGGAGCGGACTTTAAAGCGAAATATTCTATAAGTCCAGAACCCCCTTCTGGGTTTATTGGTCCAAATGACAAGGTTGGAGCAGCCCAAACCCCTGATTCTTATGGTTATAACGGAATGACTTATTCTGATGCTATAAATTGTACATTTAATCCTAAATATGTTTTAAATTCTAGGCTAAATTAGCCTTTACTATATTTTTTTTAACCTGTTAGAATTTTATTATGCTAAAATTTACAAAAAAAATAGCCAAAAATAAATTAAATAGGCGTAAATTAAATAGAGCGCTGCCTAAGGCTTCTGTTGTGATTTTAGTTTGTGCAGTTTTGATTGCTCTAGGGGCTGTTTTGGGATATATTGTATCTCCTAAATCGGCGCCTGATGTTTTAACTTCCACAGCGAATCCTAAAGAAGTTCCTGTGACTCAAGTTAGTTTTGATGACGCTAAAGATGTTTCTATAAGTATGGATTTAGGAGCTAATGGAGCTATTACAACAACTAATGCCGGCAGAGTGACGGACTATAACTGCACTGTTGGGGCAGTTTTAAAATCTGGCGACACTTTTATTAGTATAAATGGCGGTTATTTAGTTAATTTAGCCACTAGAATCCCTTTATGGAGAGATTTAAAAGCAGATGATAGCGGAAAAGATGTGGCCGCCTTAACAGCGGAATTAGCACGGTTAGGTTATATCTGGGGTGAAACAAGTTCAATGTCTGATGTTATAATTGACAGTTTTAATAATTTGTTGTCATCTGTTGGCGGAAGCCCTGATAATAAAATGATAAAATTATCTTCTATTTTATGGCTGCCTGCTAATAATCAATCTGTTTTATCGTGTGGCACACAAATAGGGGTAAACGTCACTTCAAGTACTCAATTAGCTAAATTATCTGTACCTGTTAAATCAGCTAAAGTTAGCAATTTGCCAAGTGATGTTTTGCCTGGTGAAAGAGTTTTGAAAATAAATGGCAAAGCTTATCCAATTGAAAAAGATGGAGTTATAACTAATCAAGATGCTTTAAATGCTTTAGGAGTGGCGGCTTCAAGTCCAGGGTCAGTTGGCGGCGCCACATTAGCTTCATCAGACGGCGGAGGAGATTCAGGCTCTGGCAGCGGCGGAATAATGGGCAGCTGGGTTTTAAAAACGCCTATAAATGCTTTGGCTGTTCCCCCAGGTTCTATATTTAGTGATGCCCAAGCGAAAAACTCTTGTATACAGCAAGATGACAAAATTGCTAAAATAAAAGTTGTTTCGTCGCAATTAGGGCAGTCATATATTATTCCGCTTGATTCTTCTTATGTTATTCAAACAGTTAATATGTCTCCTGAACAAAATTTAATTTGTCAATAATTAATATTTGATGTAAAAATTTGATGTAAAAAAGTTATGAAATTAGAAGTTGTTTTACAAGAGGCTAAAAAGAGTTTTTTTTCAGGCACAACTCGCGCTTTAAGATATACAATTGTTTTTGCAGCCGTTTTGATTTTAGGCTGTTTTTATGATTTACTAACTGTTTCAAAAATTGTTAATGACGCCAACGCATATATTAGTTCGGGCTCTTCCACATATATTATAAGCGATGCTGGAAAAATTAGTGGCAAAAAATGCGAATTATTGAATAATCTGAATGGAGTCCAGGCCGCTTTAGCTGTTAGAGCTGAAAAAAATAAATTAAATTTAATAGCTTTGCCTTCGGCTCCTGTTCCAGTATATAGCGTTTCCCATTCAGCTTATAAAATGTTTTTAAATTCCGCTCCTGCCAATCAAGGAGTTTATATTTCTAATACTTTGGCAAATACGCTCAATTTAACAGTAAATTCAAAATTGTCAACGCCCGGAAAAACCGCTAATATATCAGGAATTTATTCATGGCCTAGTGATGGTCGACGCCCAGGATATGATTATGCAATTGTTTCGCCGACAATAGATAATGATGTTTTTGACGAATGCTGGGTTAAGTCATGGCCAACTTTGAATAAAATTGGCGATGTTTTAAAAACAACTATTATAGATGGAAGGTCTTCATCAGAAGAATCTGACAATAATTCCAGCAGCGTTCAGAGCAGCAATGTAGCGAATCCAAATCAGGCAAATGGCGCTAATGGAGGCGTTGCCGGAAGTTCAGCTAAAGACACTTCTAATATTTTTCAACTAAACACCACTAATGGGTTTGATTTTTCCGGACTAGACGATTATAATAACAGAACTACTCAAAATATATTTTTCATAATTTTGTTGATATCAGTGTTTATCGGTTTTGCCGCAATAATAATAAGACGAATAGAATTTGCTTCAGCTATGCATGCTGGGGTTAAAAAAACTAAGGTCTTGCTGCAAGTTTTAGCAGAGTCGGCTTTATGGATTGTGCCATCAGTTATTATAACGTTGCCAATTGTTTTTTATTTTGCTATTTTTGAATCTGATGGGGATATTTTGTCATTTGTAAATATTGCGTTTAGAATAATAGTGTCAGGAGTTTTTGGTGCATTGTTGGGGGTTGTGTTAGCCGCTCTTTCGGTGAGAGAAAAAAGTTTGTTTAAATATTTTAAAGGCAGATAAAGGCTAAAAAATAAGGGTTTTAAAAGGCAGATTTATGAAAGTATTATTAGAAAAAGTTGCTCATAGTTTTGATGAAAAAACTTTTTTATTTAAAGACTTGAATTATGATTTATTGCCAAATAGAACTTATGCGTTAGTTGGTCCGTCTGGTTCTGGAAAGTCCACTCTTTTGTCTATTATTGCTAAATGGCTAGAACCAGCCGCAGGAGATGTGAAATATCAAAATATAGATAAAATTAACTGGGTTTTTCAAAATCCGCACGGTGTAGCTAATAGAACCGTTTTAGATCATGTCTGTTTACCTCTTTTAGCTCAAGGAAATACCGAGAGGTCTGCTCAAAGACAAGCTAAAGAATTTTTGGAACTTTTTGGGTTATTAAATATAGCAGATTCCTTATTTAAAGAACTTTCTGGCGGAGAAGCTCAAAGGCTTATGCTGGCTAGAGGAATTGCTAGCAAACCTAATTTGCTTTTAGTGGATGAACCGACTGCTCAATTAGATACTAAAACAGCTATATCAGTTAGCGACCGTTTAACGCATTTGGCCGATAAAGGAGCTATTGTGGTAATTGCCACTCATGATGAACACACCAGAGATGCCTGCACAGATGTTATAGATTTAGTGAATTGGGCTGTTTGATAAACTATAATTAATTGAAAGGATTTTATGACACAATTTATTTATACTATGGATCACGCCTATAAAAAAATTGGTGATAAGGTTATTTTAGATAATATATCTTTAAATTTTTTGCCAGGGGCTAAAATAGGTGTTTTAGGGCCTAATGGTGCTGGTAAATCAACCCTTTTGAAAATTATGGCAGGTAAAGAGACATTATCTAATGGTGAAAGTTCACTTATGCCGGGAGCTAGTGTAGGTATTCAAATGCAAGAACCTAAATTAGATGAAACTAAAACTGTTAAACAAAATATTGAAGAGGGTTTAGGTTCTATAAAAAATAAATTAGATGAATATAACTCTATAAGTGAACAGTTAGCCAATCCTGAAGCTGATTATGATAGTTTATTAGCTAAAATGGGTAAGCTTCAAGAGGAAATTGATGCGGCCAACGCTTGGGATTTAGATTCTCAGTTAGAACAAGCCATGGATGCTTTACGTTGCCCGCCGGGGGATTGGACTATTAAAAATTTATCAGGTGGGGAAAAAAGGCGTGTAGCTTTGTGTAAGCTTTTAATTCAAGCACCTGATTTATTACTTTTGGATGAACCAACTAATCATTTAGACGCAGAATCTATTATTTGGTTAGAACAACATTTAACTAATTATAAAGGGGCAGTTCTAGCAGTTACTCATGATAGATATTTTTTAAATAATGTGGCTCAATGGATATGTGAAGTTGATAGAGGTAAGTTATATCCTTACGAAGGTAACTATTCAACATATTTAGAGACTAAAGCTAAAAGATTAGAAATTCAAGGCAAAAAAGATGCTAAATTAGCTAAAAAATTAGCTGAAGAATTAAATTGGGTTAGGCAAAATCCCAAAGGTCGTCAAGCTAAATCAAAAGCCCGTTTACAAAATTATGATAAAATGGTAACTCAAGCTGAAGCAACACAGAAATTAGATTTTGAGGAAATTCAAATACCGCCAGGTCCTAGATTAGGTACACTAGTTTTAGAAGCTAAAAATATAAAAAAAACTTTTGCTGAGAGAGTCCTAATAGATAATTTATCTTTTTCTTTGCCACCAGCTGGAATTGTGGGAATTATAGGACCTAATGGGGTAGGTAAGACTACTCTTTTTAAAACTATTGTTGGCTTAGAAGCTTTAACATCTGGCGAGTTAAAAGTGGGTGAATCAGTTCTTATATCTTATGTAGATCAAACTAGAGCTAAAATTGATCCGGCTAAGCCGCTTTGGGAAGTAGTTTCAGACAGTTTAGATATTATTGAAGTTGGTAAAACGCAGATACCTAGTCGAGCTTATGTAGCATCTTTTGGTTTTAAAGGAGCTGATCAACAAAAAGCGGCTGGTGTTTTATCGGGTGGGGAAAGAAATCGACTTAACTTAGCCTTAACACTTAAACAAGGTGGTAATTTATTGCTTTTGGATGAACCAACTAATGATTTAGATGTTCAAACTTTAGCATCTTTAGAGGATGCTATATTAAATTTTGTTGGATGTGTGGTGGTGTCATCGCATGATAGGTGGTTTTTAGATAGAGTTTGTACACATATTTTGGCATGGGAAGGAAATGAAGAAAACCCGGCTAAATGGTTTTGGTTTGAAGGCAATTTTCAAGCTTATGAAGAAAATAAAGTTGCCCGCTTAGGTGCTAAGGCAGCTAGACCACATAGATTAGTGTATCGTAAGCTGACCCGCAATTAAAATTCTTAAATTATTT
>JAITRN010000033.1 GCA_031288355.1 Candidatus Opitulatrix roisinitermitis | reverse complement strand
TCATCCATAAGCAAAACAGACGGTTTTTGAGCTATAGCCCTAGCAATGCATAATCTTTGCTGCTGTCCGCCAGACATGCCTAAAGCCGGTGAATTTAGCCTATTTTTGACTTCATTCCATAAATTAGCCCCTCGCAAAGAAGTTTCAACAATTTCGTCTTCCTGCTGTTTAGTCAAAGATTTGTTATTTAATTTCATACCGGCTAAAACGTTTTGCCTAATTGACATAGTTGGAAAAGGGTTTGGTCTTTGAAAAACCATGCCCACTTCCCGTCTAACTTGAACAGGGTCTATATCAGACGAATATAAATTGCGGCCTTCTAACAAAATAGAGCCTTTAACATAAGCATTATCAACCATTTCGTGCATGCGGTTAATAGTGCGCAAAAAAGTTGATTTGCCGCAGCCTGAAGGGCCTATAAAGGCCGTTATTTCATTGGGGTTAATTGTCATACTGATGTTTTCTACCGCCCTAAATGATCCATAAAAAACATCTAAATGCTCAACATCTATTCTTTGCCCCATTATTTACCTCTTTTTCGCAAAACTTTTAATCTAATAATATTCCCTACAAGATTTAAAATAATTATAACACCAAAAAGAACTAATGCCGCCGACCAGGCTCTTTGCATTCTAATATCGGATAAACAATCCGCCCCTAAAAGATTATTTGAGCAAATTGCTAACCCTTGAGAATATTCATTATATATATAAACTGGCAAAGACATCATCCGGCCAGAAAATAAATTCCAATTCAATGAATCAATTGTCCCGGCGGTCAGCAATAAAGGAGCTGTTTCGCCGATAACTCTAGCAACCGACAACAAAATTCCTGTGACGATTCCTGAAAAAGCTGTTGGCAAAACCACTTTCGCAATAGTTCTAAACTTTGAAACACCTAAACCAAAACTAGCTTCTCTCAACTCATTAGGCACTAAATTAAGCATTTCTTGTGTGGATCTAACAATTGTGGGAATCATCAAAACTGCTAAGGCGGCTGACCCAGAAAAACCAAAAACTGCTTTTGGCCCCAAAAATAGTGCAAATAAAGAATAGGCAAACAAGCCTGCCACAATTGACGGCACGCCGCTCATAATATCCACCATTATATTAATAGCGTTTGATAATTTGTTTTTTTTAGAATATTCCACCAGATAAATAGCAGTGGCCACTCCAATTGGTATAGAAATTATCATAGCCCCAAATGTTATCAAAATTGTGCCTAATAAAGCATGCAATATTCCTCCAAAAGGCCAAAAACCCCCCATAACCCCTTTCATAGTATGCGTTAAAAAATAAGGTGTAAGCTGCCCAAAGCCTTTTACTATAACTATATATATTATTGAAATAAGCGGAACGGAAACTAAAATAAAACAGCTAAATATAACTATTTTCATAAAAAGATCAAAGTTTTTTCGCCGACGAGATATTGATCTAAAAGACGGTCTTCTGTCCGCTTCATTCATTGCTATAACTTTCACTCATTATTATAATTTACCTTTACTATAATTTACCGTTCGCTATAATTTACCGTTTACCGTTCGCTGTAATTTAACCTTCGTTATAATTTACTTTTCGGGCAGCCCAATTTACTAAAAAGGTTATTATAAACAAAACCAAACCTGTCACTGTTAAAAGTGAAACACCCAGAGAATTTGCTTCTGGAAATTGGGCTGCAATATTTCCAGCAATAGTCTGATGCAATGAAGGCTGAAAAATATTCAGGGAAAAAGATCTGCCAGGAGACAAAATAATCAAAACCGCCATAGTCTCACCTAAGGCTCGGCCCAAACCTAGCATTGAAGCACTAATTGCTCCTTGAGCGCCATAAGGCAAAACTGACAGCTTTATCATTTCCCATTTAGTGGCCCCCAGACCATAGGCTGCCTCAATATCTAAACGCGGCGTGCCTGAATATATATCTCTTATAAGGCTAGTTATAATAGGTATTATCATAATTGCTAAAACTGTTCCCAAAGTGAATAAAACTCTAGGAGGGTTTGGCATAATATTTGGCAGAAACCAAACCAAAAAAGGGCAAAAAACAAAAATTCCCCAAAGTCCGTAAACGATAGAAGGGATTGAGGCTAAAATGTCAATAATCCAACTAGCAATCTGAGCTAATTTTCTGGGCGCATAAAATGTTATAAACAAAGCCATACCTATAGAAATAGGCACAGCAATGACTAAAGCTATTAAAGACGACAAAATTGTGGAAAAAACTAAAGGCAAGCAAAAAGAAAAAATATTTTGCGCATCAGATGATTTATACCAAGAAATACCCAATAAATCAGATTGCGAGGCATGCAGAGCCGGAATAGCGCTGCCTAAAAGAAAAACTGTTATAGCGAATAAAATAAATAAAACCATCAGCGCACAGGCTAAAACTACTATATAAAATTTGTCACGCCGCATTATTTTTTTATTCATTGTTTTTTTATTAATTATTTTTTTATTCATTGGCTCTTTTTTATTCGTTAGTTTTTTATTCAAAAGTCATTTTATTCAAAAGTTATTTTAGCAATTTCTTGATTAGCTAATTGTCGGGCGTTATCATTTAAAATAATTGAATTTGAAATATTGTGCGACAGTATTTGTCCATCTAGTGAAACAACATATTCCAGCCAAGATTTTACAAATTGGGCAGTTGGCTTATCGTTATAATGTGTGCAAGCCGCCATATAAGAAGTTTGTTCTATTGTGTCTAATAAATTGACCACGCCCAACTGCCCAATTTGCCCAGAATCAACATAACCAATTGTTGAATTTCCTAGACCTACAACATTTGCCACACCAGCCTGACCTTGAGCTCCTTGTGAAAGGCTAGCAATAGCTGTTGGCCAAGAAGAGGTTTCGCCCCATTTCCAAATTGAGCTATTTGTCTTTGCTAAAAAAGAAGTGAAAGTATCTGTCATGCCTGAATCGTCAGTTCGGCGGACCACAGTTATATTATTATCTGGCAAATCTAATTTAAGATTTTGCGAAACAATTTCTGGATCAGACCATTTAGTTATAACGCCTGAAAAAATTTTAACCAACGTTTGACTATCTAAATTCAAAGACGCAATATTATCTAATTTAAAAATCACAGCAATTTTGCTAATATAAGTAGGTATTTGAATAACACCTTTTTGACCACAAACAGTTTTAGCCTGAATCATTTCTAAATCAGTTAGTTTTTTATCAGTGGCTGAAAAAACTGCTGCTCCATTTATAATATCTTTTCGCCCGCCGCCGCTGCCTTTTGGGTCATAAGCCACAGATATATTAGGATAAATTTGTCCATAGCCTATTTTCCAAGCGTCTATTGAATTTTTTTGACTAGTGGCGCCTGAACCTGCCATCTCACCTGAAATAGCGTAATTAGGGTTTTTATTATTTGAATTTATTATAAGTTGATTAGTTTTATTATCAACTGAACAGCCTGTTAAAACAGCCAAAAAGATGAAAAATAAAGCACTAGTGAAAATCTGTTTTTTCACACAATAAGTTTATCATTAATGTAAACTTGATTTATGGAGTCT
>JAITRN010000054.1 GCA_031288355.1 Candidatus Opitulatrix roisinitermitis | reverse complement strand
CTTAATGTTCTGCCTATGTCGCTTAAAGGGTCAGAATATCTCATTCTTGAAAAAGCTAAGGCAGTTTTTCCGTCGGCATCATGGCAGCCCGCTTTCCATTTTAGGCCGCTGTCGTTGTCATTGACGTCGTAGTCCAAACATAAATGTAAATTTCCTACAGATTGAACAATATCCACCATTGAATCAAATCCTAATTCAATAAAATGGTCTATTTTAATAGAAAAATTGTCTTCAATGGTTTTGACCATAAGTTTCATACCCCCAAAAGAATAAGCGGCATTTAGTTTATTGGGTCCATGACCATCAATATCAGTGTATGTATCTCGCGGGACAGATATAAGGGAGGGAGTGCCAGATTGAGGCAGCGTTAGAAGCATAATAGTGTCGCTTCTGCCGCCTTGGGTCTCGTCGTTAACGGCTTTATCTCTTTTGTCTGAGCCTGCTATTAGATAAGTGGCGGCTGGAGAAGTATCAGCTTTTTTTGAAAGAGCTTGTTCATGGTGTAAAAGTTGATTTCCCCATATGATAATGGATATTATAAATATAATAATAATACTAATTAAGCATATAATTGTTTTTAGCCAACGAGGCTTTCTTTTTTTTAGGAAATTATTTTTTGTAAATTTGATTTTTGGCTTTTTGCTATTTTTTAGATAATTGAGTTTTTTGTTTTGTAGTTCTGACAAATCCACTTCTCCGCTAACTCTTTGAATTTGAGTTTTAGGAGTTGTGGTCCTAGAAGCCTTATCTAGTTTTCTAGGTGCATAACTTTCAGGATTGTTAAATTGGCCATTTTCTGGATTTGTAGGTGTAAAAGAAGGCGGTTTATCAGACATCTATTTTCCGCACATAAAATCATCTTTAGCATTTTGATGTTGTATTTCATCTAAAGAATTTATCTCTGAATTAGTTGAATTATTAGAGCTATTGTTGCTATTAGAATTTGGTGAAACAGAAGCATTTGGTGCAGGACTAGGAGTTTGTGGTTTTATAATAGGGGTGTCGTGTATAAAGCGATTCCAAATTTCATTAGCTTTATCAGTCCATTGTATTCGGTTAGGGTCTTCAGGATAGCTTTCCCAAGGCACAGTATAAAACATAATATTTGACATATTTGTATTTCTCAGGGAAAAAGCTAAGCCAGCATAATCCTGCAAATTGAGTGTAGAAGTCATAGAATGGGTTGCCCCTCGTATTAGTCTATATAGTTCTGGTATATGAGCGAAATCTAATTCTTGCATAGCTTTATTAATAATTGCTCCTAAAACTTGCTGCTGTCTTTTTATTCGGTCAATGTCAGAGCCGTCTCCAAGGCCTATACCCTCTCTGGCTCTAGCATATTCTGTGGCGTCTCGACCGTTCAATGTATGAATGCCTTTTTGTAAAGTGAGTCCTCCCACATTCCAAGCGTCGATAAATTGAGGGATACAAATTTTGATACCCCCTAATGCGTCAACCATATTTTTAAAAGCTGCAAAATCTGCTACTACAAATCCGTCAATATGAACATGGGTATTTTCTTCAACTGTTTTAGCAGCGCAACTTGCACCTGATTCTAAATCTTGCCCTAAATCGTAAGCATTGGCAAAAGCTGAATTAAACATTGCAATAGTTTGACCATTAGCTAAATCATGAGTTGTTTGGCATTGCGGCACAGGCACCATGGAATCGCGCGGTATAGACACCATTTCCACTCTTTGCCTATCAGATGATATATGTATTAAAATAGCTGTGTCGCTTCTTGCGCCAGCTGCGTCTTGAGCATTTCCGTCAGATGATAAATCTAAATCTTCTTGGGTGCCGCGAGAGTCAACACCTAAAACTAGAATATTCATTGAATTTCCAGCATTAGGATCAACTAAAACTCTGTTTTCTCCCATAAGAGATGTATTGATAGTTTTAAAACCGTAATTTATATCTATCCACATAGCAGCTGCAAAAGAACTAAATCCAAAAATAATTGCTATAATTGTTAAAATGGCTGTCACAAAACGACTTGATTTATGAAAATTTTCGGCATGACGCGGAAATTTAGGGCTTTTTTTCATATAATTAATTTTACCATAATCAAACCATTAGCAAAAAATTAGATAAATTAGCGTGATAAACTAAAAGTATGGGGTATAGAAGTCATTTATTAGCTGATTTAAGCAAAGCCGATATTGAGAAAAAAGTAATAGTGACAGGTTGGATAGACCGCCGCCGAGACCATGGTGGAGTGGCTTTTATAGATTTAAGAGATAGAAGCGGTATAGCTCAAATTGTTATTCATGACGAAGATTTAGCTAGAGCTTTGCATAATGAGTATATTATAACAGTTGAAGGACAAGTTATTGAAAGACCAGCTGGTCAAGAAAATACTAATCTTACAACTGGTGAAATAGAAATTGTGGCCGAAGATGTTAAAATTATTTCTAAATCTAAACCTTTACCTTTTCAAGTTTCAACAGCTATTGAAGATAAAGAACCTGTTGGCGAAGAGACTAGATTAAAATATCGTTATTTAGATATTCGCCGTCCTAGAATTGCCAATTCTTTGAAGCTTCGGGCTAAATTAAATAAGGCTGCTAGAAAAGTTTTAGACAATTATGATTTTTGCGAAATAGAAACTCCCACATTAGTTCGCTCCACTCCAGAGGGCGCTAGGGATTTTTTAGTGCCAGCTCGTTTAAAACCTGGTGCATGGTATGCCTTGCCGCAGTCGCCTCAACTTTTTAAACAACTTTTAATGGTGGGTGGTTTAGAAAGATATTATCAAATTGCTAGATGTTATCGAGATGAAGATTTTCGGTCTGATAGACAGCCAGAGTTCACTCAACTTGATATAGAAGCTAGTTTTGTTTCCCAAGAGGAAATTATGAGCTTGACAGAAAAAATATTATTAGAAGTTTTTGCCTGTGCTGGATATAAAATCAAAATTCCTTTCTCTAAAATTACTTTTGCCGAAGCAGTTGATAAATACGGTTCTGATAAACCAGATTTAAGAATTGACACCGAGCTAGTTGATTTAACGCAATATTTTCATAACACTCCTTTTAGAGTTTTCCAATCAGAATATGTTGGCGCAGTAGTTTATAAAGGCGGTGCTGATATACCGCGTCGTCAATTTGATGCTTGGCAAGAATGGGCTCGTTCCAGAGGGGCTAAAGGTTTGGCTTATGTCACAATTTCTGCAAATGGTGAATTAGGCGGCCCGGTTGCTAAAAATTTGTCGGATTTAGAAAGAAACGGTTTACAAGATAAAACCGGTGCGCAAAACGGCGATGTAATATTTTTTTCAGCTGGTAAACCTTTACAAGCAAAAGCTCTTTTAGGGGCTGCTAGAGTGGAAATAGCTAAAAGACAAGGTCTTTTAAAAGATGATGAATTTTCTCTAGTTTGGGTGGTGGATTTTCCCTTATTTAAATCAGCCGATGAAGATGATGAAGAGATAAAAATTGGCAATTCAAAATGGACTGCTATGCATCATGCTTTTACTATGCCTAGCGATGATTGGGCGGATAAATTTGAATCAGACCCAGCAAATGCCTTGTCACAGGCTTATGATATAGTTTGCAACGGTCATGAAATAGGCGGAGGGTCTTTGAGAGTTTATGACAAAACTTTACAAAAAAGAATTTTTTCTGTTATGGGAATAGATGAAGTTCAAGCTGATGAGAAGTTTGGGTTTTTGCTAAAAGCTTTTGATTATGGCGCTCCTCCGCATGGCGGAATTGCTTTGGGCTGGGATAGAATAGCAGCGATTTTAACTAAATCTGGTTCTATAAGAGATGTTATTGCTTTTCCAAAATCTGGCGGAGGTCAAGATCTTATGACCGAGGCGCCGTCTGTTATTTCCAAAAAACAGAGGTCTGAAACTGGTGTTGATTATCATGCACCAGATAAAAAAAATAAATGAAAAACGTTCATTTAGATTTATTTACTGATCAAGAAGATGAAAAATTAGCCAAAACCATGCCTTTGGCGGCTAGAATGAGGCCCCAAAAATTATCTGATATTTTAGGTCAGGAAAAAATTTTATACCCAGCTTCGCCTCTGAGAAATTTAATAGAATCTAAGGGAAAAACTCAATCTAATTCAATAATTTTATGGGGACCGCCTGGATCAGGCAAAACCACTATTGCTAAATTAATTGCTAATGATAATAACCGCAATTTTCGGCAGCTGTCGGCTGTGACATCAGGCGTTTCTGATATAAGACAAGTTATAGAAGAAGCTAGACAGAATTTAATAAGTTCAGGCAAACAAACTGTTTTATTTATAGATGAAGTTCATAGATTTTCTCGTTCCCAGCAGGACGCTCTTTTGCCAAGCGTGGAAAATTCTGTTATAATCTTAATTGCTGCAACCACTGAAAATCCGTCTTTTTCAATTATCGCACCTCTTATTTCAAGGTCCTTAGTTGTTAGATTAGAGTCGTTAACTGATAAGGATATAAAAAAAATTATTCAAAAGGCTTTGAAATCGCCCAGAGGCCTAAATAATGAAATTTTTATAGATAAAAAAGCCTCAGAAAATTTAGCCCGTCTATCATCTGGGGACGCTCGGAAAGCTTTAACCATTTTACAGGCTGCAGCTGCCTATTTGGAAAAATTTAAAAGGGAGAAATCTAAAGGGGAAAAATCTAAAAGGGAAAAATCTAAAAGGGAAAAATCTAAAGGCCAGACCGCTAAAAGTCAGATCACTAAAAAGGAATTTCCGAAAATTATAAATTGCGAAATTTTGGATAAAGTTATAGATGAAAATGTTATAGTTTATGATAAAGCTCAAGATGAACATTATGACGTGGCAAGTGCTTTTATTAAATCTTTGCGAGGTTCAGATGCCGACGCAGCTTTACATTATTTAGCTCGTATGATTAAGGGAGGGGAAGACCCGCGTTTCATAGCTAGACGTTTGATAATTTCGGCGGCCGAAGAAATAGGTATGGCTGATCCAAATGCATTAAATATTGCTATTTCGGCTGCTCAGGCTGTGCAGTTAATTGGCTTGCCGGAAGCTAGAATCCCCTTAGCTCAAGCAGTGGTTTATATTGCCACAGCCCCTAAGTCAAATGCTGTTTAT
>JAITRN010000104.1 GCA_031288355.1 Candidatus Opitulatrix roisinitermitis | reverse complement strand
CCTATAACAATTTCAGTGGAATTGTTTACACAAGCTAAAACTCCAGATTTGCCGTCAGTGGATACATCAAAAGGATTATTGCAAGCCGGCAAAGTATTTTGGAAAGTTATTTTAGTGATTTGGGCTCTAGTTGGTGAGCTTAGACCCAAAAAACTAGCCGGATTAGCAGCTTCAGCTTTCAAAACTGAACCTGCTCCTTTGACTTTAATTCTAGAAACGTCACTAAGACTGCTATCAGTAATTAAAAAAGCTCTAGAAGCAGAATTTTGCACTAAAATATAATGTCCATTCCAAACAGTATTTTGAAACGTATTAGTTTTGCTAGCCGTGGAAACAGATAAATCAGTGCCTGACCAATCTATGTCTCCATTTAAAGTGACGCCGTTAAACATAGAATTCATATTCTTGGCTACAACTCCAAATCTATCTGGCAAAACAAACCCAGCTGAAAGTGTTGCTCCTCGAAACATATTCCCCATATTAGTTGCCACACTACCAAAATTAGTTGGCCAAATTAAAGCAGACTTTAATTTACTATCCTGAAACATATTTGACATATTTGTGATAAAGGAAGTATTTAAATTAACTAAATCAACATCAACCCCAGCTGCTAAAGTTAAATTGGCGAATAAACTGCTGCTATCATCATTAGCTTCGACTTGACCATTTGCTCCTATAACAATTTCAGTGGAATTTTTCACACATGCTAAAACGCCTGCTGTACCATCATCTGACAGATCAAAAGGTTCTGGACAGGTGGGAAAAGAATTTTGAAAAGTTATTTTAGTAATTTGATCACGAGTTGGACTAGGTATTCCTAAAAAAGTGGTCGGATTAGCGGTTTCAGACTTTAAAACTGAACTAGCCCCTCTAACTTTAATTCTAGAAGTATCACTAATATCGCTATTAGTGATTAAAAAAGTTCTACTAGCTAAATTTTGCGCAAAAATAAAATAGTCATTCCAAACAGTGCCAGTAAACATATCAGTTTTGCTAGCCGTGGAAGTTGAAAAATTAGTTTCTGACCAATCAATATCGCTATTTAAAGTAGCGCCATTAAACATAGAATTCATATTTTTAGCTGCAGCTCCAAATCTATCTGGCAAAACAAACCCAAGGGGAAATGTTGTTCCAGCAAATATAAAACTTATATTAGCAGCTGCGCTGCCAAAACCTGCTGGCAAGGCAAATCCAGCTGGCAAAGTATCATCACTGAACATAGAGGTCATATCAATATTAGCTGTTCCAAAGCCTTGAGGAAAAACCAACTGATCAGGCAATGAAACGTCAAAAAACGCATATCGCATATTATCGACGGCTTGACCAAATCCGCTTATTGGCCAAATTGGTGTGAATTTCAATTTACTATAAGTAAACATATATGACATATCTTGGACTTGCGTAGTATCTAAATTAGCTAAATCAAGCACAACCCCATTTACTGAATTCAAATTAGCAAATAAATAAGAACTATTTGCATTAGCTTGGACAGCCCCCTCCGCGCCTATAACAATTTCAGTGGAGTTGTTTACACAAGCTAAAACTTTACCTTTACCATCTTCTGACACGTCAAAAGGTTCTGGACAGATGGGTAAAGAATTTTGAAAAGATATTTTAGTGATTTGTCCACGAGTTGGTGAGCTTAAACCTAAAAAACTAGCTGGATTAGCGGTTTCAGACTTTAAAACTAAACTAACACCTTTAACTTTAATTCTAGAAACGTCGCTGAGGCTGCTATTAGTAATTAAAAAAGTTCTGCTAACTGAATTTTGCGCAAAAATAAAATGATTATTCCACACAGTGTCAGTAAACATATCAATTTTGCTAGCCGTGGAAGTTGAAAAATTAGTTTCTGACCAATCAATATCGCTATTTAAAATACCCCCCTTAAACATAGCGTTCATATTAGTAGCGTTTTTAGCAAAATCTTCTCCAAAAATTTCATTTTGAGCAAAGGCTCTATTAGCAAACATATATGCCATATTCTCTGATTTCACGCCAAAACCGTTTGGAAACACAAAATTATTTGGAATAGCGCTATTTACAAATCCCGAATCCACTGCAAATGCCGCATAAGCAGAAATCGCATTCCCCAAATCAGATATTGTTGAAAAATCTAAACTTTGCAAAGCTCCCGTTGAAAGATTTGAAAAAAGCCCATCCGCACTATATGGATTGCCTTTCACCCCTAAAGGCTCGCCAATAACAATCTCCGTGGCATTTTGAACACATCCTAAAATACTTCCATTTTTGCTTGATGAAACATCAATTGGGTTATTGCAAACCGGCAAAGTTGATATAAAGCTAATTTTAGTTATATCTTTTCTATTTAAACCTGGAATATTCAAAAAATTAGTTGGCAAAATAGGGTCTCCGCTTATTTGAGGAGTAATAGTCTCTCTAGCCAAATAAGGCGTTATATTTAAAATATTAGCTAATCTTGCTAGAAAAACTGCCATTTGTTCACGGCTGACTCTTGTAGTTGGTTTATATGTTCCATCAGGATAACCTTTTGTCACATTATACTTCAAAAGCCAAGCAACCGCTTCGGCCTGACCATTATCACGCAACTTTTGGCTATCAGAAAACTCCTTCATATACGAATTTACTTCATCAGGAGAAATATAAGGCTGACCGACATATTTATATATAAATTGGGCCATTTGCCCGCGGTTTACAACAGCTCCAGGCATATAAACAACATCACCTGCTTTAGTACAAGCCTTATCTGGCTTAGCCTTAGCTGTGCATATATAACCTGTTGTTATTTTTTCGGCTGAAAGCCAATCTATATCTGCTTTATTTTGTTCTTTATCAGTCACATCTTTGAATTTGACAGGTTGACCACTAGGCGCTGGACCGCCGGCTAATCTTTTAAAGAAGCTGGCCATTTGACGGCGGCTAACTGCTTTTTTCGGGTTATAAGTTGTAGGTGTGTAACCAGTGGTTATACCAAAAGCTGCAGCCCATTTAATTTTCGCTTGGCTTTCAGATTCTAAATCGGCAATATCCGCAAAATTTATATTTGCAGAAGCAGCCCCTAACGCTATTTGGGCAGGTTTGGATTTATCAGATTCGGCTGCCTGGCTAGTTTCACCGCCTGATGTTTGAACATAGACTTTAGCCTTATAATTTGAAGTAAATAAGTTTGCAAATGTTTGCGTTAAAACTGATTTAGAAATATTTTGAGCAGTTTCAACAACTTTATCTATTTCATCCACTAATTCCACTTTATAAGTCCAATCACCAGATGGTTCAGGAGACGGAGCGGCCCAAGAGACTTCCAAAGAATCGCCGCTTTGAACAATTGCAACATTTCTAGGCGCAGGAGGGACATCATTTATGCTAGTTCTGTGAACATCGTTTGTATTAGCCGTGGCTAAAGGAGTTTGAAAACCTACACTGAGAGTTTGAAAGCTTAAAACAAAAGCTAAAACAGCAATTACGTTAAACAACGAAATCGATTTCGTTTTATTCTTACTTTTTTTTAATGTTTTTTTCACAATTTAATAACCTACTTTGTCTATTTATAGTTTAATATAAAAATTATAAAAAATATAACAAAAAAACAACCATTTGAAAATAATATGTTAGCAAAAATAGTATATCTGCTAAAAAAATTTTCTAACTTAAGACGCTATGTAAAATAAAATAACTTGAAAAAACAGCGCCATGAAACATATCTGACATATCAAAAACAGCCGAACTAAGCCCATCTGGAAAACAAAAGCCAAAACGCATACTGCACCAAAGAAGCTTCTATACCCCATTTTGCGTAAAAGCAATCCCACCTATAAACTTTTATCTCCAAAAAGCTATTTATTTAATTTTAAGAATTGATCCTGTTGTTTTAGCATTCGTCCATTCAATTTTTGCTTCATAGTCCCAACCCCAAAATTCGTAATCTTGTCCATGAAAAATCTGAACATCAACAAGACCTGATGATTTTTCTTTATTAGCGCCAATTGGATATATATCACAATTAGAATAATAATTATCCCATTGAAAATTCGTAGTTCCTATATCTATCCTTGATCTACATCCTTGACTAGTAAAAAGCCATTCTGGATTGCCATAAATGCTCGATAAGTCAACAAAACTTCCTATTTCGTCTCTTAGGCTAGTATGTCTAATTTGAGCAGCGTAGGCCAATTTATTAAATTGATCAGCATTTATTGTTTGCGTGTAATCACCAGTTTTTATATTAGACAAAGAACAATCTATATAATAATCAAAACGACCTTTCTTACGGGGGTGCCAAACACACATTTTTTCCGTATCGATCATCCAAAGCGCTGTTGAAAAATTCAAATTTAAAACATTTGAATGAACAGTAAGATCACGACTTTTTAGATTTTTTAAATTATTAATAGCATCATTTTCTGCGTCTCTTTGTTTTTGCAATTCGCCAACCCTTTCAGTAATCACAGAAATTAAATTACTATCTGTTTGATCATTTTGTTCAGCCATTATCATAACCTTTTTCAAAGCCACCACTTTCGGCGAATTTTCCGAAAAATCGCATGTTTGAACTTCACAAGCCGGGTCATATTTATATATTAATTTCAAATCTTTTTGGGAATTAATATAAGATTTTAAATTACGAGTTCTATCAAGCTGAATAGCAAAATAATAAGGAAATGTCATAGCTACCGTTTCTTGATACATATAATTCAAAATAGCTTCTCTTGATTCTATTTCTTGGAAACTCCAATCATATTGTATTTTAGCAAATGAATCAAAAACCTCCATAAAGTTAGGTGAGGTTAAGTCACCAACCGAATAAGTTGTGTCACCTGAAATATATTTTAAAAGATTTAACAGCTGCACATAATAGCCATCATTCAAAACACTAGACCCCGTTCCCTCATCATAATAATTAGCAAAAATTGCAGAACCGTAATTTTGCAAAACACTCATATATGCTTGCCCTGTGTCACCAGAATTATTTAAATATTCTATTATTTTATCATTAACAGATGAATTAGAAAAATCTATAACACCGCTGCTGTCTGGCGAAACGCCAGCTTGTCCAGCAACAGTATATAGAACACTCATAAAAGGTCTTATTTTTGTTTCTCCCCAATTAGAATCAAAGTTTTGCTGTTGAGAAATAAAGCCGTTTATGTGATCAGCATATTTATCTCTTTTTAATCTATTAAATGTTTCGTTATCTCTATTCTCTGAATCTTTAGATATTTGATCTATTTGTTTTGAAAGTTCTTTTAACCCCTTTAAAACAGGATCTTCTTTATCGGCAAATTGAGGAAGTAGACCAAAGATATTTAAAATAGAAACAAAAGCTCCAACATTTCCCAAAATACCAGAAGTCAAAGCCAGTTTCTTAAATAAAGCAACTGTTTCAGCAGAATATTCTGTTTTATCTGTAAAATTTTTAAAAAAATCAGCAGCCGATTTAAAATTTTTCCCCAAATCTTCAGGTGTGTAAGACAGTTTTGGATTTTTGCCTGTATTTTCACCTAGTGGCAAAACTTTAACATAATCATCAGTGATGTTATAAATATTATCACCTATAGCCAAATAACCAGCATTATCAACCCTTTGATTATTTGAAATAGCAAAATCAGCATAAGGTTTAGTAAATTTAATGTATTTACTTCCATTAAGATCTATAATGTCTATTACTTTAGCACTCTGAAAAGCTCCTTCAAATCTAATATCAGCAGCAGATAAATCTCCCTGCATAGAAATAGTTGTTGAATAAACTGGATTATCTGGATCAGCTTGATCAACCGATCTATTAACGTCTAAATGTAAAATTTTCTTTTCTTCGAGATGTGTTGCTTGCACCTTATTAGGATAAAAATGCATCCCAGCGACAAGCAGACTTAATGCCACCGCAAAAGTGCTTATTTTAAATACTTTATTCTTTAACAACGGTGTTGTTTTTATATTTGCCTTACTTTCTCTAATTACCATAATCGCCTTTCATTACAACGGTCTACAAATTGGAAGTATTAAATCAATGTGAAACAAATCATCAACACTCATTAACAATTTATCACATATTTTGCACAAAACTTATAATTTATAACATTTGATTTCATAAAACTAACAATTATAACATTTTTAGATATTGCAAAAATTATTTATATCCTAACCAGCAAATGCACCCCATCATCTTTAAACGCTTGATTTACAATAACACCAGTTTTGTGATAGCTTTCTAAACTTTTGTTTTCACTATATGGCACAACTATTTCCTCTGTTTGAAGACTAGATACAAGTTTTTTTATAATTTCGCTTTTAAGCTCTTTTATACCTAGATTTTCTTTAACAGATACAAAAAAAGCTTGAGGAAATTTCATTTGCAAAAAATTTAATTGTTCTTTATCTAATAAATCAATTTTATTAAATACTAAAAGTTCTTTAGATCCTATTTGACGATATTGTGAATGAAGCACAATATTCCCAGAACCGTCCTCTGATCTAATATCACCTAAAATTTTATTAACTACACTAATATGTTTATCAACCGATTTTGAAGTTGCATCCATTATATGAACTAATATATCAGCCGATAAAGCCGTTTCTAAAGTAGATCTAAAAGCCTCAATAAGAGTGGTCGGCAAATTTGAAATAAACCCCACTGTGTCAGAAATCACATAGGAATATTCCCCTTCTTTTTTTAGCCTTTTAGTTGTTGTGTCAACTGTGGCAAATAAAGCATTTTGAATTAACGGCTTATAGCCAGTCAAAGCTCGCAATAACGACGATTTGCCTGAATTAGTATAGCCTACAATTGAAGCCTTTAAAACATTTCGTTCCAATTGTCGTTTAGCCTTTGTTTGTCTGTCAATTTTCATTTTATATAAACTCTTTTTTAAAGCGCCTATTCTTCTATTTATAGCACGTCTATCAAGTTCTAACTGCGTTTCGCCAGGCCCTCTAGAGCCCATACCAGAAGATGAACTGCCCACTTGACCGCCAGCCTGCCGGCTCATAGACTGCCCCCAGCCGCGCAGTCTAGGCAATAAATATTGTAATTGAGCTAATTCCACTTGGGCTTTGCCCTCTTTAGATTTAGCATGCAAAGCAAAAATATCTAAAATTAGAGCAGTTCTGTCAATCACTTTAATTTGTAGTTCATTTTCAATAGCAATTCTTTGCGAAGGCAGTAAATCATTATCAAATACCACAGTGTCAGCCTTTTGATCATAAGACAAATCTTTTAATTCGCCTAATTTGCCTCTTCCTATATAAAATTTTCTGTCAGGCAAATTTCTGTGTATTAAAACAGTTCCTAAAACCAAGGCTCCGGCTGTTTGGGCTAATTGCTCAAGCTCTTCTAAAGACTCTTGGCCTTCTGACAAAGATATATTTCCCCTTGACCAAACACCAACCAATATAACTTTTTCTAAACGAAGTTTTTGATATTCAACATCAACATCTCTCAAATCGCGAAATTGAGAAGCTTTTTTGAATTCTAAAAATTCTTGTCTTTGTTTTAATTCGCTCATATTTCCCCTTAATAATTCATATCAGTGATTCATATTAGCAATTCATATTAACGATTCATATTAGCGATTCATAAAATTTTATATATTGTAGGCCTTGATAATTTTTGAAACTAATTTATGTCTAACAACATCTTTAGCTGTCAGATTAATGACACTAATTCCCTCAATATTTTTTAAAATTTTTGAAGCTTTTATAAGCCCGCTAGCTGACGGCTTTAATAAATCTATTTGCGTTAAATCACCTGTAACCACCATTTTTGAAGCTTCTCCTAAACGCGTTAAAAACATTTTCATCTGTTCATTAGAGGTGTTTTGAGCTTCGTCCAAAATAATAAATGAATTATTCAAAGTTCGGCCTCTCATATACGCCAAAGGAGCAACTTCAATAATATTATCATCAATTAATTTATTAACCGACTCCGGCTCAATTAACATATTTAAAGCATCATATAAAGGGCGCAAATAAGGGTCTATTTTGCTGGCTAAATCTCCTGGCAAAAAGCCCAGTCTTTCGCCTGCTTCCACAGCTGGGCGCGTCAAAATTATTCGTTCAACCCTTTTTGACAAAAGCGCATCAACCGCTTTACTCATAGCCAAAAATGTTTTGCCTGTGCCTGCAGGCCCCACACCAATGGTAATTATATTATTTTCTATGGAGTCTAAATATTTTTGCTGACCTTCCGATTTAGCACGAGCAATATAACGGCTTTTTTCCAAACTATTCTCTATTCTTCTTTAAAATTAGATTTATAAACTGCATATATATTACATATTACCATTTAATATATATTATCATTCAACTTTGACATTAGCAAAACTAGCCCCAGTTCCGTCAGTCAACCAATTAACTGAGCTTTGATTTTGAACTAATATAAAATGACTATTCCAAGTAGTATTAGCAAACATATCAGTTTTGCTAGCCGCTAAATTTGATAAATCAGTGCCTGACCAATCAATATCTGACTCTAAAACAGCATTTTCAAACATATTGCTCATATCAGTTGCTTGGCTGCCGAAGCCAACAGGCAAAGAAAATCTGTATTCAAACCCCTTCACAGTTGCTCCATTAAACATACCGTCAATATGAGCCGCCACACTACCAAATCCGGCGGGTAAGGAAAAAAATACTGGAATGATAGCATTTCTGAACATATATGTCATATAGAGTGCTGTGCTGCCAAATCCAGCAGGCAATTCCATATCTTTTGGAAGAATAGCATTATAAAACATATTGTTCATATCAATTGCTGTGCTGCCAAACCCGGCGGGTACAATTATATTTGACAACTTAGATTCCTCAAACATATCAGACATACTAGTTGTTGCTGCTGTATCTAGACTAGATAAATCAATAGTAACTCCGGCCGATAAACCATAAAAAAGATAAGAACTATCGCTATTAGCTTTGACCTGTCCATTAGCTCCTATAACAATTTCTGTGCTGTTTCGAACACAAGCTATTACCCCATGAAAACCTACCTGAGACACATCTATTTGAGAAGAACAATTTGGTATAGTATTTTGAAAAGATATTTTAGTGATTTGGGCCCGAGTGGGGCTAGTTATTCCTAAAAAAGTTTTTGGCCAAGGTTTTTCTTGTCTTAGGATTGATTCTGAGCCTTGAACTATAATTCGGGAAGGGTCGCTAATATTGCTATTAGTGATTAAAAAAGTTCGGCTAGCTTCATTTTGAGCAATTAAATAACCTCGATTATAATGATCGCTCCAATCAACCCCAAAGAACATTGAATCCTTGCTAGCTGCTGAATTTGATAAATCGGTGCCTGACCAATCAATAGTGTTATATACAGTAACACCCCAAAACATACGATTCATATTAGTTGCTTGGCTGCCAAATCCGGCGGGCAAATTAAAAACGTCTATGTCACTAGCATCTCGAAACATATCGCTCATATCAGTTGCTGCACTACCAAATCCGGCGGGGAAGGTATAAGGTGACAATCCGGTCTCTCGAAACATATTACTCATATCAGTTGCTGTGCTACCAAATCCGGCGGGCAGGCGAAAATCAGATGGAAAATCGATTTGCCGAAACATATTTGACATATTTACAGTAGTTGTTGTATCTAAATTAGATAAATTAAGACTTGACATCAGAGAACCCAACGATGATAAATTACTAAAAAGCCAAGAGCTATTAGGGTTGGCTTGGACTTGTCCATTAGCACCAATAATAATTTTTGTGTCGTCTTTCACACAAGCTATTACATCTGCTTGCCCATCTTGTGATACATCTATTGGATTAGAACACGTTGGCAAAGTGCTTTGAAAAGATATTCCAGTGATTTGAGCCCGAGTGGGGCTAGTTATTCCCAAAAAAGTGGTGGGATTATCGCTTTCAGTTTTTAGGATTCGTCCAGCATCTACGTTTTGAACTCGTATAGGGTCACTAATATTGCTATTAGAGATTAAAAATGCTCGGCTGGCTGAATTCTTCACAAATATATAATGACCATTCCAAACTACATTACTAAACATATCAGTTTTGTCAGCCGAAGAAGTTGATAAATCAGTGTATATCCAATCAATATCATCATTCAATTTAGCATAATTAAACACGCCCCTCATATCATCAGCCGCGCTGCCAAATCCGGCTGGTAAAGAAAAATTTGCTGGAAAAGTGACATTGAAAAACGCGGAATCTATTCTAATTGCTTGACTGCCAAACCCCGTAGCTTCGCCTAAGGAAAAGTTAGCTGGCAATACGGCATTGACAAATATGCCGCTCATATTAGTAGCTGCGCTGCCAAAGTCGTCGGGTGCAATTATATTTGACAAGTTAGAAGCCCTAAACATATACATCATATTTATAGCAGTTGCCATATTCAAACCAGATAAATTTAGATTAACCCCGCCAGTAATAGTTAAATTGCTAAAAAGCCATGAGCTATTAGAATTGGCTTGAACTTGTCCGTTAGCTCCTACGATAATTTCTGTGTTGTTTTGAACACAAGCCAACACCTCAGCTTGACCGTCACGAGACACATCTATTGGATTGTCGCATTCTGGCAAAGTGCTTTGAAAAGATATTTTAGTGATTTGAGCCCGAGTGGGGCTAGTTATTCCTAAAAAAGTCACCGGGTCAGAATTTTCAGCTTTTGGAATCGGTTCTGCGCCTTTAACTACAATTCGAATAGGATTACTAATATTGCTATTAGTGATTAAAAATATTCGGCTGTCCGAATTTTGCACAAATATAAAATGACCATTCCAATCGGTGCTGGCAAACAGATCGTCTTTACTAGCCATGGTATCTGCTAAATTGTCATTTGACCAATCTATGTCTCCATTTAAGGTTGCGTTCATAAACATAGCCACCATATTGCGAATATTTTGACTAAATCCTGCCGGCAAAACAAATCCCGCTGGCAGAGTCGCGCCCCAAAACATATTAGACATATTAACTGCTTGGCTGCCAAAGCCTTGAGGAAAAGTTAATCCAGTCGGTAAAGTAGTTTGAAAGAACATAGAAGACATCGTAATTGCCATATTCCCAAAGCCTTGAGGTAAAGAGAATCTGGCGGGCAACGCGGTATTTTCAAACATGCCGCTCATATCAGTTACCGCACTGCCAAATCCGGCTGGTAAAGAAAAGTCTGATGACAAGATAGAACTTCTAAACATGCCTGACATATTTCTAGCAGCTGCTGTATCTAGACCAGATAAATCAATAACCACCCCTCCTGACAATGACAGCCAACAAAAAAGATAAGAACTATTGTGGTTAGCTCTAACTTGTCCGTTAGCTCCTACGATGATTTCTGTGTTGTTTTGAACACAAACCAATACTCCTGCCGCGCCGTCTTCGGACACATCTATTGGATTAGAACACGTTGGCAAAGTGCTTTGAAAAGATATTTTAGTGATTTCGGGCCGAGTTGGGCTAGTTATTCCTAAAAAGGTTTCGTCGTCGTCATCTTCGGCTTTCAGAAATCGTCCTGCGTCTAAACTTTGAATTCGTATAGGGTCGCTAATATTGCTATTAGTGATTAAAAATGTTCGACTGGCCGAATTCTTCACAAATATAAAATGGCCATTCCAAACGATATTGGCAAACATATTGGTTTTGCTAGTCGTGGAAGTCAATAAATTAGTGTTTGACCAATCAACATCGCCGTTTAAAACAGCATAACTAAACATAGCGTTCATATCATCAGCCGCGCTGCCAAATCCGGCGGGCAGGGAAAATCTAGCTGGCAAAGTGGCATAAGCAAACATAGATAGCATATTATCAGCAACTTGGCCAAATCCGGCGGGCAAAATAAAAGCTGATGGAAAAACTATTCCTGTAAACATATATCGCATATTAGTTGCCACACTGCCGAACCCGGTGGGTAAGGAAAAATCAGATGGCAATGAAGTATCATAAAACATAAATTCCATATCAGTTGCTGCGCTGCCAAATCCGGCGGGCAGAGAAAAACCAGATGGCAAAGCGGTTTGCCGAAACATATTTGCCATATTTACAATAGTTGTTGTATCTAAATTAGATAAATTAATGCCCGACAGCGGAGACAACAATGGTAAATTACTAAAAAGCCAAGAGCTATTAGGGTTGGCTTGGACTTGTCCGTTAGCTCCTACGATGATTTCTGTGTTGTTTTGAACACAAGCCAACACCTCAGCTTGACCGTCACGAGACACATCTATTGGATTGTCGCATTCTGGCAAAGTGCTTTGAAAAGATATTTTAGTAATTTGGGCTCGAGTGGGGCTAGTTATTCCCAAAAAAGTGGTTGAATTAGGATTTTCGGTTTTTAGCAATCCTATACCTTTAACTATAATTTGGGAGGGTTCATCAATATTGCTATTATTAATCAAAAAAGTTCGGCTAGCCAAATTTTGCACAATTATAAAATGATCATTCCAAACGATATTGGCAAACATATTACTTTTGCTGGCTGAAGAAGTTGCTAAATTAGTGTCTGACCAATCAATATCACCATTTAATGTAGTATTATAAAACATAGCCGCCATATTAGTTGCTCGGCTACCAAATCCTTGAGGAAAAGTTAATCCAGCCGGCAAAGCGACATTTGCGAACATAGTGCTCATATTATCAGCCACGCTGCCAAATCCGGCGGGCAGGGCAAATCCAGCTGGCAAAGTGGCTCCTTGAAATACGCCAATCATAAGAGTAGCTTTGGCGCCAAAGCCTTGAGGAAAAGTTAATCCAGCTGGTAAAGAGGCACTTAGAAATATACCACTCATAGAAGTTGCTGCGGCGCCAAAGCCTTGAGGAAAAGTTAATCCAGCTGGTAAAGTAACATATGCAAACATACTGCCTATATCAACCGCCACGCTGCCAAATCCGGCGGGCGGGGCAAAATTTAATGGTATAACAGCCTTTCTAAACATGACGCTCATAGCAGTTGCTGCACTGCCAAATCCGGCAGGTAAAGAAAACCCCAACGGTAAAGAGGTTTCTTCAAACATAAAATTCATATTAGTCGCCGCGCTGCCAAATCCGACGGGCAGAAAAGATCCAGCTCGTAAAACAGATTTTCGAAACATGCTTGACATACCTGTGACAGCCGCTGTATCTAAATTAAATAAATCAAGCTCTGCTCCGGCTGACAAAGATAAATTGCCAAAAAGCCAAGAACTTTCAGGGTTTGCTTGAACTTCTTGTCCATTAGCTCCTATAATAATTTTTGTGCCGTTTTCCACACAAGCCAGTACTCCAGCTTTGCCGTCACGAGATACATCTATTGGGTTGGAACATTCCGGCAGAGTATTTTGAAAAGATATTTTAGTGATTTGGGCTCGAGTGGGGCTAGTTATTCCCAAAAAAGTCATCGGATCAGCACTTTCAGTTTTTAAAATTGGTTCTGCGCCTTTAACTCTAATTCGGGAAGAGCTGCTAATATTGCTATTAGTAATTAAAAAAGTTCGACTGGCTAAATTTTGCACAATTATAAAATGACCATTCCAATCTACATTAGTAAACATATTGGTTTTGCTGGCCAAAGAAATCGCTAAATCGGTGCTTGACCAATCAATATCGCCTCCTAAAGCAGTGTCCTCAAACATATAACTCATGTCAACCGCTGCATTTCCAAAGCCTTGAGGAAAAACAAACTGATCAGGCAATGAGGCATCAAAAAACATATATTGCATATTAACAGCAACTTGGCCAAATCCGCTTGGCCAAATTGGCGTGAATTTCAATTTACTAGAAGCAAATATATATGACATATCTTGGACTTGCGAAGTATCTAAATTAGTTAAATCAATATAAACTTTAGTAGGTAATGATAAATTGCTAAAAAGCCAAGAGCTATCAGAATTTGCTTGAACTTCTTGTCCGTTAGCTCCTATAACAATTTCTGTGCTATTTTCCACACAAGCTATTACCCCAGCTCTGGCATTTTCGGACACATCTATTGGGTTGGAACACACCGGCAAAGTATTTTGAAAAGATATTTTAGTGATTTGTCCACGAGTGGGGCTGGTTATTCCCAAAAAACTTGCTGGGTTCGTGCTTTCTTTTTTCAATATGGGTTCTTCCGCTTTAATTTTAATTCTAGAAGGGTCGCTAATATTGCTATTAGTAATTAAAAAAGTTCGACTGGCTAAATTTTGCACAAATATAAAATAGCCGTTCCAAACAGTGTTAGCAAACATATCAGTTTTGCTAGCCGTGGAAGCTGATAAATCAGTGTCTATCCAATCAATATCACCATTTAAAACGACCCCGCTAAACATGCCATTCATATTAGCGACATTTTTAGCAAAATCTTTTTCAAAAGTTCTATTTTCAGCAAAAACCCTATTAGCAAACATATACGACATATTCTCTGAATTAACTCCAAAACCTTGCGGAAAAACAAAATTGTCTGAAATAGCGCTATTTGCAAAACCCGAATCAACAGCAAATGCTGCATAAGTTGATATGACATTCCCTAAATCTGAAAGAGTCGAAAAATCCAAACTTTGTAAAGCGCTCGTTGAAAGATTAGAAAAAAGTCCATCAGCACTATACGAATTAGCTTTCACTCCTAAAGGCTCGCCAATAACAATTTCAGTGCCATTTTCAACACACCCTAAAATACTCCCATTTTTACTTGAAGAAACATCAGTTGGATTATCGCAAACTGGCAAAGTTTCTCTAAAACTAATTTTAGTTATATCTTTTCTATTTAAACTGGGAATATTCAAAAAATTAGTTGGCAAAACAAGATTCTCATTTGTTTCAATAGACTCCCTAACTAAATAAGGCGTTATATTTAAAATATTAGCTAATCTAGCTAAAAATACTGCCATTTGTTCGCGACTAACCCTTGTAGTTGGTCTATATGTGCTGTCAGGATAGCCACGTGTTATATTATACTTCAAAAGCCAAGCAACCGCTTCAGCCTGGCCATTATCACGCAATTTTTGATTATCAGAAAACTCTGCCATATATGAATTCACTTCATCAGGAGAAATATAAGGCTGCCCAACATATTTATATATAAATTGAGCCATTTGCCCGCGGTTTACAACAGCTCCAGGCCTATAAACCGTATCCCCTTTTTTAGTACAAGTCTTGTCTGGTTTGCCTTTAGCTGTGCACATATAACCTGTTGTTATTCCAGCAGCTGAAAGCCAATCAATATCGGCTTTATTTTGTTCTTTATCAGTCACATCTTTGAATTTAATAGGCTGACCGCTAGGTGCTGGGCCGCCGGCTAATCTTTTGAAAAAACTAGCCATTTGACGGCGGTTAACCGCTTTTCTAGGATCGTAAGTTGTGGGCGTGTAACCAGTGGTTATTCCAAAAGCTGCTGCCCATTTGATTTTAGCTTGACTTTCAGCTTCTAAACCAGAAATGTCGGCAAAATTTATATTTGCAGAAGCCGCGCCCAGCGCTATTTGAGCAGGTTTGGACTTATCGGATTCAGCTGCCAGGCTAATTTGGCCATCTGATGTTTGAGTATAAACCTTAGCTGAATAATTTCCGGTAAATTGATTTTGAAAGATTTGTGTTAAAACTGATTTAGAAATATTTTGAGCAGTTTGAACTGTTCGGTCTATTTCATCCACTAATTCCACTTTATAAGTCCAATCGCTAGAGGGCTCAGGAGATGGAGCAGACCAAGACACTTCTAAAGAATTCGCGTTTTGAGAAATTATAACATTCTCAGGCGCAGAAGGAACTTCATTTATATTAGCCTTAGCTAATGGAACCGGAAAAAAAATATCAAAAATTAATAAACCTAAAGCCAAAACTAAAATAATAACCTTATTAAACACGGCCCCAATATAATGCAACGGCATTACTATTTTTGGCTTATTCATAATTTACCCTATATTTCAACTATTTATAATACTATTATTTATTAGGATACCTTATTATATATATGTGTAAATATATATTACGATATTCTTACATTATTATTATATAAAAGTGTAAAACTATTGTCCAAATTTTAATTTTAAAAAAGCTAATATACGTGTAGAATTAAAATATAAATAAAAAGAAATATAAATTTATATGTTATTAACCAATAAAACAATCGCTAATACTTTGCAGAGAGATAAATTTTGAAAAAGAAAATAACTATTCTAATTCCGGCTCATAATGAAGAAAAAGTTTTGCCCTTTTTATTCAAAAGTTTAAAAGATTTAGAAAATAATAATAAAAAGTTTAGTTGGGAATTTTTATTTGTGGACGACGGCAGCCGTGATAAAACTCTCAAGCTAATTATATCAGAAACTAAAAAAAATAAATCTATAAGCTATATAAGTCTATCCAGAAATTTCGGTAAAGAAATTGCTATTGCTGCTGGATTAGATAATTTTAAAGGCGACTGTTTAATAATTATGGATTCTGATTTACAACATCCTCCTGAACTGGTTCCTGAAATGATAAAACTCTGGCAAAAAGGCTATAAAGATGTTTTTGCTAAAAGAAAACATCGCAAAGATGAGGGGATTTTAAAAAGAATTCCCACAAATATTTATTACAAAATATTGCATCAATTTTCAAATATCCCCGTTCACGAAAATGCGGCAGATTTTAGATTACTCGACAAAGTTTGCGTAAAAGCTTTACAAAAAATTCGTGAACAAAACCGTAGCACAAAAGCCTTATATTCTTGGATAGGCTTTAATAAAAAAGAAATAGAATATGAACCAGACCCCAGACAAAAAGGCAGCTCAAAATATTCCTTTTTCAAATTGCTTAATTTAGCAATTGACGGAATAACTAGCTTTACAATTTCGCCTTTAAGAATTTCCTCTGTTTTAGGATTTATTAGCTGTTTTATAAGTTTAATTTATTTACTCGTTTGGGTGATAATTCGCACAATTATTATGGGGGTTGATTCACACGGATGGGCTAGCACTATGTCTTTCATTCTATTTTTTGGCTCTATACAATTAATTAGTTTAGGCATTATAGGCGAATATTTAGGAAGAATTTTTATTGAAACTAAAAATCGCCCACTTTATTTTATAAACGACGCTTACTTTTCAAAAAAACGCTAATTTTTTTATGAAAAAAAATAAAAAAGTTAAATCAAAAGGTCTCTCTTTCACAAAGACAGATTGGATTATTTTATCAATAATTGAAATTTCTATTTTATCATTTCTTCTGTTTATATTTTTTTGGTATGGACTAGCCGGCAGATATATGCCAAGTATATCTCCAGATGCTTTAAATCAGCATATTCAATTTATGGAAAATTTTAGAGACCAATTTTATAATTCCAAAAATATACTTCCTCAATTTATACCAAATCTCGGCGGCGGCCAAAATGCTTTTTACTTTGGATATCATGGCTTTTTTAACCCAATAATTTTGCCTTTTTACGCTTTACCATTTTTATCTGGCTATTCTTATTATTTCATTATTGCAACAGCAACTATTCTAGCAACCACTTGGCTGACGTATTATTGGCTCAAAAGCAGGTTTTCTAGCATATTTACTACAATAGGAACCCTTTCAATGATATTGACAAATTCTATAATGTGTGGTAGCTATTTTCAATTTGTTTTTTTCTCGTCTTTGCCATTTCATATATTAGTATTAATTGGCATTGATAGAATAGCAAAAAAGAAAAGCCCTGCCGCGTTGATTATTGCAATTGTATTAATCTCTTTAACAAATTTTGTAAGCCTTTTGCCTTGCGCCGTATTGATAACTTTATGGATTATATTTATTTATTTTGAAAAAAACCTAAAAATAAAAATTAAATCGCTTATTTTATTTGCGACCAAAATCTTAGTATTTTGTATATCAGGAATTGCCTTAGCCGCATTCATTATTTTGCCAACAATAATCCCAACATTTTTATCACGCAGCGGAGTAAAAGCTTCATATACTTTATTTGACCTACTATATCCTTCACTTTATATTTTCCCCGAAATTCAAAATGTGTTTTTAAATAATTATAGAACTATTTATTCAATGTCCTCATTAGGCATAGCAGCCGTCAACTTATTATTTCTTTGTATTCTTTTATTCTCACAAAATAAAAAATATATATATCTAACATCTGCTTTTCTAATTCTTTGCATTTTTCCAATATTTTCTTATGTGCTTAATATGTTTAATTATATATTTGACAAAGTATTTATCTCCTTTTTGCCTATTTATGCAATACTTATTACTCAATCATTTAAATTAATACATAAAAACATACACAGTATTAGAATGCCAAATCTAAACAAAAAAATAGCCTTTGGACTAGTCATTATTTTTTCTTGTTTATCGACAGCAATTTTACCTATACGAAATTATTTGGAAAATCCAAATCATTTCACAGAAAATTTTTATTCTTCAAAAATACATAATTCAGAAGTAAACTATACAAAATCTTTTCTCAAAACCGCCAAAAGCCAACTTAAAAATAATCAGCCTATATATAGATCAACTATATCTTCATCTCAGGATCAATATTTAGGAGAATGCCAATATTACCCAATAAATAAAATTCTTTCAAATAACTATTTTACAGATTCTATATACACTTCATCAAATAATACAGGCTGGCAAAACTATCAAAATAATATTTTATGGAATGAATCAAAATGCACTTGTGTAAACTGGACTATGCAAAATGCCAATTCCATCTTTAATAGAACACTTTTAGGAGAAAAATATCTTTTTCTAGAAAAACACGACACCAAAACCGACACAACAGGTTATCAAAACACACACGATTATGTTTGGCAAAATAACAATGTATTCTCACTGGGCTACGCTACAAATAACCTATTTTCTAATATGCAAAATATGGACGATGTTGAGCAAAAAGCCTCTTTGATACAAGGCATTAGTTTAACTGAAAATACCGCAGATGAAAAAACCTTACTAAAAAACTTAGCGTATAATAATAATTCTCCTAAGATCGATAATTTTGAAAAACTTAATTTATCAGATATTTTTAAAGAAGAACAAAAAGGACTTACAATTTTTCGGCTACATAGCTCTTTAAATAAAACTTATAAATTGCCTAAAAAACTTACAAATTCATTGCTATTTATAAAAGTTAAATTAAATAAAGCGATTTTAGATGAAAAACAATCTTATAATGGTTTAAAGATAAACAATATTACTCATATATTTCAAAAAGACGTTATGTACAATTCAGAAAATACAGATTTGAGATTTATAATTCCACCAGATAAAAAAGGCAATCTTGAAAATCTCAAAATGACTTTATCACAAGGCACTTGGCCAATAGATAGCATTGAAGCTTTCACTATGCCTGTTGCAGATATTCAAAACGCTTATAAGAATTTTGATCAAATGAATGTTAAACAATTTAACACTAATGGTCTATTTGGCGACATAAATATAACTCGACCCAATTCTATGATTGCTTTTTCCATAGGATATGATTCAGGTTTCACGTTAAAAATTGACGGCGTTCAAACACCTATTTTTGAAGTCAATGGAGGCATTATAGGAGCAAATACCCCCCCCCTCCCCGGCTATCATAATATTGAATTAACTTATTCTGCCCCTTATTATATGGCTGGAATTGCCATTAGCGCAATAACTCTTATTCTTTTAATCGGCAGCGGACACGTTACTAAAATTGCTAGATTTATAAGACGTCGCTAAAAATTATAAAAACAACAC
Organism: Candidatus Opitulatrix roisinitermitis; assembly: GCA_031288355.1. Taxonomy (GTDB): domain Bacteria; phylum Actinomycetota; class Actinomycetes; order Actinomycetales; family Bifidobacteriaceae; genus Opitulatrix; species Opitulatrix roisinitermitis. The sequence continues at coordinate 26,245 of JAITRN010000104.1, read as the reverse complement.
CAAAATTACAAAGCTGACTAAAACACTATAAAATAACGGCACTACAAAATAACGGCTCTTAGCTAATTGAAAAACTTTGAAACTAATTGGAAAATTTAAATTCCACAACATCGTTTTCTTGCATAATATAATCTTTCCCTTCTAATCTAGCCTTCCCGGCTTCTCTAGCTCTAGCCAAAGATTTATATTCCAACAAATCTTCAAAAGACACTATTTCAGCCTTTATAAAACTTTTTTTAAAATCACTGTGAATGACTCCAGCAGCGTCGGGAGCTTTAGTTCCTCGAGAAATTTGCCAAGCTCTAACTTCTGTTTTGCCGGCTGTTAAAAATGTTTGTAATTGAAGTGTTTCAAAGCCAATTTTTATTAATCTATCTAAACCAGGAACACTTGATCCAGACATTTTTAACATCTCCTTGGCTTCTTCATCAGAAATTTCAGTTAAGTCTGCCTCAAATTGAATATCTAAAAACAAGGATTTTGCTGGAGTGACGATATTTGACAATTCTTCTAAACGCTGTTTATTATTCAGGGTTTTTTCATCAACATTAAAAACAAATATAAATGGTTTGGCCGTTAAAAATTGCAAATCTTTAACTTTTTCCAAATCTATTTTGCCGCTTTTAGCCGCTTGGGAAAGCAAAATACCTTCCTGTAAAAGCCTTTTTGCTTGACAAATTTCCTCATAATATTCCTTATCAATTTTTCCTCCTCTTAACTCTTTTTCAAGCCTTGAAGAAGCATTATCAATAGTTTGTAAATCGGCTAACAACAATTCGGCGTTTATAATTTCAATATCTTTAACAGGATTTATTTGTCCTAAAACATGGATTATATCATCATTACTGAATGCTCTAACAACTTGGCATATAACATCTGTTTGCCTAATATTAGCCAAAAATTTATTACCTAGACCCTCTCCCTGAGAAGCCCCTTTAACAATTCCAGCAATATCCACAAAGCTAACTGTTGAATAAACAATTTTTTCTGGATTAAATATTTCTGCTAACTTTTCTAAGCGTTTATCAGGTAAATTAACTATACCTACATTTGGATCAATTGTGGCAAAAGGGTAATTTTCAGCCAAAACTCTTTGTTTAGTCAAAGCGTTAAAAAGAGTAGACTTTCCAACATTAGGCAAGCCAACTATCCCTATATTTAAAGGCACGCCTTTTCCTTTTTAGATAATTTTTCCGGCGATATTTTAACAACTTTATTTGAAAAAGCGCCTGGCAAAGTTTTAGCTAAATTTTTTGTTCTATGAATAATTATCGGAGTTAAAAAAACAAATATTACAACACATATACACAACAAAATAAAGCCTGTTCCAAACTCCATATAAACATTCTAACATATAACGCCCTGAAGATATAGTGTCATTTAGGAATTTAATTTTCAACAAATAACCACTAGCCCTTGACTTTCAAACGCCCAAACTGCTAACATAAATATATGAAATTATTCAAAAAAGAACTAGACCCTGCCTTAGCTATTTGGCACGGTAAAAGATTTTTAGCTGCCTTTCTATTATCTTTAACAATAATTAGCATTATTTTTAAAATAATTGATTCTGTGCCACGAGGAGAAGAGGCAGTCGTGGCTGCTAAAAATATAACTGCTGGAAAAATTATAGAAGCCGATGATTTACAAATTTTAGAAGTTAGTTCTAATGCCATTATAGGTCAAACCATAAAAGATCCAAACGCTTTGGTAAATAATAAATCTATTATAGATATTTATAAAGGGCAAATTTTCTCCGATAATTTTTTAGCAGAAAAAACAGAAAATTTGCCCGCCCCAGCCGGGAAAGTCCCCCTAGTCATAATTCTAAATGACTCATCAGCTGGAAAAATTTTTCAAAAAGGAGACTCTATAAATATTCTAACTCTTGATTCAGAGACAAAAAAAATTGTTTATTTAGCGCGCAAAGCATTGATTTTATCGCCTATAGATGAAACCGATAATAAACAACAATTTAGTGTTATGGTAGCAGTGACTGCTAAAGAAGCTGAAAAACTGGCCGTAATTAATGGTGTTCAACCCTTGTCCGCTTTAAAAATCTAAACTGACGACATTTTTTCATTTTCTTACACTTTCATGAAAGTGCTTTTGTCTTCATGAAAAATATATACCCTGAAAATAATAATTAAAAAAATTTATTAGGCCTTTTTAATAAATTTTAATTGGGAGAAACTACAACAGTAATTTCACCCAATTTAGCCCCTTTATTCAACCTTGTTACAATAATATCTAACACTTCCTCAATATCTGCTCTGATTATTTCCTCATGTATTTTTGTCAATTCTCGACATAAAGCAATTTTTCTACCAGGCAAAAATTTGCAAGCAATTTCCAATGATTTAGCAATTCTATGAGGAGACTCATAAAAAACAGTCGTGATAGAACTCCTAGCAATCTCTTTATAAAAAGTTTGAATTTTTTGATTTTTGCGAGGAGCAAATCCCAAAAAAGTAAATTTATCTATTGGAAAGCCGCTATATATTAGTGCCAAAAGAAAAGCTGAAGGGCCTGGAAGAATCGCTAATTCAACATTTTTTTCAACTGCCAATTTTAATAATTTCCAACCAGGATCGCTAATTGTTGGCATGCCAGCATCTGAAACCACTAAAACATTTTCTTTAAGACTTATATTGACTAAATTCTCTTGCATTTTATCTTCATTATGTTCATAAAAACTGACAATTTTAGTATTTATCAAACTAATTTTCTGTTTTTGCAAAAATATTTTAAATTTTCTAGTATCTTCAGCCGCAATTATTCTTGCTTGTTTTATGGCCAAAATAATCCTATTAGTAACATCGTCTTTATTCCCTATCGGCAAACCAGCAAATATTAATGACATAATTAAAGTATGTCAGCAAAAAGACCAAAAATAATCACAACTTCACGTGTTATATCAGGAATTTCTGCAATTATTATAATCATATTATTAATTTATTTTTTTGGTTTTAGCCAAAATAACCAAAATATACAAAATATAAAAAATAAGGAGACTGCTATGCAAAACATGAACCTATCACAAGATGCTAGAACCTATTCTCTTCAAGGCTGGACTGAAAAGAATTTTACCGATAAACATATAATCGGCTTTATTGGAGATTCAATAACTTTTGGCGACCCATTTCCCTATTCAAATGCTGTTCAAGCAATGCTGGAAATTCTAGGCAGCAAATATTTATATGTTAACGACGGAATTAACGGACAAACAACTGAATCATATAAAAGCGTCTTTTTACCACTAGCTCTAAACAACTTTCAAGCATTTAAAGTTAAAAATGTCTGCATTATGTTAGGAACTAATGACGCGAGAGAAGAAATTCAAACAAAACCCGAAAAATACAGACAAAATTTACAATATATTATAGACAAATTAAAAAATATTGGCGTGAAAAAAATAGTTCTAAATGTACCGCCAAATTTTGAAACTATTCCCGGTTCTTGGACTCAAAATTCTCGTAAATTAATTCAAAGTTATGCTGGTGTTTTAGATAAATTGGCTGACAAAAAAGAAGTTTTTATAGGCGATAAACAAGCTTGGAAAACCTTTACAAACAACCCTGAGTTGTTTTATGACGGATTACACCCTTCCCAACAAGGCTATAAAATTTTAGGCGAACTTTGGGCTAGCGCCTGGAAAAAAACTGTTCTATAAGGCTTTATTTCTGTTCTATAAGGCTTTATTTTTGCAAAAAAACTAAACTGCTTCTATTTCAAAAATCAAAGCAACTTGTTTTTTAGGATCTAAAACAAATTTAGTTTTTGGAGAATATATTAATTTTTCATCAGTTAATAAATCAGATGTTTCTTGCAGTTTAACATTTTTAAAATCATCAAAACCTTTTTTAGATATTTTAAATTGAAAGCTATTAGCTTTTTTATAATTTAAATTAACTGCAGTTATTAAACACTTAGCTTTTTTAGAATTGGTAAATTCCCCTTTTATAAATCGAGCAAAAACTAGAATGTCTTTACTTTTAGTCGACAAAACGACCACAGAATGAAGGGCTCTAAAATAATCTAAATGTCTTATACTATTTAATTTTTGAAAAAGAGTTTGCAAACCGTGCTTATCAGCATTCTGCCAATCTCTAGCTTTATATTCATATTTTTCGTTATTTTCTAATTCTGTACCTAGTTTATTTATATCAGTTTCTACAAATTCATACCCTCCATAAATTCCCCATGATAAAGATCCCATAGCAGCCAAAATAGCTCTAATTTTATGAGCCGGCAAGCCGCCTTTCGCTAAATAAGATGTCATAATATCAGGAGTTGTCGGCCAAAATGTCGGCTTTAGGGAGAATCCATCCTTGCCTGTTATCTGTGCTATATAATTAGACAATTCCTCTTTGGTGTTTTTCCAGGGGAAATAACAATGTGAAAGGTGAAAGCCAACCTCAGCATGAGCTTTCATAATAGGATATTTTGTGAAAGCTTCTGCTAAAAACAAAATATTAGGATTCCATTGATTAATTTTTTTTAAAATGTATTCCCAAGCCCAAAGCGGTTTTGTGTGTGGATTATCAACTCTGAAAAAATTTATTCCCTGTTTATGCCAATATTTAATTATATTTATAATTTCCGAACATAAACTATCTGGAGCATTTTTAAATGACAAAGGATAAATATCTTGATATTTTTTAGGCGGATTTTCGGCATAAGCAATCGTTCCATCTTGTCTAATATTAAACCACTCCGGATGAGTTTTCAGCCATGGATGATCAGGTGAACACTGCAAAGCCAAATCTATTGAAATCTCAATGTTGAGATTCCTGGCAGATCTAATAAGACTTTTAAAATCCTGCAAACTGCCCAAATCTGCATTTATATCATAATGGCCTTTCCCGTTATAGCCAATAGCCCAAGGCGACCCCGGATCATTTTCAAAAGCTGCCAAAGAATTATTTTTGCCTTTTCGTTGAGTTACGCCTATAGGGTTAATCGGCCCTAAATATAAAACACTAAAGCCCATATTTTTTATACGAGGCAGAAGTTTTTCCACATCAGAAAATGTGCCAGATTGCCAATGGCCGATTTTGTTTTTGTGAGCCCCTATAGAGCGCGGAAATAGTTGATACCATTCAGATGATAATTGAGCGTTAACATAAATAAAATATGTATCTGAATAAACTGCATTCACATTTTCATTAACAACTTTATAAGCATTAGTATATTCAGCCTTTATATAAAATGACCATTTTCCAACCAAGTCTAATGAAACAAAACAGCCATATCTGGCCCTACCAGAATTCAATAATTCAAGATTTTTGGTAAAACCATAGCCTGATTCATTCTCAAAAATCACCGTTGAACATATAGGTTCCCTGCCTTCTTGAAAAATTGAAGCACTAACTTCAAAGATTTCATTAGCAGACACTTTCACTTTAACATAATCGTTGATATAGGGATGAACAGACCGAATAATTATCTTTTTGCTCCACAAATTATTTTTAGTAATAAATTTATCTACTTTCGATGTGGATTGATTAGCCATATTTTAACTATATCATTTTGAAATTAATTCAAATAAAAACGGTGTATAATTTAATTTTCACAACTGGCCTAAAAAACAAAACTAGCAAATAATGCTAAAAAATGACTTATAATTATTATATGACTAAAAAATTTGCCAAAACTGATTGGTTAGTTCTAATATCAATTGAATTGATATTTATCACCTTTTTTATAAGCACTTTTATATATAATGAACTAAATTTTTCCTATATGGCACAGTCATCTGATTTTACTTATCAGCATATTCAGCTTATAGAAGATCTGCGAAAAACGTTTTGGCAATCAAATGAGCTTATTCCACAATTTATTCCCAATTTAGGCGGCGGACAAAATGCTTTCCATTATACTTATCACGGGCTATTCAATCCACTAATTATCCCTTTTTATTTTTTGCCATTTCTCAGCGGCTATTATTACCTAATTCTAATTATGTCATTAGTGATTTTAGCTATTGGCTCTTTAACTTATTATTGGCTCAGATCTCGCTTTTCATGCGGCTTTGCAGCTTGCGCTTCTATCGCAACATTATTTGCAGCCTGTTTATGTTATCAAGCTTGCGCTAATTATATGTTTATCTCATATATTCCTTTTTTAATTACTGCCTTAATTGGCGTTGATCGAATAATATATAAAAAGAAATTTTTGCTTTTTACAATCAGCATAGCTTTAATAAATCTAACTGCTTTTGTTTCAATATTTGATTGTTTTATAATTTTAGGATTATATACAATCTTTGTATATTTAGAAAAAAACCAAACATTCAAAACCAAAATTAAAAAATTTTTTATTTTAACAAAAAAAATTATTATTTATGCTTTATTAGGTTTAGGACTTAGTTGTTTAATTTTTTTACCCACTATAAATACTGTCCTAGAAAATAGAATAAAAACTAGTACAAAATATACCATATTTGATTTGTTATATCCCTCTTTATATTTTTTTCCCACTACTAAAAATCTTTATCTTTCAAGAAACATTGATTCGCCAGAATCCATAGGTATTAGTGCTATATGTTTAATTTTTATTAGTATATTATTATTTTCAAAAAATAAGAAATATATATATCTCACAACATCTTTTTTAATTATTTGCATATTCCCAATTTGCTCTTACATATTGAGTACAGGTTTGTATATATCGGACAAATTTCTTATACCTTTTTTACCTATTTTTGCTCTATTGTTTGCTGGCGCTTTAAAGTTTGCTCATTCAATAATTAATTTTTCTCATCAAAAAGAAGAGAAATATCAATTTTACAAAAAAAGTCTTTTTGTATTTTTAACATCGTTTTTATGTTTAACCATTGTTATTCCAACGATTCGCAATTTTATCTCTGAACATCCTCCTGTTGACGTATATATGTCAAAGCAATTTACTAATTTTTCAAAAAGTTTTAAAGATTCTGTCCAAAAAACGCTGCAAAATAATAACCCAATATATCGTTCTACTATTTCAACAACTCCCCACAAGCCAACAGAATGTCAATATCATTCTATTGATGAAATCCTAACAAACAATTACTTTACTGACTCAATATATACCTCATCTAACAATTCTTCATACCAAAACTATCACACGGATATGCTTTGGCAACCCCCTTTATGTACATCGATATTTTGGGGAATTACAAATAGTAGCTCTCTTTATGCTAGGACGCTTATGGGAGAAAAATATTTATTTTTAGAAACAAATGACACTTCCGCAGCAAAACTTGGATATCAAAATATCGATCCTCATATTTGGAAAAATGACAATATATTTTCAATTGGCTACGCTAGCAACAATTTATTTTCTGACATAAATAATATGACTGACATTCAGCAAAAAGCTGCCCTCATACAAGGAATTGCAATAAACAAAAATGAAAACCAATATAACAACCTACCAAATACCCAAAATTTTAAACAATTAGATTTATCAAATATATTTGCCAAACAACAAGAAGGATTATCGACTTTTAAAATAAACGACATTGGAAATTTAACATATAAACTTCCAAAAACTCTCCATAATCAACTCTTATTTATAAAAATAAAATTAAATGATAAAATCTTGCACAGTAAACGGAAAAACAATGTTGCTAGTAGAAATGTTCTAACCATAAATAACAATAAAATTAATATTGTTGGAGGAACCAACACATATAATTCTTTAGACGCTGATCTTAGATATATCATTGAACCTGATAAAAACAATGATATAAAAAACTTGAAAATAAATATTTCCCCGGGAACTTGGCCAATAGACAGCATTGACGCTTTTACTATGCCTATACCAGATATACAAAACGCTTATAAGAAATTTGACCAAATGAATGTTACTCAATTCAACACAAAAGGGTTATTTGGTAATATAAATGTAACTCGCTCAAATTCTGCTATAGCTTTTTCAATTGGCTATGACGAAGGATTTAATCTCAAAATTGATGGAGAAAATACACCTATTTTCCAAGCTAATGGAGGAATTATAGGAGCAAATATTCCCCTTGGCTATCACAATATTGAATTAACCTATTCAGCCCCTTATTACAATATAGGATTGACCATTAGCTCAATAAGTTTAATGCTATTAATTGGGGCTGTTATAATTCCAAAAACATCCGCCTATAAAAATTTCATTAACAAATAGTGTTAGAAATTATTGCTTTTATTTTCACTTCTATCTATATAGCTTTAGAACTTTTTCAAAAAAAAATCATGTGGATTATAGGAATTTTTAGCGCTTTATTTTATATACTAACTTTTTATTACTCAAAAATCTATGCTGATATGTGTTTCAATATATATTATTTAATTATGTCTTTTTATGGTTTAGCCCTTTGGGTAAATGAAAGCCATAATCTAAAACAAAAAACTAAAACAATTTATTATAGAACACTAACTAAATTAACAATTATTTATTTAATACTAACTGAATTAATAATATTTTTAGCATTATGGATTATTTTATCTCATTCTACAGACTCGCCTATCCCGGCAGCCGACGCTTTACTAACATCATTAAATATAATAGGGACCTTTATGTTAACTAAAAGATATTTGTCTCAATGGTATATTTGGATAGCTGTTAATATATTATCAATATTTATCTTTTTTGATAGGGCTTTATTTCTAACTAGTCTATTATATACCATTTATTCTATAACTGCCTTTATGGGATTTCTAAAATGGAAGAATAACGGACAAAAAATGCAACAGGGCAAAAAATCCTTTCAGAAAAAATATAATTATTAATTTATCTAAGCAAATCGGGCCTATATTTCTTGGTTCGGTTTTGCGAATCTATTAGTCTAAAATCATCAATTTTCTTATGATTTCCATCTAACAAAACTCCTGGAACTTTTAAATTTTTCCAGACTTTAGGTCTAGTATAAGAATTATGCTCTAAAAGGCCGTCACAAAAAGATTCTATAGTTAACGAATCGCTATTGCCTAAAACTCCTGGCAACAGCCTAATAGAAGTTTCTAAAATAACCTGAGTAGCCACATCAGAGCCAAATAATATATAATCCCCAATAGAATATTGCAAAACTTCAACCCCCTTATTTATATAATGCTCAACAATTCGTTCATCATATCCCTCAAACCTAGAATTTAAAAATACTAAATGCTTAGCCAAAGCTATTTTTTTAGCTTCTGTTTGATTATATACATAACCTCTAGCTGTTGGAATAATTAATATAGAAGATTCACTCAAAACATTATCAATAGCATTTTTGGCTACTTCTGGCATTAAAACCATACCCGAACCCCCGCCATATGGTGAGTCATCAATGGATTTATGAACCCCAACTCCAAAATCATAAATATTTACAATATTTATATCGACTAACGAGCGTTTTCTAGCCTTACCAATTAATGATAAATCGAATGACTTATAAAAATCTGGCAAAGACGTTATAATGTCTATTTTCATAATTTATCTATTCCATCTGGCATATTAACAACTATATATCTTTCAGATAAATTCACAATTGGAACCAATTCTTTCACAAATGGCAAAATAACTTTTGAAAAAATTATTTTATGCTGAGGTCCAGTTATATCAATATCTTCTAAAACTCCTAATTTATTCCCACTGGTATCATATACGCCAAAACCTAAAAGTTTATCAACATAAAATTCATCTATTTTTTCTGATTCCTCTTCCATAAATACCTCCTTATTTATCAATTGTTTAGTTTTATCAATGCTGTCAATAGCAATAAATTTAACTAACACCTTTTTCTGCCCTATTGAAGACTTTTCTATTATCAAATTTCCCACCCCTTCTATATGCAAAATATTCCTCTGCGCAAACCTTTTATATAAATTATCAGTCGTTGGTTTTATAACAACAAAACCTTTTAACCCATGTGATTTTAATATATATCCAACTCTATACTCTCTTAAAATACTCGGGTTTTTCAATTATCTTAATATATATTTTTTATATAGTAATATAATTTTTTAAATTCCTATAAATCTATTCATCCTCTTTAACTTTTGCCAAGTTTATACGCACCGTCGTTGGATTATCCGATAAAGACGCTCCTAAAACTCTCAACGCTTTTATAACCTTGCCATTTCGCCCTATAAGCTGACCATATTCATCAGGATTAACAGTTATAGTATATATTTTTAATTTACCAAATTCGCGTAAATCAACTTTTACTTCTTCTGGCGTATTCACTAATGATTTAGCAATATTTGTTAAAGAATCTGTTATCATATTATTTCCCTTCTTCAGCTTTTTCTGTTTGATTATCATCTATATTATTATCAGATTCGTCAACAGGGGTTTTGGCTGCTGATTCAGCTAATACTTGTGATTCTGGCTGCACTTCAACTTCTAATTTGGGCTCATCAGAGCTTTCCGTAGATGATTCAACCGATAGTTGAGGTTCAGCAGAACTTTCCGCTGAGGCTTCAACGGAAGTTTCAGCTGGCTGCTGAGATTCAGGCGAAACTTCAGCTGAAGCCTCAGCTTGAGCTTTAGCTTCTTGTTGAATTTTAGCTTCAACTTCAGATTTTCTTTTAGCTACTTCATGTTTCATTTTTTCTGCTTCATCATTGATTTTAGCAATTTTCGCTTCAACATCAACAGATTTATCAAATTCTTTAACGGATGATTTAGCAGATTTGTCTCCTTTATATTTCTGATAATCACCAGTTAATTCAAAAATTTTACGAACCGCTAAAGAAGCCTGAGCTCCCACCGATAACCAATATATAGCTCTTTGGCTATCAACTGAAATATATGATGGTTTTTGCATAGGATGATATTTGCCAATTTCTTCAATAACTCGACCGTCTCTTTTGTTGCGAGAATCAGTTACAATTATTCTATAAAAAGGCGCCTTTTTTTTACCAATTCTTTTTAATCTGATCTTAGTTACCATATATTCAGTCTATCACGATTTGGTTATAAAGAAAATAATAGTATCGCCATAAATTGACTGATAAAATTGCGAAAAATCGCTTAATTGAAAAAGACTATTTAGCGCATTTAAATACATAGCAAGATTTTGTACTCTACCTTCTAAAATTATTAACTTAGTTTCCACCAAATTTTCCAAAACTTTTGTTAGCTCACTATAAAATGTATTATAAGGCGGATCCAAAAAAACCACTAACATTGCCGGAGTTTCGTCGTTCATCTTTATTCTTTTAGCATTTTTAGAATAAATAATTGCCTCAGAAATTTTATTAAACTTTATAAATTCGCGCAAACGCTTCGCTGTTTGTTCATTTCGATCATTTAAATATGCTTTCTTACAACCTCTAGAAAGCGCTTCAAAAGCAAAAGCCCCTGTACCAGCATAAAGATCATAGACTATACACTGACTAATGTTCAAATAATTTTCTAATTTGGAAAAAATTGCTTGCAAAACTTTATTAGTTGTCGGCCTGGTGTTTGAATACGGACGAGGCAAAACTAATCCTTTATATTTTCCCGAAATTATTTTCATAATTTTGCTGCTCTATAATTCACACACTTTTGCACTCATATTTTTAATTTAATATTTAATATTCCACAGCATGCAAAAAAAGGCCTTTAGCCGGCGCCGGTCCTAAAGAAGCTTTTCTTTTTTTAGCCAGTAAAGATTCTAAAAGCCAATGCGGCTGACGTTTGCCTTTTCCAATTAACAAACAAGCACCGACTAAACATCTAACCATATTATGAGCGAAAGCATTGGCTTTTATAGTCGCCTCTATAAGAGATGTTTTTTTATTATATTCAAATTGAAAAAAATGCAAATCCCTAATAGTGGTTTGTTTTAGACGAGGCTTAATAAAAGAGATAAAATCATGCTGACCAATAAGCGGCTGAACAGATTCATTCATAAAATCTATTTTTAGCTCTTCATTCACCCATAAACAATACCGTGAATATGAGGCTTGTCGCTCAGCGATATTATTAGAAATATAATATTTATATGTTCTTGAAATTGCTGATCTTCTAGCATCAAAATCCAAATTAACTAGACAAATTTTTTTTATAACTATATCATCTGGCAACAAACAATTCAATTTATATCTCAATATAAAAGATAAAGTCTTTTCCCAATCGTTTTCTAGAAAATTTCGGCCAACAATTTTTTTAATATTTAAAGATTCTAAATCTAAATGAGCGACCTGCTCAAAAGCATGTACGCCAGCATCTGTTCTACCTGCACAAAATATTGCAATAGGCTGACCCGTTATCTGAAACAAAGCATTTTCTATTGTCTGCTGGATAGTCGGTAAATTTTGTGAAATTTGTGATTCCCAACCATAATAAGCTGTCCCATCATAAGATATATCAAACCTTAGACGTATCTTGGTTTCTAAATCGCGAATTTTAACCTTTTTGCGAATTCTTACGATGAATAATTGGTTTAGCTTTTTTCTTTGTGTCAGTTTTTATACGTTTTTTATTTTCCGAATCTTTTTTAGTGTGAGAAACAACTTTATTTGTGTTAGCTTCCTTCTTTTGGCTGTCTTTTGTTTGAGCCTTATCTTTTGTTTGAGCCTCATCTTTTGTTTGGCTGTCTTTTGCCTGACTATCATCTTTGGTCTGACTTGCAGAAGTATTATCTGCTTTATCATCCAAAGCGGCTTCTCTAACTTTTTTAGTTTTATCAACCAACTCGACAATAGCCATTGGAGCATTATCGCCCTTGCGGTGCATAATCTTTACAATTCGAGTATAACCACCCTGTCTTTTAGTAAATAACGGCGCTAATTCAGTAAAAAGAGTATGAACGACTGATTTATCTTTGATATAACGCAAAACTCTGCGTCTAGCTGCTAAATCACCTCTTTTAGCAAAAGTGATAAGCCTTTCAGAATAAGGTCTTAATCTTTTTGCTTTAGCCAATGTAGTAATTATTTGCTGATGAGAAAACAGAGCTGAAGCCAAATTTGACAAAATTAATCTTTCATGAGCAGGTGAACCACCTAAACGTGGTCCTTTAGCTGGTCTAGGCATTTAAAAATCTCCTTATTCTAACTATTTTATGTTCTGCTAATCTCTAAGCGACAATCCAGCTGATTGTAAAATAACTTCTAATTCATCAACCGATTTTTCACCAAAATTTCTTATTTGCGAAATTTCCTTTTTGCTTTTTGAAACTAATTCAGCAATAGTATTAATGCCTGTTCTAGTCAAAGCGTTGACTGTTCTTTGCGATAAATCTAACGAACGAATACTAGTAGAATCACTTTCATTTAGTTCTTGAACAATATCATTTTCTTCTATATTATCTATTTCAATACCTTCTGAATCCGGCGATATATTTTTGACTAAACCAAATAATTCCACAAGTGTGGACCCAGCTGACGCTATAGCATCAGCTGGAGATATAGAATTTTTAGTTTCCACATCAACTATTAGCTTATCAAAATCTGTTCTTTGCTCAACACGGGTCGCTTCTACTGAATACCTTACCTTCAAAACTGGAGAATAAATTGAATCTATTGGAATCCTGCCAACTTCTTCATCGCCTTTTTTATTCAAAATTGAACTAACATAACCTCTTCCTCTTTCAACGATTAAAGAAGCAGAAACACTAGCACCTTTGTCGAGTGTGGCAATATATAAATCCTTATTATAAACTTCAATACCGGTCGGTGTCTTTATATCTTTAGCTGTTAATTTTCCAGGGCCAGTTTTTTTCAAAGTTATTTCAACAGGCTCATCATAAGTGGAAGAAACAACCACATTTTTTAAATTTAAAATAATCTCTACAACATCTTCTTTGATGCCTTTTATGGTAGAGAATTCATGAGTCACACCATCAAATTTAACCGAGGTTATAGCAGCACCAGGTATTGAAGACAACAAAGTTCTTCTAAGCGAATTTCCTAAAGTGTAGCCAAAACCTGGCTCAAGTGGTGTGAAATAAAACTTAGATCTATTATTTACTATTTTTTCTTCTTTTATAGTTGGTTTCTGAGCAATTAACATAATTTACCTTTCTTGCTATCTAATTCTAACTCTATAATCTTCTTCTTTTAGGTTGCCGACAGCCATTATGAGCTTGAGGTGTTACATCTCTAATAAAACCAACTTCTAAACCAGCAGAAGACAAAGAACGAATAGCTGTTTCACGGCCAGATCCTGGGCCCTTTACAAAAACATCTACTTTTTTAACTCCGTGTTCTTGTGCTCTTTTAGCAGCTTCTTGACTAGCCATTCCAGCAGCATAAGGAGTGGATTTCCTTGACCCTTTAAAGCCGATATTTCCAGCTGAAGCCCACGACAAAACCTTGCCTTGTAAATCAGTAATAGTCACAATAGTGTTATTAAATGTTGACTTAATATGCGCTTGTGCCAACGGAATATTCTTTTTTATTTTCTTTTTGCCTTTTTGCACTACCATAATTTTTTTCTTTTTCCTTGGTCTTTACTTTTCAACTTTCTTTTTGCCCGCCACAGTTTTTCTAGGCCCTTTCCAAGTTCTGGCATTAGTCTTAGTTTTTTGCCCGCGAACAGGAAGACCTCTCCTGTGTCTAAGACCTTGATATGAACCTATTTCAATTTTACGTCTAATATTAGCCTTTACATCACGGCGTAAATCACCCTCTAATTTATAATTTTCTTCCAGATAATCGCGCAGTTTTATTAAATTGTCCTCTGTTAAATCCTTAACTCTAGTATCCGGATTAACGCCTGTGGCTTTCAATACCTGCTTACTATGAGAAATTCCAACACCAAAAATATAAGTCAAAGCTGCTTCCACTCTTTTTTCTTTTGGTAAATCAACCCCTACTAAACGTGCCATATATTCCTTTCCATTTAACCTTGTCTTTGCTTGTGGCGAGGATTTTGGCAAATTATTCTAACGCGCGAATTTCTGCGAATCACTCTACAGTGTTCACATATCCTTTTAACACTAGGTTTTACTTTCACAAAACTCTCCTTATAAATCTGCCATTCAAATAAAATCTTTATACCTGTTACTTATACCTATATACTATTCTGCCTTTTTCTAGATCATAAGGCGTCATTTCCACAATTACCTTATCACCTGGTATTATTCGTATATAGTGTTGTCTCATTTTGCCAGAAATATGAGCGGTGATTATATGATCATTCTCCAATTTTACTTTAAACATAACATTTGGCATTGCTTCCAAAACTTCGCCTTCCACCTCAATTACGCCCGCTTTTGCCATAAATTCAAATACCCCTATTTTCAGATCTTTCTAAAGTTCACCGTTTTCCAGCACTACAAATAGTTTACAGGACATTTTTAAAAAAACAAAATTTTTCAAAAATTACTAAACTATAAATATTTTTTTAAAAAATAACTTTGATTTTTTTCAAATAATCAACTTCTTCTTAAAAGTTTTTTTGCAAGAAAATTAGCAAATTGTTGAACAAATTGAACTATTATTAAGATAATTGCCACCGAAATCCATGTTATCAAAGGATTGAATTTATTATAACCATATTGAATAGCGAAATCTCCTAACCCTCCGCCGCCAATTGTTCCAGCCATAGCCGACATATCCATAATAGCTATAAATATAAAAGCGTAGCCTAAAATCAACGGGGGCAAAACTTCAGGAATTACCACCTGAAAAAGAGTTCTTAAACGTGAAGCCCCCATTGCAAAAGAAGCTTCAATAATCCCATAATCTACATTTATTAAAGACTGTTCAACTATTCTAGATGTGGCCATTGTACAAAAAATAACCATAGGGAAAATTGCTGCATTTGTTCCAAGCGAAGTTCCAACAACCGCTATTGTGGCTGGTTGAATAGCGGACAAGAAAATAATAAAAGGTATAGGTCTAATTAAATTAACAAGAAATTCTAGAATTTTATAAAAAACAGGATGAGAAAAAAGTGAATCTTTTCTAGTGGACCACAAAATACATCCTAAAATTAAACCAAATAAACCTCCTAAACCTAATGTTAAAGAAACCATATATAGCGTTTCACTAATTGCTTTAAAAAGCGCTGGAGTTATAATACTCCAATTAGTTTTTGTTTGCCAAAATAAATTAAACACGAACAGCTCCTGTGCCTTCTAAAATTCTAAAAGTGGAAACTAATGATTTGCCCGCTTGACTTTTAGGATTGAAAAAAATATTTTTGTATGTGTCAATTTCCACAATTTCCCCACCGCTCATAATAGCAACTCTCTGACATATTAAACGTACAATACTAATAGTGTGTGTTATTAAAATAATTGTTATTCCAAACTCGCGATTTATTTTTTTTAGCAACTTCATAATTTCGACAGTAGTTTCTGGATCTAAAGCACTAGTTGCTTCATCAGCCAACAACACCTGAGGATTAGTGGCTAGCGCTCGAGCAATACCTACTCTTTGTTTCTGCCCGCCAGACAAAGAATTAGGATGACAATTTGCATATTCTTTTAATCCGACATAATCTAAAAGTTGCAAAACCCTTGATTTACGATCATCAGACGATATTTTAGAACTTTTGTCAGCAATTTTTAGAGGATACTCAATATTTCTATAAACGGTTTTTGAATTGAATAAATTAAAATGTTGAAACACAAATCCAATATTCTTCCTAATTTGTTTTAGACCATTGTAATTTAAATTTACAATATTTTGACCAGCCACCAAGACTTGACCGCAATCGGCTTTTTCCAAACCATTAATTAACCTTATAAGAGTCGATTTACCGGCACCCGACCTTCCGACAATCCCAAAAATCTCACCTTGACCAATTTCAAGTGTGACATCTTTAACCGCTAAACGACGATTTTTTTTTGATGTGAATTCTTTACTAACATTTTTGAATTCAACAATATTATTCTTTGGTTTTTTCATCTTGAAGTTTGGCAAGAATAGATTGGAGTTTTTCTGCATTATAATCTTTAGCTACGATTTGAGCGGTGCCAGCACTATTTTCTTTAATAGCGTTTAAAAAAGCTTGAGAATTATTAGCCCAATTTACAACTTTATTAACCAAAGAATCATTGACATAAAGCTTTTTTACAACCCAAACATTTATAAATCTTTGAGCAAATTCATCATCAGCTTTCTCTTCCAAAATAGCGTCTTTAGGAGCTAAATTAGCATCTTTTATATAATCATTGTTTATAACAGCCGCACTAACCGATTTATCTGACAAAGAATGAGCCGCCTGATTTGCTTGAACTGATTTAACCTTAACTTTTGAGGTTTCCAAAATATTATTAGGGGTCAAAATAGATTGACTACTATCATTTACTTCCACTAAACCAGCCGATACTAAAAGATGTATTGCTCTTGACTGATTCGTGTCATCATTCGGGATGACAATAGTATCGCCCTCTTTTATATCATTTAAAGCATGAACCGACGCCAATTTATTAGGATATAAACCAATTGGAAAAACAGCAGTAGCCCCAATTGGAACTAGATCATCGCCTGTTTCATAATTATAACTGGCTAAATAATCTAAATGCTGAAATTGGTTCATATCCAATTCTTGACGAGAAAGAGCCGAATTTTCTGAAGTATAATCAGAAAAATTAACTATTTGAACTGTCAACCCTTGTTCTAGAAGACCGTCTTGAAGAATTTTCCATTGCGGGTCACTCGATTTAACAACACCTATTTTAATAGGATTATTTAACTCACCACGCGGAATAGGATTATCAGAACACGCCGACAAACTAACCCCTAATACCAACACTAATGACAAAAAAATTGATAAAATGCCCTTTTGGAAAACACTCCTTTTATCGGTCATACTATCAGATTAACAAATAAATTGCCCCGCCCAAACAATTTTCACAACTTTTTAATCTCTTGCTAATCAACTTTTATTAACTACTTTTTATTTTTTTATTCATCTAATTATTATTATATTAATCTAGCATCAATTTATATAATAAATATTTTTATCAGGTGCAGCTCCACCAATTAATTTTGCCTGATTTTTTTCAAGCCAAGCATAAAAAGAAATTAATTTTGTTTGAGCGTCGTCCCCTTGCGAAAACGAAATATTTATATCTTGTGAAGCCTCTTTCACGACATCTTTACCATAAATAGCATAACGTTCCATAGATGTTTGAAAAGACTCAGGATCAGATTTAAATTTTTCAATTGAAGAATTGTGATCTTGCAAAAACTGTTTAATGCTCCCAGGATATTTATTTATAAAATCTTGGCTAGCAATTGTCACACCAGTTACAATACTAACACCAGTAAATTTTAAAAATTCTTCACCAATATTTATGAGTTTAAACGCACGACCCATTTGCTTAACAGCGCTAGATGCATAAGGTTCTGGCAAAAGAGCAGCAATTTTGCGATTAGCCAATTGTTTTTGAATACAAGTTGCTGGAGATGATTGCC
Organism: Candidatus Opitulatrix roisinitermitis; assembly: GCA_031288355.1. Classification (GTDB taxonomy): domain Bacteria; phylum Actinomycetota; class Actinomycetes; order Actinomycetales; family Bifidobacteriaceae; genus Opitulatrix; species Opitulatrix roisinitermitis. The sequence goes on along the minus strand of JAITRN010000104.1, from coordinate 7,919 downwards.
AATCAATTTTTTCTAAAATGCTTTTCACTTTAAAAGGCTCTGCCAAATAGTTTAAAACCATATTAGGAATCGACCCTTTACCTGTTGCACATATTTCACCCTTAGAAATATTCTGCCACGTTTGAACATCATTTTCACCTTTTATTTTTTCATCTCCCACGATATATAAAGGAGAAAATGTATTTATATCAATAATTTGCAAATTTTTCGACTTATTGTATAGAGCCGCTGCTGTATTAGAAGGAACTGTAGCAATATCTATATCGTTCCGCGAAAAATTTGCTAAAAGCGTATCAAGGTTAGCACTAACTGTTAACAAATATTTATCATTTTGGGCCAAATCCAAAAGGCCTAAAGCCGTTGGACCATTTAATGCATCAATTCGAATTTTGCCTATTGCTTTTGGCTCATCGCTACTTGTACAAGAAGGCAGCAAAACAACACAAAGAGTTAATATAAAAACATAAAATATTCTTTTTGAATTTTGTATAGTTAGACTTGTTTTTTTTATATTTAGCATAATTTTAGTTTAACACAAATTGCTAACATAATTTTGAAGTAAATAACCTTTATAGTGCATATTACTTTTTTCACAAAAAATTTCAAATATCTATAATTTCATATTTTTCTTTTTTTTTATAATAAAATTATTATATGGAGTATATGGAATATAACGACATATCGAATATTTTAACTAAATATATTCAATATCTAGAAAATAATAAAAACTATTCTTCTAATACTCTAAAAGCTTATAAAACAGATCTCACTGAATTACTCGAATTTTTAAAGAAAAACAAAATTATCCAAAAAGATAAAACTAACAATTTAGCAGATTTAAATAATATAAAATTAGAAGATTTGCGAAATTTCTTTTTTCAAATCGGACAAGGCGGAAATCATATCAGCAAAAATCAAAACAGCACTATAGGGCGCAAAATCGCTAGCACTAAATCATTTTTTTTATATCTTTTAAAAAAGAATTATATTAAATCTAATCCAACGAGCCGTTTATCAAGTCCTAAAATCGCTAAGAATTTGCCAATAATTCTAAATATTGATCAAGCTAGCAAATATATTGAAACAGCCTATAATCTTTGGCAAGAAGATCAAACTAATTATATTCTTTATCGCAATTATCTTATAGTTGAAGTGCTATATTCTAGCGGCCTAAGAGTTTCAGAATTAGTTAATCTAAAATGGCCCGATATTGATTTTGATAACCAGCTTATAACTGTTAGACAGGGCAAGGGCGGAAAAGACAGGGTTATTCCAATAGGTAAAAAAGCTCTTAAGGCTTTAGATTTTTATAAATCAACAAATAGGGTTTTTATCAATACTAATAATACCCTAACCAACACTAATATCTTCACTAACACTAATATTTTCACTAATACTAAAGGCCGGCCAATTAACCCTCGTCAAGTTTCAGACATAGTTCATAAATTATCATTAACAGCTAATTTGCCTGATATACATCCTCATTCTTTAAGGCATTCTGTGGCCACTCATCTTTTAGAAAACGGAGCAGATCTGCGGTCAGTCCAAGAGTTTTTAGGTCATTCTAGTTTATCTACCACCCAAAAATATACTCATCTTTCAAATAAACATTTATTAGCCAGCTTCAACCAGGCCTTTCCCCGAGCATAATTGCTAAAATAGAAAAACCCTGCTATAAAACCCACAAACCATAAAGTTCTCAAACAATTGACTAAATGTTTAAGCCAAATTTATGAATTAGCTTTTTTCCAACCCAATCCGTCAGTTTCAACTAAAAATGACATTTCTAAACGAGCTAATTTAGAAATAATTATATTAAGAGAAAGATTAGTTTTTTGAGCAATTTTTTCAACAGTTATAAAAACTGTTTTAGGCAAAACACTTAAAATTTTTTGACTAATATCATCACCAGCTGTGAAGAGACTTTGCCCAACCGGGCTGGCTAATTCCACAATATCATCAGCCGAAGTCACTAATGAAGCTTGATTAGTTTTAATAAGCTCATTTGTGCCGGCTGATGTCACACAATTAGCTAAACCTGGCAAAGCCCCAACTGGTCTAAAAAATCTATTAGCATGGGCAGCTGTGGAAAGAGCGCCTGAACGCCAAGCTGCTTCAATCACAATTGCGGCCTGTGAATATAAAGCTATTAATCTATTCCTCAAAAGAAAAAGGTGTTTTTGATTAGTTTGTTCATTGAAATTCTCAGAAATAATAAGTCCGCCAGATTTAACAATTCTAGCAAACAGATCAATATTGCTTCTAGGATAAAGATTTTTCAAACCACCAGCAATAAAAGCCACTGTTTTGCCAATGTTTGATTCCAAAGCCCCAAAATGCGCCCAAGAGTCTATACCGATTGCGCCGCCCGAAATAATTGACCAGCCGCTATCTGATAGCGTATTAGCTAAATCATAAGCCATTTGTTCCCCATAAAGCGTTGAATTACGAGACCCAACAATCGATATAGCTTTTTTATGCAAAATATTTAGATTTCTAATATCACCAATACAATATATAGTTTTAACTTCGTCAGCTTTATCTGCTAAATTCAAAAAAACCTCTGGAAAATGAGGGTCAGACGGCAAGACCTCTTCAATATTGTTTAAAATTTTATCCATTGTAAAATTTTGTCCATTTTAGAATTTTGTCCATTTTAGAATTTTATCCATTTTAGAATTTTAACTTCCAGTTTTTGGCCGACCAATTTAAACTCATAGATTTTAACCAGCCTATTTTAGTCTAGTTCTATAAAACAAAGCTTGCTCTATAGCCTGCCCCGAAAAAGCCTGTTCAGAAGCCTTTTCATCTAATAAATCAGCTTCATCTGATAAGTCGGCTATTGAAAAAGCAATTCTAAGTGCTCTGTCAAGCCCTCTCAAAGATAAGACTCCTTTGGAAACTAACCTTTCTAAATCGGCTAAAATTGCTTTTTGGCTATTAGCAAAATATTTTTCAAATAAAGGCCGCAAAGCCGAGCCCGGCACTTGACTATTTAACTTCCAAGGTGTGTTTTGCAGACGTTTTTTAGCCCTTTGCCTAGCCTGAAAAACTTTTTCTTTCATATATTGTGATGTCATAATATTTTCATCGGATTTGTTTTTAGAAGATTTATTTTTAAACATATTCAATTCTTTTTTAGATATATTTGTGACCACAATTTGAATATCTATTCTGTCGAGCAAAGGCCCGGATAGTTTAGCAAAATAGCGTCTTTTCTGCAAACTAGAACATACGCAATTGACCCCTTTATTATAAGACATGCCGCAAGGACAAGGATTGCAGGCCATAACTAATTGAAAATTGGCTGGATAAGTGACAGATTTAGCTGCCCGGTCAATAGTTATCACGCCAGATTCCAAAGGCTGACGAAGAGTTTGCAAAACTGCTGGCGAAAATTCAGGAGCCTCATCTAAAAATAAAATGCCTTTATGTGCCAAAGAAACTGCACCTGGCAAAATTCTGTTAGCAGAGCCGCCGCCGATCACGGCGGCGGCAGTTGCAGTGTTATGCGGACTTATAAATTGAACATCTTTTATTAAACTATTTAATTGTTTTCCAGCAATAGAATGTATTGAAGTAACTTGCAAAGATTCCTCATAATCTAAATCTGGCAAAATTGTGGGCAAAGCAGAAGCTAACATAGTTTTTCCCACGCCAGGAGGGCCAACCAGCAAAATATGATGGCCGCCAGCGGCGGCTACCATTAGGGCATATTTGGCATTATTTTGTCCTAAAATATCAGCAAAATCTAATTTAGATTTGACTTGACCGTTCATTTCATTTTGACTATTCATTTCATATATTTCTAGCTAAAATTTCTAACTAAAATAGCCAATTACCTGCCGTAGGTGTTCAAAAGACAAAACTTTTATTCCTTGAATTAAATTAGCCTCATCAGCATTATCTTGGGCCACCACTAAAGCCGAAATATGATTTTTTCTAGCGGAAATTGCCATAGGTAGAACCCCTCTGACTTTTTGCAATTTTCCGTCCAACCCCAATTCTGCTACAAAAGCAACGTTTTTCAATTTCTCTTTAACTAATAAATTTTCGGCAGCTAAAATTGCAATAGCCACCGACAAATCAAAACTAGAACCAGTTTTTTTAACAGATGCTGGAATCAAATTAATAGTTAATTTATAATCTGTCCATTCTATGCCGCACGATATAACAGCTGCCTTAACTCTATCTTTAGATTCTTGCAGAGCCGCGTCTGGCAAGCCAACAAGAGTGGTGCCCGGAAGTCCCGCACAAATATGAGCTTGAGTTTCAACTAGTATGCCGGCTAATCCGTCCAAAGCTATGGACAAACACTTACCAAATTGCGTTTTCATTAAAATTGATTCCCCATTAAAATTGATTCTCCATTAAAATTGATTCTCCATTTAGTTAATTCCCCATTCAGGCAACAGCTTTCAAATGACTAATTTTTGATCTTTGTCCATCCAACAAAACAGCAAAAGAATCTATTCTATAAGGCATTGTTTGTTTAGCGTTTTGTTTAAGCCAAGCTTTAGCTAAAATTCGTAATTTTTGTCTTTTGCGTGCGTTTATTGCCTCCAAAGGATAACCACAATTTATGCCTCTTCTGGTTTTAACTTCTATAAAAATAATTAATTTACCGTCACTAGCCACTAAATCCAATTCTCCAATTTTGCCATAATACCAATTTTTGTCTATTATTCGCCAACCTCGCCGCCAACAATCTTTAGCAACTAATTGTTCTCCAAACCGACCCACCGACCAATTATTTTTATAAGCTATTTGCATGTGTTATAGTTTGACAATTAAAAGACATCAAGTCAAATTTAAAATATTTAAATGTTGAAAACTGCCGTTTTAGACTATATTTACAGCAATTATTTTTTTTAATTTACTAAAATTTTTATTTTACTAACTAATTTATAAATAAAATTAAATTACAAATAGAGTTATTATTTAATCTCTTCAATATTTACATCAGAAAATGTCAGAATTTTGCAAGTAGGCAAAAAACGGCTAGGTCTTTTTTCATCTAAAACCCAAACATCTGTTAGGGCAACTTCAAAATAAACATCCTTATTAATATTTTTTGCTTTCAGATCTACAACATTTGCTAAATACTGTCTTTGCCGGGTTTCTATCAAATATTTAAACTTAGGATAAACTGCCGCATATTCTTCATATAATTTTGTTAACTCAATCATTTTATTAATTCTATCACTATAATCTAATCTATTTCTATAATCTAAAATTCATATCTAACATTTATCAAATTCGTTTTTTACAATTTACTTTTAATTATCTCTGTGACTTTTTTAGCATCAGCCTGTCCTTTAGTTTGGCGCATAACTTTACCAATTATAACACCAATTGGCGCCATATTACCTGATTTTAATTTAGCCAAAACTCCCTTTTCCTCAGCCAAAGCTTTATCAACAGCCGATTCTAAAACGCCTGAATCTTGAACTATTTCCAAACCTGATTTAGCTAAAACATTAGCAAAAGAGCCTTGTCCTGCCAAAACTTTTTGCAAAACAGTCCGAGCAATTTTATCATTTATTTTGCCGCTAGTTATTTCCTTTTCTAAATAAACTATGTCTGCTGGCGTTATTTTTAATTCATCTAATTCACAATTATTTTCCTTAGCCCAGCGAGAAAGCTCGCCTAAATACCATTTTTTAGCCACATCGGAATTAGCACCTGCCAAAGTAGCAGCCTCTATCAAATCCAAAGCTGAAGCATTAACTATTTCCGACATAGTTTTAGAATCATATTTCCATAATTTGGCCAAACGCAAACGCTTATTATGAGGCAATTCTGGCATAGAACGTCTAATTTCTTCCACTTGAGCAGAAGTTGTCACAACAGGCACCAAATCGGGTTCAGGAAAATATCTATAATCATCAGCGTCTGATTTAGCCCGGCCTGAAGAAGTCGTTTGAGTGTCTTCATGCCAATGTCGAGTTTCTTGAAAAACTTTTTGCCCCTTATCTAATATAAAAGCCTGTCGACATATTTCATATCTGGCAGCCTCGGCAATAGATTTAAATGAATTAACATTTTTTGTTTCAGTTCTAGTTCCTAATTCAGCCGAACCTTTAGCAGTCAAAGAAATATTTATATCAGCTCTAACATTGCCTCTTTCCATTTTTGCATCAGAAACGCCTAAAACTCGAAATATATCTCTTAGAGCTCTAACATAAGACGAAATTATTTTCGGAGCATTGCCTGTTCGGCAAAAATTCGGATGTGTGACTATTTCAATTAAAGGAACACCAGCTCGATTATAATCTATTAAAGAACGAGTGGCCCCTTGAATACGCCCTGTTTTGCCTATATGCAAACTTTTTCCAGCGTCCTCTTCCATATGAGCTCGTTCAATTTTAACTTTAAAAGGTTTATCATCTTCAATATCAACTTCTAAAAAACCTTCATAAACAATTGGCTGATCTGATTGAGAAATCTGATAATTTTTCACTAAATCAGGATAAAAATAATTTTTGCGAGCAAAACGGCTAACTTCTGCCACAGAACAATTTAAGGCTAAACCAATTTTTATAGCATCTTCTAAAGCCTGCTTATTTAAAACTGGCAAAGAGCCCGGCAAACCTAAAGAAACAGGCGAAGTTTCAGAATTAGGCGGCGCTCCGAAAGAAACATGAGCCGGACAAAACATTTTAGTTTGAGTATTTAATTCAACATGAACTTCCACACCAAAAATAACATCAAATTTTGCAATTGCTTCTGAATAGTCTAATAATTCATCCATAATAATTCATCCATAATAGCCCTTTAAACTCTCTTTAAATTCCCTTTATATCTTGCGGATCATTTGAAAAATTGATCAACTTTTCTAAACCGCCTGCCAAAAAATACATATCTTTGTCTTTAAATTGCGGAGCAATTATTTGCAGACCGCTAGGCAAATTATTTTCCGCTTTTCCATTAGGAATGCTAATAGCACCTTGTCCGGCAAAATTAGCTGGAATTGTGGCCAAATCATTCATATACATAGCCATCGGATTATCTATATTTTGGGCAATTTTAAAAGCTGTGGTCGGAGTGGTGGGCGTTATCAATAAATCAACTTTTGAATAAGCTTCAGCGAAATCTTGTTTTATAAGTGTTCTAACTTTTTGAGCTGAACCATAATATGCTTCATAAGAACCAGCTGACAAAGCATAAGTGCCTAATATTATGCGGCGCTTTACTTCAAAACCAAATCCTTTGTCACGAGTAGTTCTCATCATAGTTTCAGCAGTGACAGCGCCTTCATCCGGCAAAAATCTCTGACCATATCTCATGCCATCAAACCGCGCCAAATTGCTAGAAGCTTCTGAAGACATCAATATTTGATATGCCCCAATAGAATACTTAAAATTAGGACATGATATTTCCTGAATTTTAGCACCGCCTTTTTCCAAAATTTGAACAGACTTTTGAAAATTGACTAAGACCCCTTTATCAAAACCTTGTCGTTCAAGTTCTTTAACAACTCCTATTTTCAAGCCAGCAAAACCTTTTTGAACGCCCTGTCTAGCAGCTTGCTCCATACTAGAAAAATCATAATTTAGTGATGTAGAATCTCTTTTATCATATGAAGATAAAATATCGTGTAAAACTGCTGCGTCGAGTACATTTCTAGCCATAGGGCCAGCTTGATCTAATGACGAAGCCATAGCTATTATTCCGTAACGTGATATCCCTCCATAAGTTGGTTTAGCTCCAACTATGCCTGTGAAAGAGGCAGGCTGACGAATTGAGCCTCCTGTGTCTGTGCCAACGCTTAAAGGAGCTTGAAAAGCCGCCACGCAGGATGCCGAACCGCCGGAAGAACCTCCCGGAACAGTTGATAAATCCCAAGGATTGCGGCATAATTTATAAGCACTTCTTTCAGTGGAAGAGCCCATAGCAAATTCGTCCAAATTAGTTTT
>JAITRN010000102.1 GCA_031288355.1 Candidatus Opitulatrix roisinitermitis | reverse complement strand
GAGTTGATATGTTTCCAGATTTTATATTTAGGGTTTTATACCCTAAATATAAAATCATTGGAGATTCAACTTTCCCCATCAAAAAAAATATATTGTCGAAATACTAAAATATTTAAATTAACAATCCAGTAATAATTTTTTGAGGCAGTGAGTGTTTTTTTTTTTTGTAAAAATTTAACTATGAATGAATTGTTTAAAAGTAAAAAAATATGGCCTCCCAATATTATATTTCCTAAAAAGCGAGCTGTCAAAAAATTTGGCATTCTTGGAATAGTATTCCTTTTTGGAGTAAGCGCTTTTATAAGCGGCTACAATATAAATTCTTATGCTGCTTCTTCAAACGCAGTTTTGCCAATTATTCGAGGAGGCACAAATGCTAACACTGCTAGCGAAGCAGCCGCAAACATTTTAGGCGGCAATTTTGATAATTATGAAGGAGTTTTACCTGTGGAAAAAGGCGGAACTGCTGGAACAGATTATATAACAGCTCAAAACAATTTAAATTTAATGCCAAGTTTTTCATATACAGATAGACAACCAAATACTTGGTATTATAGAATAGGCCAAGTTAGAGCTTCAGCAAGTGAAAATTGGACAAACAGCTCATTCACAGTTGTAATTTCAGCAAATGCCTCTGTTTGGATGCAGCAGAGCACTTATTTATTAACAGCTAGGGGAATGTCTGATTCGCAAGACGAACCGTTTGTAGAACTTATTAATCAAATAGGGCCTTGTCTTAATAGAAATATTATTTTTATGACCAAAAAAGAAATAGATAATTATACACTTTTTACATTTTATGTAGTAAGATTTCCGCATCCCCCTACGACCGATATAGTCTACCTGGCAAATTCTGCTGGCATTCAGGGAAATCCAATAATCAAAGATCAGTTTACAACCACAAGCAATTTCGTAAAAAGTTACACTCCAAAATGTATATCTTTTGTTGAACCTACTCCTACTCCAACCCCAACTGACGCGCCTTAATTGCTCAAATGTTCCACGTGGAACATTTTTAAACCAAGCATTTACAATATAAAATTGTTTTTAGTTATTATTGCTTTCATATAAAATATCTATTTGATTTTAATGTTTGTATGCTATACTAAAAACATAAAAGCGGGTGCCTCCCCGTCTTGAAATAACATAGACCAGTCGGCTCAAATGAGTTGGATTAGTTTGCTACGGTAAACGCAAAACATGGGGGGGATTGACCCGCTTTATTTCTTTAACTTTATTTTAATTAATTTATTCTTACTAAATACTAATAAATTTTTTATTTGATTATTTGGATTTCGCAAATTATACTCAGATAGCTGGCGTTTTAATTTTTCAGAAAAACTAAAATTGCTTGTATCAAAAATAAAGTTTTCTTTTATTACATCTTGTTTTTTAGCATTTTTAACTACCGTTTTTATCGCATTAGAAATAGATTTATATCTCGTTTTGACAGTTTTTACCTCCCATTCTTTGCCCGCGAAAGAAATATCGTTTGTAGGTTTACTATATTTTTTATCTAAAGGAATAATTAGCCCTCTCAAATTCATTTCAGCTAATGCATTATAAAAGACGATTTCATGGTTTTCTAACTCGTGGTTTAGATCTATTATGTTTGGTATATTCTTCCTAGCTTTATCATCTATTTCTATAAAACTATTTCCAAAACTTCTTTTATATACCATCTATATAGTTTAGAACTTTCAATGCCCATAAATCAAATTTAAATCTATGTTTGTTGAAAATCTTCCTTTATCTTTTATTTGAATAATTTTTTAAAATCTAATTCTTTTCATTATATAAAACCCAAGCAATAAAATATAATCTCTTTCAACAAGTTTTCAACAGCTTTTAAAACCCAACTATTAGCTCATAAAACTATCATTAACCAAAAACATAATAAATCAACCACAAATTCTGATTCTTTTGCAACTCTAATTATAAATCAACCAGTAGCTGAAATTTTTGCAAAGGTTGATGGTTAAAAGGGTTTTATTTTCCGTTTAAACCTTTTCTTTTAAATACCTACAAACCAACAGAAATGATGTTATAGTTTTTTAGGGTATTTATAAAACTTTATTATACCACCCGCCACGACTGCAAACAACTCCACAATTAGTACACTAGATCTAATAATATCATTATTATTAAATATAAAAGACACAATAATGGGGACAAAAGCAAAGAATATAAAACATAATGATATTAATACAATTCTAATTGCTAAATATTTCTTTTCCACATTAGCTTTATTAATATTTTGCAAAATGTTTTTGTTATTATTTCTTACTTTGAATTTCGTTTCTTTGGCATTTAAAACTAAACCTTTTAATAAATCGCACAAAAAATTATAATAATCTTTACCTGATACCTCAACAAAATTATTTATATCAATAAACTCACAAATCTTTAAATATAAATAATCTACTCTAGAATACTCATATATATTTGAAAAATCTTCAGAAACAAACTGCTTCCCTAGCATATTCTTTATATACTTAATTTTGTATTCCATTGCTCTGACTGAAATTATTTTATAAATGCCTCTCTTTTTGCGGCAATCTCTTAAAAGGCATATTAACGCCCTCTCTATTCTCCACTCATAAGGTAATTTATTTCTAAAATATTTACTAATATAATAGTTTATAATTTTTTTGAGAAATATTATTTATTCTAAAAATTTTATCTTTTATGGAGTCTTTAAAAGTTAGAGAATTAATTATATCGCATTCTTTTTCAACACTCGTTTCATATTTTATATAAACTTTCTTTATTAGAGATTTTATAATTTCAGAAAATTTTGAGGGTTTTATATTTTTAATATAATGTTTATTATTGAAACACATATCATATTCTAAACCTACAAAAGATATTAAGGAAATAGGTGTAAGCAATAAAAAACAATAATACCATAAAAGAAATATAAACTTACCATTAAGGTAAGTACTCTTATATCGGCCGATGAAAGTGCTGTAGTTAGCCAAAAAACGCCTGCTTTATTTTTATTACTCCCTCACCACTTTCACAGTGCACCTTTCTATGTAATCCATAACATCGGAATATTTGTATCTGAGGGTTTGCTTCCCTAATTTAATATAATCAATACCGACATGCATATATGTCCAATCATAAAGTGTTGCTCTTGGAACATTTAATATCTCTGCCACTTCAGCTGCTGTTAGTAGTCTTTCATCCATTATTTGTTTTTCTTTCATATTTTTGTATTTTCTAAAAACCATTATTTCTAATATTAAATTTATTAACTATACGCAGTTTATCGAAATATCATAAAATCTCATAATATAAATTTAACAATGTAGTAATAATTTTTTAATTCAACTAATAAAAGATAATTAACTAAAAGCAGTTTAATTACTTTTTACCCTAGCGAACTGCCCCAACAAATTATTACCAGAGATAATTGGACTTTTAGTATTGAGGCAATATATTTAGTTTTGTGGGGCTATAAAAAACTCCCCACTTCTTACGAAGCGGGGGCCCCGAAATTTTTGGAATTTAATTCTTTCCTA
>JAITRN010000097.1 GCA_031288355.1 Candidatus Opitulatrix roisinitermitis | reverse complement strand
TGGGCTGTGTTTTGCCAGCTATGTCTGCTGGAAGCCATACTGTGAAAATATCCACCGACGGAGGCGTAAATTACCAAAATTACGGTTCCATCACTTATTCTGAAAAACCAACTCTTGCTAGCTGCGACACCACGAGTATGCAAACTTTTGGCGCTGGGGCCGCAAATTGCAAAGCTGCTATGAAACAAGGCCAAGTGATTGTTTTAAATGACCCTCGCGGAAATAGCGATTCGCCAAACGGACAAAAATATCGTGTGAAAAAAATGCCTGACGGCAATGTCTGGATGATTGATAATCTAAAATTAGGTTCCACAACTAGCACAACCGCTTTGACTCCCTCAAACACTAATATAACAGCAAATTACACTCTGCCAATTATAGACGGGTCTGTTAACAACGCCGACCCAAGTTCAACCACTTACTGCGCAGCAGGAGGAAGCGTTTGGACTCATACACCAGGCAGTTTAACTGGCTGTGGGTATTTATATAATTGGGCCACAGCTATAGCTGGAACTGCTTCTGAGTCTGGCTTTTCTATTTCAGCTAAAGGCTGGAATTTAACTAAAAATGCCGGAGATATGAGCTATTTCTCACTCCAAAACGCTATGATTCAAACAGCCTCCGATATTGTAGGAGGAAGAAATCCTATATATAGCACAACAGCTTATAAAAATTTCGTTAATCTAAACCCACCATTTCAGGCCGTTTTTGCAGGCATTGATCAAGGAGACATAACCTTTCAAGGAACTATTGGCTTTTATTGGTCTGGTAGTCAAAACCCTAATCCTGTTGATTATCCTACAAAAGCTTGTTATTTATATTTGAATCCCACTACCACTGACCCGCAAAATTGCGGTAGAGACAAAGCTTCTGGGCAAACTGTTAGATCTGTTTTATAATTATTTCAAATACTATTTGCTTTTCCCGTGCCCACAAGAGGATTTGAACCTCCACATCTTATAAAGATACATGCACCTGAAGCATGCGTGTCTACCTAGTTTCACCATGTGGGCTTGCAATTTGCCATATAGGTTTTTTCATATGGGATTCGAATGTGCGAGTAGGGGTAGTCGAAACCCCGTCTCATGCTTGGGAAGCATGCATACTACCGCTGTACTATACTCGCCAGCTTTTATATTACTATAAATTATATTACTATAAATTTCAATATTATCGCAATTTTAATATTATCAAAAATCTAATATTATCGAAAAATATAATATATCAAAAATCCGCAAATTGCCACCATAATTACTATAAATATATGTCTTAGAATAGCATTTCTATCAACTCTTTTAACAATTTTCACAAGAGAGCTCAAAGCTTCTAATGTTTCCCAAATTCCGGCCCTATTTTCTATTTTAGGGTCTAAAGCCGCTGCTAAAACATTTCGTTCACTCAAAGATAACCCCTCTAAATCTATATTACGCGAATTAATGTTGCTCAAAACAGCTGGTCCATTTCCAAAAGGCGGTTTACCCGTTAAAGCAAAACATAAACTAGCAGCCAGCCCCCACCAGTCGCCAGAAGCCGAAGTATTTTCGCCCAAATGCGCTTCAGGTGATAAATATTGTGGAGTTCCTATAACATCGCCTATTTGCGTGGCTCGAGTGGAATTTTCCAAAAAAGAAATAGAAAAATCTATCAAATAAGCTTGCCCATCTGAAATAATTATATTGGCTGGTTTAATATCTCTATGATATATTCCTGCCGTGTGCAAAATTGAAACAGTAGTGGCTAAACTTGTGAAAACCTCAATAGCTTGATCCAATTCATAAACACCGTCTTCTATTAAATCTTCTAATGTTTGACCTGCAATAAATTCCGTCACAATAAAAGGTTGTTCATGGTCAAAGTCAAAATCGATAATATTAGCTATTTTTGCTGAAACAAAATCACTTTTATAATTTGTCTTACTTTGTGAAATATTTGAATCGCCAATTTTAGAATTCAAATCTTTTAAAATATTAGCTTCTTTAATAAAGCGATTTAAAACCGCTTTATTGCTAATTAAATTCCTATGCAAAAATTTTATAGCCACCAAATTGCCAGCTTCATCACGCGCTTTATAAACATTTGACATACCTCCTTGGCCAATAGGCGTGAGATCTTGCCAAATTTCAAAATTAGTCAAAACAGCTGCCTCAATTTATATATTATAGCCAACTGCTTGCAATTGCTCGCGTCCAGATTGAGTAATTTTTTGGGCGCTCCAGGGCGGATCCCAAACCCAATTTATTTTCACACCCTCAGCCACACCTGCCAAAACTTCATAAACCTGCTCTTCTATATATGAAGTTAAAGGACAAGCTGGAGTGGTTAAAGTCATATCTATAAAAAGGGCTTTAGGCGAGAGATCAATTTTATAAATAAGGCCTAAATCAACAATGGAAACTCCTAATTCTGGATCTATAACAGAACTCAAAATATCCAAAACTTTTTGCTCGTTTAAATAAGTGTTGTCCATAAGTAAATATTATCATAATTAGCAAATGATAAATAAAATTATTGTGATAAAATATATATATGCCAACAGGAAAAATAAGGTTTTATAGCGTCACAAAAGGTTTTGGGTTTATAGCCGGAGATGACGGAGCAGATGTTTTTTTAGACTCCAGAGCTCTGCCTGCCGGAGAAGAACCTCCTGCAAAAGATGCTCGCGTAAATTACAGTGTGGCTGATGGCAAAAAAGGGCCTTATGCTTTATCCATTGAAATATTAGAACAGCCGCAATCAGCTGCTAGAAAATCCCGAAAAACTCCTGAGCAAATGATTCCTATTATGGAAGACGCCATAAATTTATTAGATGGTCTAAATGAGGGTTTTAGAGAAAACAGGTGGCCAAAAGACGGACACGCTAAACAAATTGCTGGCATTTTAAGAATTTTGGCAAACGATTTAGAAAAATAAATTTTGGGAGATAAAAAATAATGAAAAAATCCATTGACGTTGTTTTAAACGGAAAAAAGGCCCGAGACTTAGCTAAAAAAGAAGTTCTAGAAGCAGCCCAAGATAAAAATAAAGTTGGCAAACATTTAGGCGTTTTAAAAATTGACTCCCGAATAGCCTCTCACCGTTTTGAAGCTTTCATAACAGGTTATGAGGGCTGGGAATGGGAAGTGATTATTGCCAGACCAAGCGTTTCCAAGGAGCTGACTGTTTATTCAACGACTCTTGTGGCAGGAAAAAAAGCTATTGTCCCGCCTCTTTGGGTTCCATGGGCTGAAAGAATTCTGCCGTCTGATGTTCAAACCTGGGATGCTTTGGCCTACCAATCAAATGACTCTAAATTAGTCCATTCAGGCTTGCCTCACACAGATATAAACAACATTGAAAAACTAGCCTTATGGAGAGAAAGAATTTTATCGCCTTATGGAAAAACTGAGACAACTAAACGCTGGATGAAAAACCGAGTTGGTCCACGTTCTAAAACTAAAAAAATTGCCAAAGATATATGCATAAATTGCGGATATTTTGTGCCTTTATCAGGCTGTTTGGGGCAAGGTTTTGGAGCCTGCACAAATGCTTTTTCACCAAATGACGGAAATGTGGTTTCAATAAATAATGGCTGCGGATCCCATAGCGAAACGAGCGTTCCTCAAGGAGCAAAATATATATCTAAGAGTAAATTGTTTTTCCAAGATAACGACGTAAAAATGAATCTTTAAATTGACTAAAATTATTTTCTATTATAGATTTTCGGCAATTAGCAATTAATTTGACTATAAAATTCTCATTATGAATTGTAGCAAGTGTGGACCCAAGCATTTCTTTGCTTCTTATTAAATGGCATAAATAACTTCTGGAAAAATTTTTGCAAGTATAACAATCACAATCAGAAAAAATCGGGCCAAAATCGTTTAAATATTTAGACCTTTTTATATTGAATCTGCCATCAGGCGTATAAACTGCCCCATTTCGCCCAACTCGGGCAGGGCTAACGCAATCAAAAGTGTCTATTCCGCTAGCCACTCCATTAAATAAATCATCTATTTCGCTAATACCTAATAAATGACGCGGTTTATTTTCTGGCAATTGGTCAACCGCCCAGCTAATTATATCTGATAAAATATTTTTTTCTAAAGCTCCGCCTATGCCAAAACCATCAAATTCCAGTCCATCAACATTCAAAGACCCGATCTGACGAGCAGCTTTTTGACGTAAATCCATAAAATTTGCACCTTGGACCACACCAAATAATGCCTGATAAGGTTTCTTGGGATTAGCTTTTTTTAAACGATTATGCTCCACCAAACACCTTTTAGCCCATCGAAAAGTTCTATCAACTGATTCTTCTTGATATTTTCTGGAATTCATTAGAGTTGTCAATTCATCAAAAGCAAAAATAATATCAGCTCCTATTTTAAATTGTATTTGCATGGAAATTTCTGGAGTGAAACGGAGCTTTTCGCCGCTCAAATGACTTCTAAAAGTCACGCCATCTTCGTCAACAAAAGCAATTCTAGATTTGCCCTCTGCCACATCCTCGTCAGATTTCATTGAATCTAAAATTTTAGTGGAATCCATTTCAATAACTTTTTTAAAACCGCTGCCCAAACTCATAACCTGAAAACCCCCAGAATCAGTAAAAGTCGGATATGGCCAATTCATGTATTTTCCTAAGCCTCCGGCTACTTCTAAAATATCAGGACCAGGTCTCAAATTCAAATGATAAGCATTGGCTAAAAGTGCTTGAGCCCCCAAGTCACGCGCCATTTCAGGAGTTAAAGCCTTCAGCGTGGCTAATGTGGCCACTGGAATAAATGCCGGAGTTTCAATTTTGCCATGCGGTGTATAAATAATCCCCGCTCGAGCATTTTTATATTCAGCGACTTTTTTATATGAAAAACCGTTAGCAGAAGAATTATTTTTCAATATCATAGGCTCTCAATTTTATAATTTATCTGCCCCAAAGCTAGCTCTCAGACCATTAGCAATTGCCAAAATATCTATAAATTCTTGACCTATAGCGCCGTATATTGTTGGAATAAAACCAAAAGCCGCAAATAACATCGCTCCAACCGATAAAAAAATTCCGCCTATCATAGATTGTTTAGCTATTTTAATAGTCCGAATACTTATTCTGAAAGCACGCGGTATATCACATAAATGTTCTCCGCTTATAATAATATCAGCGCTTTCGCTAGCAGCAGTTAAATTGCCATGCGATATAGCCAAACCTAAATTAGCGTTGGCTAAAACAGGAGCATCATTTATCCCATCACCCACAAATAAAACCGGTTTAGGCTGTATTTGTTTTACTTTATCAACTTTGTCAATTGGTCTCAGATCAGAAAAAATTTTATTTATATCAAGGGTTTTAGCAATATTTTCAGCTGTTTTAAAGTTGTCGCCTGTTAGCAAAGCAATGTTTGTAATATGATTTTTGCGCAAATTAGCAATAGTGGAGACAGCGTCTGGACGCACAACATCTTCAAAAAATAATTGTCCTGATTTTTTGCCATCTATATATAAATAAGAATTTATGCCTCCAGCCTGACCTTTAAAAATAGATATATTATATATTTTGCCATCTGGCAATTTTATATCACCAGAAATTCCTTTGCCAGTCAATTCTTGTATATTTTCAATATTATCGTAAACCGGCATATTTTGAAAAGCCCGAGCCAGAGGATGAGAAGAAAATTTTTCTAAGCTTGCGGCAAACTTTTTTATTTCTGATTCTGAAAATTCGGAAAGGCTTTTTGCTAACACTAATTTTGGCGCCCCAATTGTTAATGTGCCAGTTTTGTCAAAAGCCACACTTTTAATTTCTGTCAAAGTTTGAACAGCATTAGAATTTTTAATTATTATGCCTCTTTTTGCAGCAGCATTTATAGCTCCTAAAAAGGCCACAGGAGCAGCTATTAACAATGGACAAGGAGTCGCCAAAACTAAAACTCTGGCAATAACTTCAAGATCCTTAGTAATAAAATAAGCCCCCAATGCTATAAAAACCGAAATAAAAGTAAAATAAATTGAATACTTTGAAGCCAAAGAAACTAATTTTGGTTTTTTATTTAACGCTTTCGCCACCAAATCTATTATTTTTTGATATTCGCTTTTGTCAGTTGTAGCCAAGGCTCGCATATAAAATGAAGTATTGCCGTTTTTGGTTCCGCTTAAAATTTTATCACCTACGGATTTTCTAATAGGGGCAACTTCGCCTGTTATAGAACTTTCATCAAATATTGCTACGCCATCTGTCAAAATACCTTCTGTGGGCGTTATTTCACCTGGTTTTATCAAAATAATATCACCAACTTTTATCTCACCGACTGGTATATCTTTTGACCCATCTTTCAGATGAGCAATAGTTGGCTGCATTTTCTTTAAAGTTGTTAGAGTTTTTTTCGCCCTATTTTGGGCATAACGTTCAATGAAATCGCCTGTCCAAGTCATTATAATAACCACCAAACAAGCCATATATTCGCCCACAAAAAGAGTTGAACAAATCGCCAAAACAGCTAAAATATCTGTGCCCGATTCTCCTTTTTTAAAAAGCTTAGCAATTTCATATAGTCGGTATAATCCGTTTATAATACAAAAGAAAATTAAAAATTCAAGCACGACCTAAATATTCGCCTGTTCGAGTATCAACATTAATTTTTTCACCTTGTTCTATAAAAAGAGGCACATTAACTTTTGCGCCGGTTTGTAATGTTGCTGGTTTTGTGCC
>JAITRN010000006.1 GCA_031288355.1 Candidatus Opitulatrix roisinitermitis | reverse complement strand
AGAGCTGTGAATGACGGCGCTATTGGAAAAAATTTGCTTGAAGAAAATTTGAACTTTGAAACTTCTTCTCAAATAAAAGATGTCACACAATGGGATGACGTAAATGATTTAATAATTGCGTCCGACTTAGGAGTTTTTGATTATTCTTCTATAAGATTTGACTATGCTCAAACCGGAAAACCTATGATATTTTTTGTGCCCGATTTGGAAAAATATAAAGAAGCTAGGGAATTTTTGATTCCGTATGAACCGACTGCTCCTGGACCAAAAATTGAGACAGAGGAAGAGTTGATTAAAAAGATAAAAACTTTTGACAGCTGGTTTTCTGAATTTTCTAATGTATATAAAGATTTTCTGCATAAATATACGCCAGGCGAGGACGGTCAGGCTTCAAAAAGAGTTAACAAAATAGTTTTTGGAATTAATTAAAGTTCTTGACAGACTCTTTTTGAAAAATTTTTGTCATGCCAAGGAAAAGCTTTTTTATATCTTGATAAATATTGTTTTTCAATTTTTCCATCTTGTTTAATATAATTTATCAGTTTTTCAGTCACTTTTTCAATGGACTTGCAAATGGGTCCAAAGCCGTTTGTTTTGTATGTAAAAAGAGAATTTTCTAAATATTTTTGATTCTTGAAAAAAATATCTTCGTCAAATTGGCTATAAATAACACAAGATCCTGTATAAGCAAAATCAAAAGCTATTGAAGAGTAATCTGTTATAAAAATTTTTGTTTGGTTTATAATTTCTTTCCAGTTATATGGTATTTTTGGAAATAAAACATTTTTTGAATTACTTTTAAAATCTCTTAATTGGTTAAAAAACGCTGGGTGTAAAATAAAATTGAGTTTATAGTTATATTCTTTTAAAATTTTGATTAAATCTTTATTATTTAAAATACCATTATAAAATTGAAAAAAATCAGTCTGTTTGAATTTGTCAAAATAAACTCTTTTGCCGTCTGCAAATTTGTCAGGCAAAAGATTTTTGCGCCAAGTTGGCATAATAGTTATAATATTTTTTTTCTTTTTATCTGATAAATAGTCAAAACGGGGCAGACCAGTTAACATGATTTCGTTGTCATTAAATTGATAATTATTTTTTTGGAATTCTTTTGCTTCTTGTTTGCTATTAGCTAAGATTTTGCTAAAGTTTTGAACTTCTTTTCTGAAGATTCCAGACATATTATTTTTGGTTGGTCCGTGTCCTAAAAAGACATATTTAAAATCGAGTAAACCAAAATAAAAAGAAACATTTAGATTAGTGAAATAAGAGGGGATATTTTTGGAAACATATTTTTTGAAAGGATTATAAACCCATGAATCAAAAGATGAAGAAATATTATAATCGCATATAAATAAATAAAAAAAATGCTTTTTAGAAAATGGTTCAATAATTGAAAACCTTTCATGCAAAAGTCTTTGTCCGTCAGCTGAATTTGGTAAAATGAGAAATTTGCAATTGGCGCTTTTTTTCTTTACATTCATTTTCTCCGTATAACGATAGAGAGCTTCAGCATTGTCGCTAGCTAAATTTAGTCTGTCAGAAAAAAGTAAAACTTTTTTCTTTTGCTTAGTTATTAATTTTTTATAGAATTTTTTCCAGAAGCGAATTTTTAGTCTTAAAGCGGCTATTTGCCAAACTGTTTTTGTTTTATATTCACTAGTTAATCCTTGCAAAAATTTTATTTCTCTAAAAAGGCCTGGAAAAAACTTTTTTGGTTTGATGGTTATATAATAGTCGTTGTGGTTAAATGTGAAGCCGTTTTGCTCTTTATAATTGTTGGGAAAACGCGATAAATGAGATTGTAAAGTATAATATAAATACTGCTTTTTCCCATTAGAGATTATTTCAAAATTGCATATTTTTTTTTCGCTTTCTCTTTCTGGCGTAAATTCTATTGAATAGCCGCAGTGTGAAATTCCTTTTTCTGGTTTTGACAGTTCAAAATCGGTTCTAATATATTTGTGATATTTTTTTTCTTGGCCATTAACTAAAAATTTAATATTGTCAGGTTTGTTTTTTTCTTGACGAGCGTGTGCAAATACCTGAACGGTTTTATTATCAGATTTAAATTGTATTATATCTATATAAAAATTCTTGTTAGTCTTCATATTTTTATTTTAGCATTTATTTTAACTGCGCGATTTTCTTTAAAAATTCAAGTATAATAATATTATGAGACTTATTAAAAGATTCGAAATTTTGACACGTGAAAGAGATCAAAAAGAGTCTTTGCCTCAGATAAATCCAAATTTAGCGAAATTATTTTGTGTGGTTACTACTCTTTGGATTTTAGCTTTTATTGTATCTAAAATTTTAGTTGATAAAAATATTTGTTCAGATGTTTTCTTTAAAATTTCATTATGTGGGGTGTTTATTGGAATTATATTATTAGTTTGGGAAAGAATAAATCATAAAAAATTAAACAAAAAATAGTAAAAAAACAAACGAAAAAGGTTATATAAATGAAAATAGTCAGCACAGATGGTTCAGCTCTTTTAAATCCTGGTCCAATAGGATGGGCATGGGCAGATAGAGAAGGCAATTTTGAATGTGGGGGATATAATAAGGGAACTAATCAAATAGCTGAATTAACAGCTTTGCTTCAAGCTTTATGGGCCTTTAGAGAGGAAAATGAATTGCTTATAGAATCTGACTCTCAATATGCTATAAATTGTGCGTCAGTTTGGGTTCATTCTTGGCGGAGAAACGGCTGGCGAGGATCTAACAAAAAGCAGATTTCTAATATCAATTTAATTAAGGCTATAAGTAAAGAAATGTTTCAGAGAAATGACAATGTCAAATTTAAATGGGTTAAAGGCCATGCGGGGGATCTTTTTAATGAAAAGGTTGACACATTAGCTAATTCAGCTGCCAAAAAATGGCAGGCGGGTGAAGAAGTTGGTAATATTCCAGAAGAGGCCCTGTTAGATATAAAGTCTAAATTAATTCAAATACCTCAAAACGAATCTAGTCTTTTTTGAATTTAGTTTTCTAATTTAATTTAGACATGAAAAAACAAGAACAAAAAAATAATGGTTTTGAAGATAATATTTTAAACGAATTTGATTATATTGATAGTGAATTATTGAGATCTGGTGACATAAGAAATGTGGTAGACAAATATCGTTTTTGGGAAAATGATAAAATAAAAAAAGATATGGCTAAAAATGCTCGCCCTTTTGAAATTGCTGTGGAGAATTTGCAAAGAGATTTCAATGTTGGTTCAATTATAAGAACAGCTAACGCTTTTGCGGCTCAAGCGGTTCATATAGTTGGCCGTCGCAGCGTTAACCGGCGGGGCGCTATGGTGACAGATAAATATTTAAATATGAATTATTT
>JAITRN010000074.1 GCA_031288355.1 Candidatus Opitulatrix roisinitermitis | reverse complement strand
TATAGAAGTGGCTAGAGAAATATTTCCTAATATTGCCCATATAGCCGTTTTTGATACATCTTTTTTCCATAAATTGCCCAAAGAGGTGTCTACTTATGCTATAGATAAAGATGTGGCTGAAAAATATCTTATAAAAAGATATGGAGCACACGGAACTTCGCATGAATATGTTGGCGGAGTAGCCCAGGAAATTGTAGCCCAGATTATGTCCAAGAAGGGTCAACCTGCTGAAAAAATAAAACAAATAGTTTTGCATTTAGGGAATGGAGCTTCTGCTTCGGCTCAGATAGACAACATTGCTGCAGAAACTTCTATGGGAATAACTCCTTTAGAAGGCTTAGTTATGGGCACACGCAGCGGAGATATTGATCCAGCAGTGGTCTTTTTATTAGCTAGAGAAGCTAATATGTCAATTGACGAAATTGAGAATTTTTTAAATAAACAGTCTGGTATAAAAGGACTTTCCACTTATTCTGATATGAGAGATATAAGACAAGCGGCTGAAAATGGAGATAAACAGTCTATTTTAGCTCTAAAAGTTTATATACATCGTTTACTAAAATACGTTGGTTCATATACTGCAGTTTTAGGAGGACTAGATATTTTATCTTTCACGGCAGGTGTTGGCGAAAATGATGCTCAAACCAGGGCAGAGTTGTTAGATAAACTAAAACCTTTTGGAATAAAATATGATAAAGCTAAAAATTTGGAGCGTTCCAAAAATGCCAGAATTATTTCAGCGCCTGATTCAGCTGTTCAGGTGGCAGTGATTCCGACTAATGAAGAATTAGCAATTGCTAAATTTGCTTTGAAGTTAATTTAATTAGAGTTTTAGGTGTGAACAACATTGAACCACATATTTGTTTGGCCAGGGGTCTGAACAGCTTGAGTCCAGCCATTTGTTTTTGCGCAATCAGCACCTTCTTTGCAAATAGATATTAAACCACTCGCTCCTGAAACTAAAAATTGGTTTTTAAAAGTGGTGCTGCCTCTAATTTCACCCATACCTTGAGCTTGAACTGCTGATGACCAATTAGAGTTTTGAGAACAGCCGGTTGCAATAGAACAAGCAGAAACTAGACCGCCGTCTCCGCTAACCAAAGCTGTTGTATTGTTGGCCACTATTTCGATCCAATAAGATGATTGTCCAGGTACAGCTAAAGCGTTTAACCAATTAGAAGATACAGAACAATCAGAAGATAATAAACAGCGAGTAATTTTGCCTTCACCGCCAACTGAAAAAACGCTGTTACCAGCTTTGCTAGACTTGTGCAAATAAAGGCTTTCCAAACCGGGAGCTTGTATAACGGGAGTCCAATTAGAAGCTAAAGAACAATCGAGAGTGTCTAAACAGCTGCTGATAATGTCTGGGCTGCCAGTGGCTATAAATGCTCCGCTATTACCGTTGCTAATATGTTTTACTCCATAAAAATAACCACTAGCTACGCTATTAGGCGGTGTTATAGGAGCTGACCAATTGCTGCCTTGTGAACAATCAACAGTGTCTATGCAGCGAGATATTTTGTTTTGTTGTCCTACAACAATGAATTGTCCATTTCCCCAAGTGGCACCAAACCATATAGATGGAGCATTGCTAATACTGCTAGCAGAAGTCCAATTGTTTGATGTAGAACAGCCAGACCTTTTTTCACATTTGCTAATCAATCCATTAGCCCCAGCTACAATAAGTTGACTGTTTGAAACAGCGGTTTCCATCCAATTGTCTGATTGACCAGAGATTTGAACAGCTGGTGTCCAGGAACTTGAAACAGAACAATCTTTGCTGGTTAAACATGTTGATACTTTTCCATCAGATCCTGCCAATAGAAAATAAGGTGCGCACTCATTATTTTGGAGGCAATAATCTATAAAATCATAAACTGCTTTAGATGAAGGAAATTGATTATCAGTGCTATCGTAGCCTATTGAGTTGGTTAGGCCTAGATTTTTTTGAGCACTCGTTATGTTGTTAGCATTTGTGCCGCCTTTGACAATACTTAGAACAGATTGGGATGAAGCGTTGGCGGGAAATGAATTATTTAAAAATAAAGTTATTCCAAAAAGGAAGATGACGCTTAAAATTCCCGTTTTTCTAAAATTTAACATAATTTACTCACTTTCAATAGTTATAAATTTTTAAGTTATACCTAAATTTTTACAAAAAAAAAAAACGCTCACTGCTCCAACAAATTATTACTATAATGTTAAATTAAAAATTCTCCAACCTTCGCAAAAAATAGCAATTTTTCGAGCGCTCCGGGCCGCTTGGCCGAGTCATACTCTTCAAAATTGATTTTTTGTCTCAGTTGTAGAATTTTATTTTTCTAGGCAATAATTTTTTAAAACAGTTCGCTCCTGAAAAAAGTGGTTAAATTGTTTTTGTTAATTATGTTTCATTAATTGAATTAAAAAAATAATTGATTTAAAAAATAAATTTCAAAATCCGAAAGCTGAATGTTCGACCACTAAAATTAATGTAGTGATTATAACTATCCAACCAATATAAATAATTAAATCTAATTTATTATCGCAAAACTCATTTATTTTATTAAAAGTTTTTTCTTTGATAAAGGGCCAACTATATTCATTTTCTTCAATCTTTAATTTTGGGATATAATGGCATATAATAAAACGATTAATTGACATAAAACAAAAAGTCATAGAAATCATCATAATTAAACACCAAGGACATAGTTTTTCTATAACAAACATTGACTGATATAAAAGCCAATAGGCAAAAACTAATCCGGCTGCCGTGCCTAAATAAGTTGCTATAATAAACCATTTAGGAAATTTTACTTTAGATATTAAAGCCACCCCAATTGTTAAAAGCACAGCTCCAGCTCCGATTACAAAAAAAGCATTAGGGGCTTGAATGCCAAACCAATTGACTAAATTCGCTTGCCATGTTTTTGCCACTTCGGAACAAGATACTTTTGCATTAAAATCACACGATAAATTTATTCCTGGTTGGCGGTACATTTCTAGAGTATCCAATGATAAATTCCAGCCCGCTAAAAGAAAGATACCAGAAAAAGATGTAAAAACTATTATTGAAAAAGGCGGTATTTTTTTTATAATAGATATTTGCTTAGCAACCTCTTTTGTCATAATTTCTCCTTTACGTTTATTTTGTTTTTTTATTTTTCTTTATATATTTTTTCTCTATATTCTAGCTCTACTTATATTCCATTTATAATATATTAATTGTTTTAAACATAATTTTTATAACTATATTTAAAATTAAAAATAAGCTGTTTAGGCCGTTTTTTGCAAAATTTATATTTTCTGCTATTAAATTTTCTGCTATTAAAGATAACTCCCAAAGCTGTTTTAATTCATCTACTTGTTCATTATAATTAGATTGTTCTTTAGAGCTAAATAGCAAAACAGTCAAAAGGTCTTGCAAAATATTATTTAATAAATAAAAATCTAATCCTAAATCAAATTGAACTTTGGCAAGTTGAGCTGTAGCACTATAATCTTCATCAAGAAAACTTTTTTTGAGTCTGTCATAATTCCCTATAAAACTAGGAACAACTGGCAAAATAACTAAAGAAAATAATTCTTTTACTAATTGTTTAACATAATCTTCAGAATAAATATTGTCAACAGTTTTAATATTGTTAGTTGGCTGAATATCATTTGGTAAAAATTTATTTTCAAGCAAAAATTCGCCCAACGGAACAACATATAAATTTTCTATAAACGCTTTAAATAGATTTAAAACTTTTTTAAAATTTTGTCCATTTTTAGTTTTTTCTAATTTACTTATTTTTGGTTTTATGCCAGCAAAATAATTTTGAGCTAAAGTAATTTTGCCAGCAGTAATTAAAATTTCTAAATCACTTTGATATAAAGGTAAAACGCTATTTATATTTTGAGAATTTAGCGCAGATTCTTCTGTAAGCTGTTGAATGGCTAAATCAATATTCTGATTGACGGACGTAAAATAATTATCTTTGTCAAGTTCTTGAGAAAAAATTGATAAATTATTATCGTTAGTATAAATAGTTAAATTATCTATTGATTCTTCTATTAGAGCAGCCTGTTTAGGGGATAAAAAACCCTTTTTTAAATTAATTCTAGTGTAAGCTAATTTTGCTTTTAGAATATTTTTTATAAATAAAGAATTTAAATCAGAAAATGACGATAGAACAAAAAAATCACTTGTTTTTTGAATACTTTCCGCCATAATTTCCATAAACCTAGTCTAGCATAAAAGTAAATGATAAACTGTATATATGCCTGACTTCAATATTGAACAGCTAAATAAATCTGTCAGTGACGGCATTTTAGCTTTTGGCAATGCCAAAAATATTGAAGAATTAAAAAAGGCAAAAACTGTTTATTTGTCAGATAAAAGCCTTATTTCTGAATCAAGCAAATTAATTGGAGTTTTGCCTGCTGAAAAAAGAGCAGAAGCTGGCAAAGTTCTAGGCTGTTTGCGAACAAAAATTTTGGATGAATATAATGCAGCTGAAGTTAGATTAAAAAACGAAGCTTTGCAAAATCTTTTAGAAAACGAATATGTTGATATAAGTTTGCCGTTTGACCGCCGAATATCTGGCACAAGACACCCTTTATCTGAGTTGATTGATACAGTGTCAGATTTTTTTACTTCTTTAGGCTGGACTATTGCTGACGGACCTGAATTAGAGGCTGAATGGTTTAATTTTGATGCTTTAAATTTTGCGCCAGATCACCCTGCTCGTGCTATGCAAGATACTTTTTATACAACTTGTCCTAATTTAGTTTTAAGAACACATACTTCGCCTGTTCAGGCTCGTGCTATGCTTTCTCAAGGCGTGCCGATATATATAGCGGTGCCAGGCAAGGTTTTTAGGTCTGACGAACTAGATACAACACATACACCTGTTTTTCATCAAATAGAAGGTTTAGCAGTAGATAAAGGACTAAATATGACTCATTTAAAGGGCTGTTTAGAAATATTTGCTAAAGCTATGTTTGGCCAAGCAGCTAAAACTAGAATAAGACCGTCTTATTTTCCTTTCACAGAGCCGTCTGGCGAAATAGATGTTTGGTTTGAGGCTAAAAAAGGCGGAAGCGGCTGGATAGAATGGGGCGGTTGCGGCATGGTACATCCTAATGTTTTGCGCTCTGTTGGGGTTGATCCAAATATTTATACAGGTTTTGCTTTTGGTATAGGCCTGGAAAGGACTCTAAATTTGCGCCACGGCATCACAGATATGCATGATTTAGTTGAAGGAGATATAAGGTTTGCTCATCAGTTTATTCAAGGGGGCATAAATAATAGAATAGATGGTGATAATAATGCCTAATATAAATATTGACTGGCTAGCTCTACATACCCAAATAGATAAAAACCTGACAGCTGAAGTTTTAGCTTCTAATTTAGTTAAAGTGGGCATAGAAGAAGAAAAAATTCATTCTAGCGGAGTTTCGGGCCCTATTGTTATAGGCAAAATTTTGCAAAAAAAAGGTGAAAAACAAACTAATGGAAAATTGATTAATTGGTGTTATGTGGATGTGGGAAAATATAATACATCTGATGGAAATAGAGGAATAATTTGCGGTGCAAATAATTTTGAAGTTGGGGATAAAGTGATTGTGGCATTGCCGGGGTCTGTTTTGCCAAATAATTTTGTAATCACCGCTCGAAAAACTTATGGACATATATCTGATGGTATGATATGTTCAGCTAATGAATTAGGATTAGCTGATAAATTAGACAATATAACATCAGACGGCATAATAGTTGTTGATAAAACTAATGAAAAACTTGAGTCTTTAAAAATTGGCGAGGATGTTAAAGAATCTCTGCAATTAACCAAAGAATTGCTAGAAGTCAATATAACGCCTGATAGAGGATATTGCTTTTCCTACAGAGGGATCGGACGAGAATATTCTTTATCAACTAATGCTAAATTTATTGATAGAGCTAAAAAATATATTCCGTCTGCCAATTATAAAATAAGCCATAAAACTGATGATTTTTTTAAAATTGTTGACAAAGCTCCTATAAATAATATTTTAGGTTGCGGCAGATTTGTTGGTCTTATTGTAAAAAATGTTGATAATAATTTGCCAAGCCCTAAATGGTTGCAAAACTGGTTAATAGATATGGGCATGAGACCTATTAATTTAATTGTTGATGTGGCTAATTTTGTTATGCTAGATTTAGGTCAGCCTTTACATACTTATAATTTGGATGAACTCAAATTTCCTATAATTGTTCGCCGAGCTAAAAAGGATGAGACTTTAAAAACTCTAGATAATGTGAATAGAATTTTAGATAAAGAAGATTTGCTAATAACAGACAATAATGGTTCTCGCATTATTGGACTAGCTGGAGTTATGGGAGGGGAGTCTACTCAAATAGATAATTCGTCAAATAATGTTTTTATAGAAGCAGCCTATTTTGACCCTGTAACTATTGCTAGATCCGCAAAACGCCATAAATTATCATCTGAGGCGTCTAAACGTTTTGAAAGGGGAGTTGACACTAATATTCAAATAAACGCTGCTTTTATGGCGGCTCAATTAATAGCTGAATATGGGAGTAGTGAAAACGCTAAAAAAAATCAAAAGGGTGTTCAAATTCAATCTACTATTTATGATTTGAATTTAGTTAAAAAACCCCAAAACATTATTTTTCCATTAAATGAAATACCTCGTATAATTGGTTTAAATATTGATTCTGATATAAAAAAATCCGAAATTATTAGTATTTTGGAAAAAATTGGCTGTGTAGTAAAAGAGGAAATAAGGCCAAAAGAAAAGACAAAAACTAATAGTATAAATTCTAGAAAAACTTCCAAAAATAAAAATATAATACTAAAAGTAGCTCCTCCAACTTGGCGGCCAGATTTAACTATTCCAGCAGATTTGTGTGAAGAAATAGCTAGAGTTTGGGGCTATGACAAAATTCCAGTTAGCATGCCGTTAGCTCAAATAGGGCCTGGTTTACCGCTCGAAATGAAACTAATAAAAAGGCAAAAAGACTTATTAGCCAATTTTGGATTAACTGAAACATATTCTTATCCGTTTGTTGGTCAGAAAAATTTTCAAGATTTATATTCAGAGGGCCCTTATTCAGATATAGATAATAAGTTTAAAAACGCTATAAAATTAGTTAATCCTTTACAAGATAAAGCCCCATATTTAAGAACTTCTATTTTGCAAACTCTTTTATACACTTGTAAATTTAATTATTCACGAGGTTTAGACAATATTAGTCTATACGAAATCTCTCAAATTGCTAAAAAAAGCCAACCTTCTTCAAAAAATAATACTATTCCTAAGTTATCGGGAGGTAAATTGCCTTCTAAAAAAGAATTATCAGCCATTTATGCTGCATCTGGCAAAACTCAAACATTTGTGGCCGGCGTTTTGTCGGGCAATATTAGACGAGCGGGCTGGTGGGGAAGCGCTAGATCTTATGACTGGGCTGATTGTTTTGAATTAGTCGACAAAATTGGCAAAGTATATGGTGTTTCATTGAAAAATAGCAAAATTAGTAATAAAATTAACACTAAGAATAATGATAAAAACACTATGCCGTATCACCCTGGAATTAGCGCTAAAATAGCCACTTTTGACGATCAATTGGTTGGCTATATGGGTCAAATACATCCGCAAGTCGCCCAAAATATAAAATTTGATAATCAGAATAATAAAATTTTTTGTTTTGAACTTAATTTAAATATTTTATATAATAGCAGATCCTCTAAACCGCTAATTGCTAAACAAATATCTCTTTTTCCGCCTGCTAGACAAGATTTAGCATTTGTTGTTGATAAAAGCCTTAAAGCGAAAGATCTAATTAATACTATTCTAAAGGCCGCTAAAAACTATGAAATAAATAATAGCAACAATTATAATAGCGA
>JAITRN010000066.1 GCA_031288355.1 Candidatus Opitulatrix roisinitermitis | reverse complement strand
TATGCTGGTGCAGTAAATTATAAACAAACTCCTACTCTCTCTGGCTGCGACACCACCAGTATGCAGACTTTTGGCACTAACGGTGCTGCTTGCAAAGCTGCTATGCAGCAAGGACAAGTGATTGTTTTAAATGACACCAGAGGCAACCAAAAATATAGAGTCAAAAAAATGCCTGATGGCAATGTCTGGATGATTGATAATCTAAAATTAGGTTCCAAAACCCAAACCACCGTTTTAACACCTGCCGACAGCAATGTGGAAAGTAATTATACATTGCCAGCAATAGACAAAACTAACAACAACGTCGATTTATCAGAGACCACTTATTGTTCGGCATCTGGCGAAGCATGGATTGACGCGCCTGGCAGCCTCACAGGATGTGGATACGCGTATAATTGGAACACTGCACAAGCTGGCACCGTCACAGATTCAGGCTATTCAATATCTGCTAAAGGTTGGTCTATAACAAAAAATTCATCAGGTATAACAAACGCTGCTCTAGGCACTGCTATGCTATCTGCCGCTAGTGATTCAAACGGAAAAAGAAATCCTGTTTATAGCACTACTAATTACAAAAACTGGGCAGAAGGCGACACCGGCAAGACTCCTCCCTGGGCCGGACTTTATTCAGGATATGTCGGTAGCAGTTTTGCAGATCAAGATGTGCGCGGTACCTATTGGACAAATAGCGAATGCGCCGATGAAGGAAGCTATTATCTAGCAATACATCACAACAATGTTTGGACAAATACATCATATCCAACTAACAAAACAGCAGGACTAACTCTGCGCTCTGTTTTGTAAAACTCCTAAATTTTCTTTAGTTTCAAACTCAAAGAATTTAACACAACTGTCACAGAACTCAAAGCCATAGCCAAACCAGCAAATTCCGGACGCAAAGAGATATTCCAACTTATCAAAACGCCGGCAGCAATTGGAATACCAACAAAGTTATAGAATAATGAAAAAAATAAATTCTGATAAATTTTTCCTATTGTTGCCCGAGCCAAAAAAATTGTCCGAGGCGCCAAAGAGAGATTATTATAAGCCAAAATAACATCTGAAGTTTCATTTGCTATATCTGTTCCCGCTGCCAAAGAAATCCCCACATCAGCTTTGGCTAAGGCCGGAGCGTCGTTTACACCATCACCAATCATTGCCACTTTTTGGTTTTGTGATTGTAAATTTTCCACAAGACGCAGTTTATCCTCAGGTGTAACTTCCGCTTGAAAATTATTTATACCCAATTCTTCAGACACTTTCTGCACTTTAGATAATTTATCTCCTGAAATAAGATATGTTTTGATATTTTTAGATCGCAAAAGTTCTATTGCTTGTTTTGAATCTTGTTTAATGAAATTTTCTGAATCCGTTAAAGTGCCCGTTTTGTCAAAAACTGCCCAGTTAATATTATTCAGTTTTTGCAAAACGGCGCCTCCTCGAATTAAAATTCCCATTTTAGCTCCCTGTCCAATCCCCACCATAACAGCAGTTGGTGTAGCTAATCCTAAAGCACAAGGACAAGCAATTATCAAAACAGCCACAAAAAATTCTAAACTTCGAGATAATCCTGCTCCGAAAATAAAAAACCAAACTAAAAAGGTGATTCCAGCTATAACTAAGACCGTCGGCACAAATTTACTTGCTACTTTATCAGTGAAATCTTCTATGGGGGATTTGGCATTTTGAGCTTGCTCAACTAATCTAATAATTTGAGCCAACAAAGTGCTTTCACCCACCGCCTGAACAACTATTTCTATGTCATTTTTAGTATTTATAGTTCCAGCAATAACTTTACTATCAACTGACTTTTTTATTAGACTGCTTTCGCCTGTTATCATAGATTCGTCTAGAAAAGTTTCACCCCTTACAATAACTCCATCTTGAGGTATTTGCTCCCCAGCTAAAACTTTAAGTCTATTGCCCGCCTTAATATTTTCCGCTGGAATAGTTAACCATTTATTATCCTTAAAAATATGGGCAACTCTGGGTTTTAATTCAACCAATTTAGAAATTGATGAAGTGGTTTTTGCTAAAGTTTTAGCTTCTAAATATTTTCCAAAAATAACAAATGATATTAGAAAAATTGAAGTTTCAAAATATAAATTATGAGAAAAGTGATCAACTAACCAAAAAGTTTTATGAGAATATATATAAAAAACATAGTTATATAAACTATATAGATAAGCCACACTAGTCCCTAACGCAATAAGGGTATTCATATTAGATGTTCGCCCTCTCAAAGCTCTCCAAGCGCCTTTATAAAATGGAATAGCTAAATAAAATTGACAAAAAGTGCCAATTATTAAAGAAACTAATCCCATATATGGCATAATATATAACAAATTAAGCGAAAAATCAGACACAGGTCTTATTTTATAAATATCTAAAATCATGTAAAACAAAATAGGACAGCAACATATAACAGCCATAATTATTCTTTTTTGCCATATTTTAACTGTCTTAGATTCATGATTTTGCAAACCTTTAACGTCGTTAATAAAAGTTGCTTTATATCCTGCTTGAGCCACGGTTTCTATAATTTGCGATTTAACAATTTGCAATTTAGCAAATTCCGCTTTTTTGACATAACCGCTGTCTAAATTAATAAATAGCATTTTTGCTGGAAAATTGACTCTAACTTTATTTTTTAGACCGCTAATTTTGCTAACTTTTTTTTCAATAGAACGGGCGCAGCTTACACAATGCATGCCTTCAATTCTAAAACTCATATCTTTCATTAAACTACTCTTTCATAAAACTTGAACTAAACCTTCACAAACTTGAACTAACTGTGCACATGACTGGACTTGAACCAGCACGGCCTAAAACCGGCCACAGCGACCTCAACGCTGCGCGTCTACCATTCCGCCACATGTGCATTTCAATATTTATGAACAATAAATAATTATTTATAAACTTTGAAAAACTCCTGTTTTCCAATACTCTCAGATTAGCACAAAAACAAACTTATGATAAACTGATACTTATATGAAAGAAAATATGAAAGAAAAAATTTGGCTTTCCCAAGAAGCCTATAACAAGCTAAAGGATGAGCTCTTATTCTTAAGCACCTCTAAAAGAGAAGAAATTAAAAAAAAAGTTGCTCAAGCTCGTTCAGAAGGTGACCTAAAAGAAAATGGGGGTTACCACGCTGCTAGAGAAGAACAAGGCAAAAATGAGGGCCGTATTAGAGAGATTGAATATAAATTAGCTAACGCCGAAATAAGTTCTGTATCATCGACTGATATTATTCAAGCCGGCTCTTTAATTACAGCAAAAATTGATGATCAAAATAGTAAATTCGTTTTAGGATCAAGAGAAATAAAGCCCACTCTAAATGACAGTAGCATAGATGTTTACTCTCTCACGTCTCCAATAGGGCGCGCTGTTTTGAATGCTAAAAAAAATCAAATTGTTGAATATATAGCGCCTAGTGGCAAAAAAATTAAAATTAAAATTTTAAAAATAGAAACTATTTAAATTTAGCTTCCCAAGCAGCCTGCTTTGCCGGATTGCCAAATTTCTTTTTTTTATTTTTTTTAATCTTTTTTTTAGCTGAACTTCTCATTGGCATAAATCCTGACAAATTCGGTGCACCCTGAGAAAGGGAGGGGTTCATACTTGATAAATCGGATAAATTTTGTTCGTCAACAAAACTGCCTGAAATCTGTTTACTAGCCTTTCCGCCTAATTTTTGCATCATTTTAGACATATCCTTAAATCTTTCTAACAAGAGGTTGACTTCCCTTGATGACCTACCCGATCCTCTAGCAATACGAGACCTTCTTGTGCCGCTTATTTCCTTAGGATTAGCCCTTTCAAAAGGCGTCATAGACTGAACAATAGAAGTGAAAATTGTTATTTGCGAATCATCCACTTGCGATAATGCTTGCTTATTTTGAGACAACCCTGGAATCATAGAAGCAATTTGACGAATAGAACCCATTTTTTTTATCTGATTCATTTGAACCAAAAAATCATTAAAGTCAAAACCTTTTCCAGAAGTAATTTTTGCCGCCAGTTCTTCAGCTTTTTCTTCAGAAATGGTGTTTTCAGCTTTTTCAATAAGTGATAAAATATCACCCATATTTAAAATGCGAGAAGCTATTCTATCTGGGTGAAATAATTCAATATCATCTAATTTTTCACCAGTGGAAGCAAAAATAATTGGCTTACCTGTGACGCTTACAACACTTAAAGCTGCGCCGCCGCGAGCATCCCCATCTATTTTTGTTAAAACGATACCCGTTAAGTCTAAACTTGATGAAAAAGCTTTTGCTGAAAGAGCAGCATCTTGACCTAACATAGAATCAATAACAAACAAGGTTTCATTAGGTTCAGTTACCTGACTAATATCCGACACTTGTTTCATAAGTTCAACATCCACGGCTAAACGCCCAGCAGTATCTATAACGACTGTGTCATAATGTTTTTCAACTGCCTCTTTTAAACCACTTTTAGCAACTTCCACAGGATTATTGGCACTGGAGCCTATACCTATACTAGAAAGCAAATTTTTTTTAGTATTAGTTTTTCCTTCCCCTGTCACACCTTCAGCGGGCGCCCAAACATTAACTCCAACTGCCTCGCCAACAGTTCTAAGTTGCTCAACAGCATTGGGTCTCTGTAAATCAGCTGCCACTAAAAGCGGTGTATGCCCTTCATTTTTTAACCATTTAGCTAACTTCCCTGCAAAAGTTGTTTTGCCAGAACCTTGCAAACCTGCCAGCAAAATAACTGTTGGCGGCTTTTTAGCAAAAGATATAGGCCTGGAGACTTGTCCTCCTAATATTTTAATTAATTCATTATTAACCAACCCAACAACTTGTTGAACAGGGTTCAAAGTTTTAGATTTAGTGATTTCATAAGCTTTTTCTCTTATATCGTCAACAAACAAATTAACAACTTCTAAAGCCACATCACCTTCTATTAAAGCTTCTCTTATAGATTCCAAAGCTCCATCAACATCAGATGGTCTAAGTGCTCCTTTACCCTTTAAAGGAGCAAAAACAGAATTCAGTTTATCAGAAAAATTATCAAACATAATTTCATTTTATTAAAAATTAATTTGCTAAAGCCCCCATCGGATCCCAAGGGGGCAAAACAAGCGGATTAGTTTCTAAACCTTTTAAAATTTCATTTGATAAGTGTTTTCTATGTACAGCAACTTCAAAAACATAATTTTCAAACCAAGCATCTTGCATAATAAAAAATCCATTTTCGCCTCTATCTACGCCCCAAGAATTTTCCACTCGCCAACGAGTTGGTTTGCCTTTTTTATCTATATCAACACCCGTAAAAAGCATAGCATGAGTCATTTTAGAATCTGAAAAACGTACTCTTTGCTCTTTTGATAATTCAAAATCCATATCATAAATATCCGAATACTCAAAAAGGTCGACTGCCCATTTGCCGCTAGTTCTATCAAGCTGAGGACGAACATCACAACCAAACCACACAGGATGACCTGATTTCAAACTTCGCAAAACTGCTTGTTTTATTTCCTCAATTGGCGTATTTAGATATTCCGTTTGGCTAGCGCCAACAACATTTCCTAAATAATCAACTGTTATAAGCTGCCCTTTAGGGTGCTCTTTTCTAGGATCATCCACTAAACAAACAAAATCGTCTAAAGGAAACGTAACATATTTTTCAAAAAATTCTTTAGGAGTCATAACTCCGTGATTATGAAATTTTCCACTATCATCTTTCCATTTGAATTCAATAGTTTCGGGCGGAGAGCCTAAATGCATAGACAAAATTCTATGAATCTTTATAACACAAGCTCTTTTAAAATCAACAATTTTTTCGTGACTAGCACTTTCATGCACCATATTTCTAATATTCATAGCTGCACCGCGCAAAACCTTTTTTAAAATTCGATTCATTTTATCAGTATTCATAGAAGTATGAGTTTCTGGCATATTTACCTTTGGCACAACACCATATTTTTCACAAATATTTATTGCCATATGCCATTGTCCGCCATCTTGCATAATTTTATCTAAAAGATAAGCTACAACTCGGTCATCTTCTGGCAAATGGGCATTCATTTCCATAGCTTCTAGAAAATAATTAACTCTTTCCAATTTATCATAAAACATTATAAAATTTTGCGAAATTTCAAAATTCTTAACATCAATAGTTTTTCTAATTTCGCTTCTAAATAAATTAGTTATTGCAAAAATCCAACATCTGCCGGACTGTCCTTGGGATGTAGCGTTCCAATCATCTAGCCTAAGAGAAACTGCTGGATCTAATGTCATAGAGCGATAATGATTATAACAACTTTCATCCACTCCAACTTTACAAACCGCATTACGGGATCTTATATAATTGTCATTTTTTATAAATTGACTATGTAACTCATTTACAAACGACGTCGAAAGTCTGGTAAAAGAGTCCCCCTGTTTGCGCTTTGAGGCCTCCATTTACTTTTGAGTCACCTTCTTTTGGGTTTTTTTACTAGTTTCTACTTTACTCTTGCCAGTTTTCTTTTTTTGTTTAACTTCTGGAGGATATTCTCTTTTTTGCTCTTGTTTACGATCAATCAAGTCTATATCATAAGCTCCTGGTTCATTTGATTTAATAGAGTCTAAAGAAATGGATGTTAGCCCTTGCAATTCTCTTATCCTAATAGTAACAGCATTCTCATGAGCTGTAAGTTTTTCAATTCGCTTTTTCAGGGCAGCAACTCTTTGAGATGCATCTTTTTCAAATTCTTTCTCAATGCGAATCAATTTAGATTTGCCTTCTTGCAAAATCTTTTCCGATTGCTCTTCGGCTGCCACTTTAAAAGCCTTTCCTTCTTTAATAAGTTTAGCGTGCAAACTTTGAGCTTTAGAGAGAATTTCAGTCGAATCCTGATTAGCCTGAGCTAAAATTTCACGTGCGGTTTTTAGAGCAATTTCAGACTTAGACTGAGTCTCTTTAACCTTATTTGAAAGTTCTGATGCTGTTAGCTCTTTATTTTTAGCAATTTGAGCGTTAGTTTCTTGCAACGCAATATCTATTTTTTTATCTACTTCAAACAATTTATCATCGGCTTTTTGTTCAACATTATTAGCTTTTCTTTTAGCATCAGCCAAAATATTTTCACCATTTATAGAAGCCTCTGCTAATATTTTTTCAGCCTGATTTTTAGCCTCGCTAATTTTTTTATCAGCTAATTCAATCGCTATCTTAGATGTTCGAGATGAATTTCTAACCACTTTCTCAGCTGCACTTTGAGCTTTAGAAACTAACTCATCTGCTCTATTTTGAGCATCGGCTAAAATCTCTTGACTTAGATTCTCAACTTTAAGTTTTTCAGCAGATAATTCCTTGTGCAAGCTTGATTTTAAATTCTTTTCTTCTTGCTGATAAGACGCAACTCTATTGGCATTTTCTTTTTCGGTTGATTCTAAAAGCTGACGAGATTGAGCTTTGGCTATTGACATAATTTGAATTGCTTCACTTTCAGCATTATCAATCAAAGAATCTGCTTTAGTTTGGGCATTTTCAGCTGTTGTCTTGGCTTCTAAATTTGCTTTAGAAACCATAGATTCTGTCTTTTGTTTGGTGTTCTCCATCAAAAAATCAGTTTCTTCTTTTGCTCTTTTGAGCATATCTGCTGAGGCTCTTTCTGCAGATCTCAGAATTTGCTGTGCCCGGGCTCCAAGACCCTCATAAGTTGGTTGTTCTGTTTCGGCTAATATCTTTTGTGTAGATGACAAATCACTTTTCACTCTTTCTAGCTCTACTTGTTGAGCGTTAAATTGCCTGTCCTTCTCAACAAAAGATTCTTGATATTTTTTAATCAATTCATCAACTTCATTCTTGTCATATCCTCTTATCGCTGATGAAAAATTATGTCTTTCCATAAAAATCCTTTCTCAAAATTTTAATCTTTGTTTTGCACAATCTTTGTTTTGCACAAGTTTTATATCTAAATTCTAGCATAAAATTTCTTATTTTAAGGACAAATATCTCAATCTAAAACATATGTTAAAAAACGGCATTTCCTTGAAAATTAAATACTAATACCAATATATTAATTACTTTAAAGTTTAATTTTTAGTATCATTTATTTATGATAACCTGTATGTAGAGGTATTTAACGCTAAAACCATTTTTAAATGCAAAAAAAATAAACAATTATTTAAAATCTAAATTTTCGGGATGTAGCGCAGGTTGGTAGCGCATCTGTTTTGGGAACAGAGGGTCGCAGGTTCAAATCCTGTCATCCCGACTTCAAATTTTTTATAATATATATTTCTGAAAATCTCAATTAGATAAGCCCCTATTATGCTGACGGAAAGCTAACCACAAAAACGCTCCCCTTGCCTTTTTCTGAATAGACCTTAATTTGTCCTCCATAATTCTGAATAGTATGTTTAGCAATTGCTAAACCTAAGCCAATAGACTTACTATTATCAAAATTATCAGACTGACCTTTATAAAATCTTTCAAAAATATGTGGCAGATCTTTATCATCTATACCTGAGCCTTTATCTGAAACAACAATTTCCACTTTTCCATCAAAACATTTACTCTCAATATATACTTTTGAACCACTTTCAGAATATATAATAGCATTATTTATAATATTGGACAAAGCTGAAACTATATGATCTAAAACACCTACTATTTTAGCCGAAGAATTCTTAACAATTTTTATTTTAACTCCAAAACGTTGTGAGGCAAAAGAATTCTCGCTCACTGATGAATTCACTATATCAGCTATTCTTATAATTTCAGTTTTTGATATTTTAGGTCCGCCTAAAGATTTAGTAAATTGAATAACTGAATTTAAAGTATGATATAAATGTTGCGTCTTACTTTCTAAATCATATATTAATCCACATTCTTCACTTTTTTCAATAGAACACGATAAGTCTTTAGATAATTTTTTAAAATTTCTACGAATTTTTTTTATAGGCTCTTTAACAAATTTAGTAATACTATCAATTAATGTTTGTCTTGCTTCTTCTAATTGCCTAGTTTCTGATATATCAGTCATTAAAATAATATATTGGCTTTGAGTAATTTTAATACACCTAACTGACAAAATAACTTTTTGCGGCAAACCCACATGAGTTATTATATTTATTTCAACTTCATCTTCTTGTGATTTATTAGTTTTAACTGTTTTGCGAAATAATTCAAAAACTTGTCTTTCGCTAATTTCGTCATCTTTTATAACCCCTAATTTATAAGCTTTTGAAGAGGCTCTAATAATCTCACCATCTGAATTTATAAATATTGCACCTTGTTTTAATGCAGAAATTATAGAAATTACAGCATCATCTATATCGTCATTTGACTTCTGTAAACGTTTATTTTTAAAAAGCGAGGCATACTTAATAGCCATACTTAAAGTATAGTCAAAAAAGATTTAAATTACAAAATAATTGAATAATGGCTAAATCAAGAAAACACACATTGTTCATAAATAGCATACACTGAAATAACCTTCAATAATAAATAATGTATAATTATTATATGCGACAAATTTTTGAAAATGAGTTAAATGAAATAAGAAGCAATATTTCCGAACTTATGAAAATGGTAAATGTCGCAATAAACCAAGCTAGTGATTCATTGCTTGAAGCTGATGCTTCCAAAGCCCAAAAAGTTATTGAAAATGATAAAAAAATCAACCAACTAGGCACTTCTATTTCTGAGGCTTGTATTCAATCTCTAGCTTTACAACAACCCGTAGCTAGTGATTTAAGATTATTAGTAGGTATTTTGCATATCTGCGACTCATTAGAAAGAATGGCTGACTTTGCAGTTCATATCTCAGAATATACTCTATCAACCTATCCTGAAAAAGTTTTTACCGAAGATTTTAATAATGATATAGTTAAACTTTCTCAAAATTCTAATAAAATTTCTCAACAGATTTTGCAATTATACCGCGATAAGGATATTTCGCTGCTAGATAAAATAATAGAAACTGACAATCTAACTAACAAAATTTATGCCAAAATAAATAAACAAGCTAGAGACACTGAATTTAAAGGAACTTATAAAAACGCAGTTGATTTAGTATTAATTGTACGTTTTTATGAGCGATTCGGTGACCATGCTATAGCTGTTGGTCGGCAATATATTTATATAATAACAGGACAATACAGTTTGGAAAACCTAGACCAAAACTTATAATTAATTTTCAATACAATTCACCAAATCAACAGCTTAAATATCCAAAAATCTGACATCTTTAGCGTTACGCTGTATAAATTGACGGCGCGACAAAACATCTTCGCCCATAAGGGTTGTGAATATCTCATCAGCCGAAGCTGCATCCTCCATAGTTATCTGAATTAAAACTCTTTTATCAGGATCCATAGTGGTGTCCCTTAATTCTGCGTGACTCATCTCTCCCAAGCCTTTATATCTTTGGACCCCTTCTTTAGGCAATTTACGACCCTCAGACCGTCCTTCAGATATAGTTTCATCTCTTTGATAGTCAGAATAAACAAAATCATGATCTGCATTAGACCATTTAATTCTATAAAGCGGAGGTTGGGCTAAATATATATATCCCAAACTTATAAGCTGCTGCATATGTCTAAAAAAGAATGTTAATAATAATGTCGCTATATGAGCTCCATCAACATCAGCGTCTGACATCAAAATTATTTTATGATAACGCACTTTTTCGGCATCAAAATCTTGACCTATTCCAGTTCCTACAGCTGAAATTAAATTCTGAATAGTTTCTGACGAAAGCATTCTATCTATCCTAACTTTTTCAACATTTAAAATTTTGCCTCTAAGCGCTAAAATCGCTTGATTGTCAGGATTTCTGCCCTGTATAGCTGAACCGCCAGCTGAATCACCCTCAACAATAAATATTTCACAGTCTTCAGGGTTATTAGACTTACAGTCCTTTAATTTATCAGGCAAAGAATTTGATTCAAAAACAGACTTTTTTCTAGTAGCCTCCCGAGCTTTTCTAGCAGCAATTCTGGCTTGTGAGGCCGCCATAGATCTTTGAACAATAGTCTTCGACTCTTTAGGATGGGAATCAAGCCAATCTTTAAAAACCTCTCCCATAACTTTTTGGACAAATGTACGAATTTCCGTATTTCCTAATTTTGTTTTAGTTTGACCTTCAAATTGGGGCTCTGTTAATTTAACACTTATAACAGCTGAAAGCCCTTCTCTGACATCATCTCCTGTTAAATTTTCATCTTTTTCTTTTAAATATTGTTTATCTCTAGCATATTTATTTATCAATGATGTTAAAGCTGTCCTAAAACCCTCTTCATGTGTTCCTCCCTCTGTAGTAGAAATAGTGTTAGCAAAAGTATAAATAGATTCAGAATAGGCTGCTGTCCATTGCATTGCTAATTCTAGAGACTGTGAACTATCTTCTTTTTCAATATAAATAATTTCATCATGTATAACTTCACTTTTTTTATGTTTATTAATATGTTTCACATAATCTTTTAATCCATCTTGATAAATATATGTAACAGTATTTTTGCCCTGAGCTTTGTTTTCACCAGTTATTTCATCATCTGATTCAGATGCAATCCTTTGATCAGTTAAAGTTAATTTTAAACCTTTATTCAAAAAAGCCATTTGCTCTAATCTGGCCCTCAAAGTTTCAAACGAAAAATCTATTGTTTCAAAAATTTCACCATTAGGGTAAAATATAACGGTTGTACCTGTCTTTTCGGTAGCTTCCCCTTTTGAAATAGGTGCTTTAGGAATGCCATATTCATATTCTTGTGTCCATTCATGCCCCTGACGTGAAGAAATAACTTTCACATAAGTTGACAAAGCATTAACTACTGAAATGCCAACTCCATGCAACCCGCCCGAAACAGTATATCCCCCTCCGCCAAATTTGCCCCCGGCATGAAGTTGTGTTAAAACCACTTCTAAAGCAGAAATTCCTTCTGTTTCTATAACGTCTACTGGTATTCCTCTGCCGTCATCTATCACCCTAACTGCACCATCTTGTAAAATAGTAATATCAACATATGTAGCATAACCCGCTAAAGCTTCATCCACAGAATTATCAACTACTTCATAAACCAAATGATGCAAACCTTTTTCGCCAGTAGAGCCTATATACATCCCTGGACGTTTTCTAACAGCTTCTAGACCTTCTAAAATTGTTATATCATCAGACCCATATTCTAAATTTTGTTTGTTTGAACCGTCGCTAGCTTGTTCATTTGTATTATTATTAGACATAATATAAGTCTATCATTTTTCAGGCTATTTTTTGATATAAACTAGTCTAAAATAAGGCGAAAAAATATCAAATAAACTAAAAAAGTATCATGCTAAACTAAATATGAAAAGCTTAGCAAACATTTGAATTACCAAATGCCTAGGTGAAATAAATGAATAACAACTAAAAATGCGCCCGTGGCTCAATGGATAGAGCGTTTGACTACGGATCAAAAGGTTGGGGGTTCGAATCCCTTCGGGCGCGCCAGCTTTCGCTTGCACGCCCGAAGGGATGAATCGCAGTGTCATTTAGTTTGCTCCGCAAACAGGGGGCGCGCCAGCTTTCGCTTGCACGCTTACTCTTATTTATTTTTATACAAGCAAACTATTCTAAAAAAAATATTGCCAACTAATAAAAAGGTTCTTTCCAAAACCGATTTAACCACTTTTTTCAGGAGCGAGCTGCCCCAACAAATTATTACTAATGATAATTAAATATTTTTGTATTGAAGCAATATATTTAGTTTTGTGGGGCTTTGAAATTTTTTGCGGTAGTTATGCTTAAAGCAAGAAAAATTTCAAGAGTTGATATGTTTCCAGACTTTATATTTAGGGTTTTATGCCCTAAATATAAAGTCATTGGAGATTCAACTTTCCCCATCAAAAAAAATATATTGAAAAATACTAAAATTTTTAAATTTAACAATCTGGTAATAATTTGTTGGGGCAGTGAGTGTTTTTTTTTTTTTTGTAAAAATTTATATATAAACCTTATAAATTCAGAGTTATGAAAGTAGGTAATTATGTTAAATTTTAGGAATTTGAATTATAGAAAAACCCTTTTTATAAATAAATTTATAAATCATAAATTCAGAAAAATTGAAATTAAAAAAATAGGGGTTTTGGGAACAATATTTCTTTTTTGTATAACTTCTTTTTTAAACAGCTCCCTCTCTGCAAACGCTTCCGCTTCTCAATCTGTTCTAAGTATTGCCAAAGGCGGAACCAATGCTAACAACATAACGAGTGCTCAAAAAAATCTAGGCCTAACCGACTCAATAGGCTACGATAGCACTGATAATCAATTTCCTTCATCTAAAGCAGTTTATGATTTTATAGGAGAAAAAACTACGTCTTGTAATAATAAATATGTTGCTGTAACAGGTATAGAGATTATGGAGGGCGCAATAGCCTATTCTAATGACGGAATAAATTGGAACGAAATAAATTTAGAACCAAAAGCGGATTGGGAAACCGTAACCTGTGGGAATGGCCGCTTTGTAGCAGCTGGACGAAGCGGATATATAACCTATTCTGATGATGGAGTCAATTGGCAACAACCTTTTTATATAGGAAGTCAAGCAAGTATGAGCCATGATCTTTTTACTTTAACATATGGTGACAATCGGTTTGTAGCAGCTGGGCGAAACGGATATATAGCTTATTCTGCTAATGGAAATGAAGGGTCCTGGACAAGCTTTAATGCAAGTTCTATCACACAACCCTTTTTCTCAATTATATATGGAGGCGGAAAATTCGTCGGAATTCTTTTTAATACGCTTGGAGCTGCCCACGTATCTTATTCTCTAAATCTCACAGATTGGAGCAATCCTATAGAAATGTCTAATATAGTATGCGTTTCTCGTTTTAAAAATTGTTCTATGACTTTTTCTCAAAATAAATATGTTGTAGTATCTTCTGGGGGATACACTGCTCATTCTGACGATGGAATAAATTGGTCGGAAGCTAGAAAAATAAGTGATTACAATTATAAAGACATAACTTATGGCAAAGATAAATTTGTAGCAATTGCTGAAGATGGAAATATTAGTTATAGTTATGACTTACAAACTTGGCAACATCTAAAAATAAATAATTCCAATAGATATAACGCCATAACTTATAGTAAATCTCTTTTCATAGCAGTCGGCTACTCGGGCCAAATAGCCTACTCTAGCAATGGTATAAATTGGACTATTAACAATATTGGAGATCTTTCTTTTTCGGCTATAATATAAAATTTTTTATATTAGAATAAGTTTTAAAAACAAAAAAAACTAAAAAATATACTATTTTACTAAATTCTGCCTTTTTGCAAAAAATTATAAAATGCTAAACTGTACTTATGGAAAAAAGGGCATCATTAAATTTATCTTTATTTGCTTTAATACCAACTATATTTATAACTTTTTTAGTTTTAGTTTTAGGATTATCGGGCTGCGCAAATAAGCAAAATTCCAGCAGCACTCTAAATAATGTAAATACTGCTAGCTGCCCAAGTCAGCCAATCAATGTTCTAGCATCTATTAACCAATGGGGTTCATTAGTTAAGCAAATCGGCGGAGTCTGCGTTAATGTGACCAGCATAATTTCTAGCACAAATATTGAAGCCCATAATTATGAACCAACCGCCAACAATATAATTGAATTTAATAATAACCAATTAATAGTTATAAATGGAGCCGGCTATGATGATTGGGC
>JAITRN010000083.1 GCA_031288355.1 Candidatus Opitulatrix roisinitermitis | reverse complement strand
TCCCCTAATGACGGCAAAACTTGATTTATATATTGCAGAAAATTATTAGAAGGGCCAATAATCAAAATACCATTTTTTTCAAGCTGCTCCCTAGCAGAATATAAAAGATAAGCCGCTCTGTGCAAAGCCACAGCTGTTTTACCTGTGCCTGGTCCTCCCTGAACCACCAAAACGCCGTCTAAAACATCACGAATTATTTCATCTTGTTCTGACTGAATTGTGGAAACTATATCAGCCATATGACCTGTTCTTTGACTGGCCAATGAATTCATTAATGCGCCGTCGCCGGCTAAACGATTTTCTTCATTAGCCCCAGAACCTTCATCTTTATCGTCAAGCCCTAAATCAAAAACTTCATCATTAACAGAAATAACTTTGCGAAATTTAGTGGAAATATGTCTTCTTCGAGCAACGCCTTGCGGATCCAAAGCCGTGGCTCTATAAAAACCAATAGCCACAGGCGCCCG
Organism: Candidatus Opitulatrix roisinitermitis; assembly: GCA_031288355.1. Lineage (GTDB taxonomy): Bacteria > Actinomycetota > Actinomycetes > Actinomycetales > Bifidobacteriaceae > Opitulatrix > Opitulatrix roisinitermitis. The sequence goes on along the minus strand of JAITRN010000083.1, from coordinate 3,193 downwards.
CCAATCTGTCAGAATTGAATTTCTGTCGTCATCTGTTAAACCAATTCTGCCAATATAATGAGTTGGCTCATCTGTCACAAAATCCAATCTACCAAAAATTAAATTATTTTCCACAGAATTTAATTTATTTAGTCTATCTTCTTGTAAAGCAACTATTTCATTTCTTTCTAGACGGCTCTGGTGAGTTCCGCCAACATTTTGAGAACGCTGTTTATCTAATTTTAATTTTACAACATCCCGAATTTCGTCTAAACGCCTATATAGTTTCGTGATTACCTGTTGTTCTGCTTCAATCTCAGAACCAAGACCTGACATGTTATCCTCTCTCCCTAATAAAACGTTTCTTTTGAATTGAGGTTATATAAATAATCTCCATTTCATAATATAACCAATATAATTAAAAAATTTATATTATAATAAGTATAACATAAAACTAAATAGCCCCTGGTATATTCGGCGGAGAATATTCTTGCTGGTTTGGATTCATAGTAGGCAAAAAACGCACATGATCGCCGTCAAACCTTAAAAATACCGTACCTTGGGCGCCGCGTCGGTTTTTAGCAATTATCAATTTAGCATCCGCGGAATAAGAATCATCTTCCGAACCTGGGAGAGATGCTCTATGAAGCAAAAGGACAACGTCAGCGTCTTGTTCAATAGAGCCCGATTCTCTTAATTCGCTCATTCGAGGAGCAGATCTATCAGAGCCTAAATCACTTCTGGAAGCAAAAGCAGCTCTTTTTTCTGACTCCCTATTTAACTGCGACAATAAAACAATTGGTATATCTAATTCTTTAGAAAGAATTTTTATCGAGCGAGTAAATTCAGTAATTACTTGAACTCTTGGCTGGGACGGATCCATTGCTGTGATTAGCCCCAAATAATCTATAACTAAAAGTTTAATGCCTTTTTTATTTTTCATTTGTCTAGCTTTAGATCTTAATTCTGGAATTGTTATACCAGCTGGAGCCTCCACATATAAAGGAGAATCCTTAATTCTGTCTTGAGCCACTTTTAAAGCCTGCCAATCATTAGGCCCCAAAGAACTAGGACGCAAAAATTTGGTGTGTCTAACTTTACTTTCAGCTGACAAAATTCTGGAATATAATTCTTCATTTGACATCTCCAAGGAGATAAAATATGTTGGTTCCTTATCAGCAATTGCCACATTTCTAGCAATATCCAAAGCCACAGCAGTTTTGCCAACTCCCGGTCTTGCGCCAATAACAATCATTTGCCCATTAGCAAATCCATGAATTTTTTCATCTAACGATTTAAAACCTGAACGAACACCTAAAACATTGTCGTTATGCTTCATAGCATCTAAGTCTTTAAGTAATTTATTTACCCCAAAAGATAATTCTTCAAATTCGCTTCTTTGATCTTCGTTAGCTAATGAAAAAAGCGCATCCTGAGCTAAATTCAAGGCTTCGTCGGCATCACCCGCGCCCTCTAAATGACCTAATTGAGCAATTCTCAGCCCTGAAACAATAAGCTTTCTTTGAATATATTTTTCATGTACTATATTAGCCCAATATAAAACATTCGCGGTGGTGGAAACGCTGTCTAATAATTCTGTCACATAAACTTCTCCGCCAATTTGTTCAATTAAATCTTGTTTTCGCAAAGTATCTATTAAAGATATTGGATCTGATGTGATGTTTTTAGCACTTTGCGAATAAATTTGAGTGAAAATAATTTGATGAGCCGCTACAAAAAAATGCTTTGAATTTAAAATTTCTACCACTTCAGCGACTGCATCTGCTGACACAAGCATTGCGCCTAAAACAGACTTTTCAGCCTCTAAATCATGTGGTAAATTTTCTAAATTATTTTGCCTGGGCATCTTTGGCCACTATTTTTATTTTAGCCTCGGCTGTGATTTCAGGATGTAATATAACATCAATTGAATAGTCTCCACTCTCTTTAATAGGCTCAGCCAACCTAACAGATTTTGAATCAATTTTTGTTGAAACCGATTTAGATATTGCTTCAGCAATTTTTTTGCCCGTTATGCTGCCATAAAGCTTGCCTGTTTTAGTAGTTTTTACTTCAATAACAACAGAATTTTCAGCAATTAATTTTGCTAAAGATTCAGCAGATTGAGCATCACCAATTTCTTTATTCAAACGATTTTTTGCTATTAACAAAGCATGTTTTTCTCCGCCTTTTGTCCATTTAACAGCAAAGCCTTTAGGAACTAAAAAATTGCGGGCAAACCCATCTTTAACATCTATAATATCGCCAGCTAAACCCAATTTCTCAACATTTTTTTGTAAAATTATTTTAGTCATTTTCCGCCCCTGTTCTTGGTTTTTTAGGAACAAAAGGCATAAGAGCTAATTCGCGAGCATTTTTGATTGCTCTAGCAATTTGTCTTTGCTGCTGAGCAGAAACACCCGTCATTTCGCGAGATCTTATTTTGCCCTTATCTGTGACAAATTTTTGTAAAATAGCCACATCCTTATAAGTTATAGTGGTGACGCCGAATTCTTTTAATATATTGATTTTTTCAATTTGTTCATCATAACGATTTTTCCAACGTTTTTTACTTGTATTATAAGCTGCCATAATTATTGCCTTTCTTTTTTAAAAATTATTGAAAAGGATTACCTTCTTCTAAATTAAAAACCTCCGTATCATTATTTGGAGAATTTTCATTTTGAGAATCGCTAATCTTTAAATCTGAATCTTCTATTTTTGGGTTAGATATATCCGAATTAGATGTATTAGAATCTGCAGAAGTGTCATCAAAAACTGACCATTCATCGCTATCCTCTGCTTTTGGGCTCACTATATTTATATTTGAACCTCCTTGCGCAGAAACTGACTCGTTTGTTTCCGCTGTGTCAAATGGATTGTCAGTTGGCATTTGGGAATTTGCTTCATTAGATCTATTAGAATCGTTAGCCGAATTTATTCCAGAATTTTCAGCTGAATTTGCTGGTTGATTCTGAAAACTGCTCGGAAAAACTGAATCTGACTGTCTAACAGATTTAGAGATATTAGCCGTTTGATAAAGCAAACTTGGGCCTATATCTTCTGTTCTAAGTCTTATTCTGCTTCTATTTTCTCCCTCAGCGGTCTGCCAGGTTTCTCGCTCTAGCTGACCTCTAACTATAACTCTCATACCTTTTGTTAATGATGAATTTACATTATCAGCCAAAGGCGCCCAAGCATAGCAATCCATAAA
>JAITRN010000040.1 GCA_031288355.1 Candidatus Opitulatrix roisinitermitis | reverse complement strand
CTTTGGTCTCTAACTTCAGCCACGCCTGGCCGCCCTGTCAGAACATCAGCAATCACCTGATATTTTTCAGGATTTTTCAATTTCAGACGCATAATAACTTGCATATCATCAGGCGTGAGAGTTTGACCTTCGACAATTCCGCCAGGATTTATTTTTTCAAATTCTTGAAAAACTTCAGCCTTATTTTCAACATAGACTGATTGAACGTCATTAAATAATTGTTCATGAATTATTTTTTCCACATCAGCTATTTCTTCCTGACTAGCCTCAACTTCAGATGAACAATTCAAAGAAGAGCTTTGACCATTAGGACACATATAAACACTGACTTCAACTTTGTCATACCATTGACCTTTGGCTTGAACTATTTGGCTCTGCAAAAGTATTGCAGCCCCCACAAAAGATAAAGAAATAAAAGTCACAATTATCACAGAAATAACTATTGAAAGATTTCTTTTCAGACCCACCCAAGCCTGAGACAAAGCAAATTTTAATCTCATTTTAAACTACTAAACCCTTTTGATTATTTCTTTTTGATTATTTACTATTTTTTTATCTTTTTGTAATTTACTATTATGCAACTTATCGTTATGTAATTTATTATATTCGACCGAAGAATCATAAGTCCCGCTAAGTTCATCCCTTATTAAATGTCCGCCAGAAAGTTCTAAAACTCTCCGCCTTTCTTGATTCACGATTTCTTCATTATGAGTCGCCATCAAAATAGTTGTTCCATTAGCATTAACTTGTTTTAAAACCTTCATAATTTCGCCAGAGGTCGTTGGGTCTAAATTTCCGGTTGGTTCATCAGCTAAAAGTATAGGAGGTTTATTAACAATTGCCCTAGCTATGGCCACTCTTTGCTGTTCTCCGCCTGAAAGTTCATGAGGCATACGCTCTTCTTTGCCTTCTAATCCAACAGTTTTTAATGCTAAAGGCACTAAATTAGAAATAGTGGATTTTGACGAACCAATCACCTCTAATGCAAACGCCACATTTTCATAAACTGTTTTTCTAGGAAGTAATCTAAACCCTTGAAAAACCACCCCTAAAAGACGTCTAAATTTAGGAACTCTCATATTGGAAATTGCTTGCAAATCTTTGCCTGCCACAAAAATTTCGCCGCTTTCAGGCTTCAACTCACGCAAAATCAAGGACAAAAGAGTTGATTTACCAGAGCCAGATGAACCGACTAAAAAAACAAATTCGCTTTTAGAAATATTAAAAGTTACATTATCTAAAGCAGGTTTTGCGCCTTGTTCATAGATTTTAGTGACATTCTCAAAAGAGATCATGATTAAAGTTTATCACTAAAAAAATCTATAAAACGCCTTGATACTATTTCCGGAGCAAATTTAGCATATATTTGATCATAATATTTTTGCAACTGAAGTTTTGTCAATTTTTCAAAATCTAAAATTTTAGATGGTATTTGTTTTGAATCAGTGAAAATATAATTATTCATTCCTTGCAAAATTTCTTTTGAACCACTATTCAAACTAGCTATAACCGGCTTTCCATTTAAAATTGCTTCCAAATAAACCATGCCAAAAGATTGTTCAGAAGAAAAATCTGCTAAAAAATCCGCTTGACGAATAATTGATATATTGCTCTGCCCGCTGTGCGTGGCAACGCCTTTCATATGCAAAATATTTTCCAAACCCGCTTGTTTTATTTGTTCAGCAAAAGTTTCTTTATATTTGCCTCCGCCATATAAATCTATTGAAATTGTTTTTTTAGTTTTTTGCTGGCTAGTAATATAATTTTTAATACTCTGACCCGCTTGCAAAATATTTTTTAAATCCTGTTCTTTTCCTGGGGAAAAACGTGTTAAAATCACACCTTTATAATTATCTTTTTTAACAGGCTGTTTTATCATTTGTTTATCTAAAATGGCGCTCTGCAAAACGGTGTTTCCTAAAACTTTTGAATCTAAATAATTTGAATAGTTATATTCTTTTTTCAAGGCTAAACTCAAATTCTCTGTCACGAATAAAACTTTGCCTAATTCCATTTTTTTTAAAATATTATTTATAATAGGTTTCAAAGATGTATAAGCATCAGGTCTAGCATGAAAAAAATAACCCTTTTGCATAATTTTTTTATTTTGGGCACAATTTAAAATATAATGAAAAGATTCCCGAACAGAAATTACAATATCTGCTTCCAGATTTTTCAAATGCCTAACCAATCTATTTATAACATAAGGATTTAAATTATCTGCCACATAATTGTCCATTGACAAAAAATCATATAATTTTGAATTTTGCGGCAATTTCCTCTTTATTTTGCTTTTCAGAGAAAAATCATCATGATCCAAAAAAATTTCCCAATTTATATTTTTGTCAATTGGTCTATTGCCCCATTTTTGCAAACTCAAAAGCGTTATATTGTGTCCTTGTTTAGCCAAAGCTGATGCCAGCGCCACAGTGGCTTCCTCAACACCGCCAACGCCATAAAAATTTGGACCAACAAAAACTATTTTCATATCTTAATAGAAAAACCCTTAGTAAGGAAAACTTTGTATAATGTTGAGTTTTAACTCCGCTAAATTGGCTGGTTTTTTATAATGGAATTTTATTATTTTAATTATTTCATCAGACGTTTTGTCAAAAATATCTAATAACTTCACTTGAAAATAACGTTTATTAGAAAAAACTGAATAATAATCTTGAAATTTATAAATTCCGCCATGCAGTCTATCAGATATTAATAAATGCAAATTAGGAATTTGATATGAATCGGCTGTTATTAACCCATGAAGTGATGAAGATAAAATAAATTTACACTGAGAAATTTTTTTCACAACTTCTTCCACCTCGCCAACTGGATTTATAATTTCAATATCTTCATTTTTTTCTAACAATTTAATGACCGGCAAATTTATCTCACTAGCATGAGGAACAATTCCTATTTTCTTAGATTTTTTATCTGATCCAATATCTTTATAATTTATTTTAGGAACTAATTTATCAACTATAAGACCTGGATCTCCCAAAGGGATTTCCCTTTTTTTGCCATTTTTCTCACGCGGTATATTTTTTATTCTAGAAAGCGTTAATTTGCCTCTAAGCAAAGCAAATTTAGCAGAATTATAATCTATTTCAGATATATCATCTAAAATAAACCCTGAGCCCCAAACAAACGGTTTATTAGTTTGTTTCTGACAAATAAGCCTTTCTAACATTGAGCCCGCGCCAGCCAATTCAGAATACAAAGGGGGCGCATGCTTCACTAATTTATGAAAATATTTTTCTATTAACTTACTGGTTAAAATATCGCCAAAATTATTCACTGTATAATTTTTATTTTTAGCAGCTTCATAAAGTTTTATTTCTTGTTTTGAACCTGCCTGACCAACTTTATTTTTGACCAAAAATCTTTTTAGACTGCTTAAAAAATCTCTAAAAAGTGCAAAAACGTTTTTTAATTCTCCAATTTTGCTAATCTTAGCAGGAATAGGCAAATGGCTGTTATCCAACAATTTTCTAACCGTGCATATTGTGCTATCGCCCGCCAATTCAATAGGCGCTTTATTTGATAAATCAATTATTTTTTTATAAAAACTCAACTCAGCAAAATTAGCATCAAAAGATTTAACTGATTTAGTTCTAAACAAACACGGAATAACTGACAAATTTGGTATTATATAATCTAACAGTAAATCATTTTTAGTTATAAAATTATTGTTATAGAATTTTGGAAAAGGCAGCTGAACAAAAAAATCGTCATTTATATTATATTCATTGCCAACCGCCAATCTAGGCATAACAACATCTGAACTAAAACGTTTAGAAGCAATTTGAACCATCTGTTCAACAGCCGTAGAAATAATAGTATCAGTGAAATTTATAAATAAAATATATTCTGTGGAAGTTTGTTTTATAGCCTTATTTAAAGCACTTGCTAAATTTTTTTCTAGACTAATTGTTTTAATTTTTATATTTTTATATGATTGATCTTTCAAGTTTTTCAAAACTCTTTTCAGACGATAATTCCCCTTATCTAATTCACAGCTATTCGGTTTTAATTTTAATACAAAAGCTGTGACTATTCCTTTGTTATCAACTCTTTTTTTATTACCCTTCAATTTTCTATTATCGCTCAATTTATTGACCATAAGCCTTTTAATTATAAATTTTTTCTGCAATTAAAGCAATTCTGGAAAATTCTTCATAGTCTAATGAAGCTCCGCCCACTAAAAGCCCATCTACATTATCCAATTCCAAAATAGATTTGGCGTTTTTAGAATCGACTGAGCCGCCATACAATATCCTAATATTTTTAGAAGCTTTCAGGCCCACCTCATATTCTATACAATTTCTAATAGCCACAGTCATAATATCAATGTCTTCTAATTTAACAATGCTGCCTGCCCCAATTGCCAATATTGGTTCATAGGCAATAATTATCTTTTCAAAATCAGCTTGTCCAAGCTGAGACAAAGCTTTGGAAATTTGCATAAGCGCATAGTCAATTTGTTGATCTATTGAAGAATCGTCATCAGCATTAACCGAGCCAACACATAAAATCGGCTGGATATCCTGACTCAAAGACATTTTTAATTTTCCGATAATAGTTTTAACACTTTCATCATGATAGCGTCGGCGTTCAGAATGCCCCACCAAACTAAATGAAGCACCTAATTTTTTTAGAAAAGCAGCTGAAATATCTCCTGTGTAAGGACCATCTAAAGAATCAGATATATCTTGTGATCCGTAAAAAATAGGTATATTATCCGTTTCGGTCAATAGCTGAACACTTCGTATAGAAGTGAAAGGGGGCAAAATACATAAATCCACCTGGGAAAAGCTGAAATTCTTATCTTCTAAATTCCAAAATAATTTTTGTAAATAAGCCAAAGATTCTAAATGATCTTTATTCATTTTCCAATTTCCAACAATTAAAGGTTTCATAGAGTTTTTTTCAACCTTTCCAAATCGTCATAATTTTTAACAGGTTTAAAACGCGTTCGAGAAATTTCCAAAAGGCCAACTTTGTCAAAAGCTTTTATAGCCGCGCCCATAGCTGTTTCTAATTGTATAACCTGAGGAGTTGTTTTATCTGATGGATTGACATTTTTTAAATTATAAATCACAGGTAAATCAAGAAAACCGTTTTTCTCTTGCAAAACACTTTTCAGATCATCCAAATTAACCCATATACTATTTACATTAATAAAAGGGTGTTTTTCTGGATTCAATGCTTCAGCTTCATCATCGGGCGAAATTTGAGAAAACTCTCTTAAAACCAATCTGTTTTGATATTTCACAATATGCCCGCCTTTTATATCAGCGTCAGTTTTTTTAGTAACCTCGCTCAAAAAAGACAATTTATTGCTAATTAGAAAATCCAAAATTCTAGCATCAAATTCGGCTGCTAAATTATCCGCATTAGAAATATAGGCATAATGCACATCATTATTTAACAGCTCATCTAAAAGTCCTGTTGCTAAAAGACAAGTAAATAAGTCTCCGTGTCCCGGAGGGCACCATTCCAAAGACGGATTTTCGTTCCAATTAATTGGATAAAAAGTCTCCGCAGAAATTTTAGGCTCCTTTGACTGCAAAAAATCTAAAGGAAGTTTTTGCTCTTGTAAATGTTTAAATTTCTTCAAATAGTTTAGTGTGTCGGATGAAGTTCTAAACGAATTCATAAAAATTAGCGGGGCTGTTTCCAAACTCCCCTCACAGCTTTCAATATTTTTAGCGGAATCAACTATATAATCCAAAAAATTTCTAGACTCGCCTTGTGCATTATCTTTTAAAGGAAGCAAGACTTTAGCCTGATTTAGCCCCATAGTCGTCGCTAATCCACCATTCAATTTAATTATCACAGATTGAGCGATTTTTCTAACACTAGCTTTTTTAGTCAAATTTTCATAATTAGAAACTTCTTTTATAGGTTCAATTTCTTCTTCTTTTATATAACCTATGTTTTCGCCCGAATTTTTTCCAGCAACAAGTTTATTAAAATATTTTTCAAAAATATTTATATGTAAATTATCTATTTTCTCACCAACCATTTTTTCTTTACAAGCATTCAAAGCTTGAGAATATTTTATCATTTTCTATTTTTGATATAATAATTTATCAAATTTTGAGTGGATGAATCCTGCTTATTTAAAACTTCTTTATCACCGGCAATTGCTGGAATTAATTTATTAGCTAATTGCTTTCCTAATTCCACACCCCATTGATCAAAAGAATCAACTTGCCAAATAATTCCTTGCACAAAAGTAATTTGCTCATAAAGGGCTATTAAGGCTCCAACAAATTCAGGGCTGAGTTCTTTCCCCATAATAGACGTTGACGGTTTATTGCCTGGAAAAACTCTAGCGTTGACTTGTTTTTCTGGCACACCTTCTTGACGAACTTGATCAGCCGATTTGCCAAAAGCCAAAGCTTGAGTCTGCGCAAAGAAATTTGTCAAAAACAATTCGTGAACGTCTAAATCTGCTTGTTTTATAGGATGCGGCGGATTTGCAACAGTTATAAAATCTGTTGGAATTAAACGAGTTCCTTGATGAATTAATTGGTAAAACGCATGCTGACCATTAGTGCCTGCTTCTCCCCAAAATATTTCACCTGTTTGAGCTGTCACAGGGCTGCCGTCTATTCTAACAGATTTTCCATTAGACTCCATAGTTAATTGCTGCAAATAAGCCGGGAAACGATGCAAGTATTGACAATATGGCAAAACCGCATGAGTCGCTGCACCAAAAAAATCATTATACCAAATATTTAGCATAGCCATAATAATCACAGCATTTTTGTCAAATTGAGTATTATAAAAATAATTGTCAATTTCTCTAAAACCAGATAAAAACCTATCAAAATTTTCTGACCCTAAAGTTATAATTAATGATAAACCGACTGCTGAATCAACCGAATATCTGCCTCCCACCCAGTTCCAAAAACCAAAAGCGTTTTTAGGATCTATGCCAAATTGTTTGACTTTATCTAAAGCTGTTGAAACTGCCACAAAATGTTGAGCAACAGCTTGACTCTCGTCAATTTCATTTTTTTCAGACAATTTATTTAATAACCACTCACGGGCTAGTTTAGCATTAGTGATGGTCTCCAAAGTTGTAAAAGTTTTGGAACAAACTATAAAAAGTGTGGTTTCAGGATCTAAATCAGAAGTTTTTTCATAAAAATCTGCTGGGTCAATATTTGAAATAAAACGAGCACTAATTTTAGGATGTTTAAAAGGTTTCAGCGCTTCATAAACCATAACAGGCCCTAAATCAGAACCGCCTATTCCTATATTAACAACTGTCGAAATCCTTTTGCCTGTGGCCCCTGTCCATTCACCAGATCTAACTTTTTCAGAAAATTCATACATTTTAAACAAAACTTCTCTAACGTCTGCTATAACATCTTGCCCGTCAACTTCTAAAATGTCTGTGTCTAAACGGCGCAAAGCTGTGTGCAAAACAGCTCTGTCTTCGGTGACATTTATATGATCACCAAAAAATTGAGAATGAATTTTGCTTTT
>JAITRN010000032.1 GCA_031288355.1 Candidatus Opitulatrix roisinitermitis | reverse complement strand
AATGAATATAAAACCAATAGCGAAACGCTTTTTAAAAATTCAAAAAAATATGTACTTAAAAACAAAGCTGTTTGGCTGCTGTGTTTAGCCGGTGCATCAAGCTATTGCGCAACTGTCGGTTTGCAAAGCTGGATACCTTTGCTTTTGCAAAATGCTAAAAATTTTTCAAAAACTGACGCTACTATATCTTATGGTTTGTTTTCCGCAGCCGCTATTCCGGCAGTCTTAATTTTGTGTTTTTTGTCAGACGCTTTGCTTAAAGGAAAAAGGGTCAAACTGATTTTGGGAGCGCTAATTCTAGTTTTTGCTTGCGTTATAGTATATTGGGTTTCTGACTCCCATTTAATAATCAACTGTTCAATTATGATTTGTGGAGCGCTTTTTATGGGAGTAGGCGGGTTAGGTGTGGCGCTAACAGTCGACGCTGTGCCGCCTTTTGCTTTAGGTACAGCCGGCGGATTAATAGGATTTTTTGAATATATTTTAGGCAGTGTTTTAGGCACAAAACTTATAGGATATTTAATTACCCAAACAAATAATTGGTCAATAGGGTTTGCAGTGATTTTATCAGCTATATTTTTGGAATTTTTATGTTTTCTAGGACTATATAATATAGAAAAAACTAACTATGAAATTAACTGATTTAATTAAACCATTCATAGATGAATTAACTATAAATATTGATAGCTCAATTATGAGCATTAATATCAAAGGTGTGACTACCTATTCGCCAAACGCTAAATCAGGTTGGCTGTTTTTATGTATAAAAGGATCTAAAACAGACCGTCACAAATATATTGCAGATGCAGCCAAAAGAGGCGCTGTGGCAGCTATTATTGACAATCCAAAATACAAAAATTCAGCTATTCCAACCGTTTTAGTGAAAAATGTTAATAGCGTGTATGATAGCATTATTGCAAAATTTTATGGCAATCCAGAAAAAGAAATTTTATTAGCTGCTATTACAGGAACAGATGGCAAAACAACGACTTGTGCTATGATTCAACAGCTTTTAGACAAAAAAATTGGATCTGGCAAAATAGCCAATTTCGGAACCAATGGCGCAATTTTTGCCTCCCAAAAAATTCATTTAGAAAACACAACGCCTGATAGCGAAATATTTTACCCGCTCTTGCGCGAATTTGTTCAAAAGGGAGCAAAAATTGCTATTTTGGAATTTTCCTCAGAAGCCCAACATTACAACCGATTAAAAAATTTAGAATTTGATATTATAGCTTTAACTTCTATAACTAGCGACCATCTAAACACACACAAAACTTTAAAGAATTATATTAATGCTAAATACAATATTTTCAAAAATCATTTAAAAAATAAAGGAGCTGCTATTTTAAATAGCAGCGATGAAAATTATCAATCCTTTAAACAAAAAATCGCTAAAAATAAGCCAGCTGCTCAAATTATAACTTATGGCTATAAATCAAAAGATAATTGGCAAATTAAAAAAATTCATCAGAATAATGCCAATTTGGAAATAAATTATAAAACTGAAAATCAAGAATTTGTGGTTGATTTAAATATTCTAGGGCGATATAACGGTTATAACTACATTTGTGCTGCGGCTGCTGCCAGCCAAATAGAAAAAATTATACAAAACAAGAATCTGAACAATATAAAATATTTTGAATCAAAAAAGGCAAAAAAGACAACTATTTCAAAAAATACTTCTGCCTCAAAAACCTCTATCTCAAAAGAGGACAATTTAATAAACTTTTTGACATTTAATTTCCAAATTCCTGGCAGAGTGAACCTATTCAATACGTCTAAAAAATATTCTGTTTTAATAGATTATGCCCATACTTTTGAGGCTATAAAACAACTAATTCAAACTGTCAAACTCCTGCCTCACCAAAAAATAATTGTTATAACCGGAATGGCTGGAAGCCGAGACAAAACTAAAAGAAAAAAAATAGGCACCCTTTTGGAAAAAGAAGCTGATCAAATTATTTTAACTCAAGACGACCCTCATTTTGAAAATAATCAAATAATAATAAAAGATATTTTACAAGGTGTTAAAAATAAAGATAAAACGCTAATAATAGAAAATCGGGCGCAGGCGATTGAAAAAAGTCTAGACCTGGCTAATATTGGCGACATTATTTTGATACTGGGCAAAGGAGATGATGATTATATTATTCAAAATAATAAAAAAATACCTTTCAACGACATCAAATATTTGAAATCTATTTTTTCAAAAGCCGGTATAACTTATACCTCAGAGTTTTAATTGGTAAATCAAAAGAGCCCGGCAGCTCTTCTATAAAACCATGAAAACCTCTTTTAAAATCTAAAACACCATTAGGCTTATCAAAAACAGCTTCAAAGCCAAGAAAGTTGTATTTAGAAATTTTCTTGTCCAAACAATATTTAAACATATAATCTTGCAAAGCATAAGATCCTGAAAGTTTTATATATTCCACATTATTGCCGCTATGAAAATAAACGCATTCATTGGCATAAATAATAAATAAAGCCGCTGAAATTGGTATATTATCTGACCAAGCGCATAATAGTTTTAAATAACCCGCCTTTTGAAAATGTTCTATTAATGACAAAAAATAATTTCTATCTCTAAGAGTGAATCCGTGCTTAGACGCAGAAGAATCTAATAAATCTAAAAATATATCAATTTTATCTAATGGTAATTCTCTAATTTCAAGATTATTTTTCTGGTATTTTCTAATTCTTTGGCGAACCGTGCTTCTAAAGGACATAATCAAATTTTCATAAGAATCAAAATATTGAGATAAATCTTTAACATAGTGCCAACGATTAGAAGCGTCGATGCCTGTTTTGGTCCAGCCATTATGAATATAACCTAAATTAATTAAATTGTTAAATTCTTTTTGAGCAATATATTTATTATTATCAAGTTGCCCATCACTATTATGATAAGCATAGACAAAATTTGGGTTTATCCTACAATAAACCACCCCTTTAGTGAATAAATATTTTTTTAACTCCTGTGTGAAAAACTCCAAACAAGCAAAATCAGCATAATTCAAAATTGGACCATAATATATTCCAGCAGATTTAATTCTTGACTTTATAATAACTACAAGAGCGGCTGCCACAACACTATTATCTTTACGAACACCTAAAAGATGGGTCTCAAAACCTAGATCTTTTCTAACTTGATTCATAACAAGAGTTTGATTAAAATTTGCCTGATTAGACGACAAAACAAATTCCGAAAATTCTTGATCAGTGATTTCTGAAAATATCAAATTTTCACCCCCTTCAATTTTGTTTCTCTCAATTTTGCTTCTCTCAATTTTACTTCTCTCAATTTTGCTTCTTTTAGTTTTGCCTCTTTTAGCTTGGGTTTTCTAAATCTGGTAAATAACATTATAACCCCTTGTCTGCGGCCCATAGATTCTCTGGCAAACGATGCTATAACTCCTAACGACAAAAGTGTGGCAATTAATGATGAACCTCCTGAAGAAATTAGCGGCAAAGGAACTCCCATAACAGGCAAAAGACGAACTACAATAGCCATATTAATCAGAGCTTGCCCAATTATCCAAACAATTATTGAGGCTGAAACTAATTTTTGATATTTAGATTTTAAATTCAAAATAATTCTATATGTTGCATAAAGCAAAAAAATAAATATTCCTAAAACTAAAAAAGTCCCTATAACGCCAAATTCTTCGCCAATCACAGAAAATATAAAGTCATTATTAGCCTCAGGTAAATAATTCCATTTTTCACGTGAAGCGCCTGGCCCCACCCCAAATAACCCTCCTGTTGCTAATGCGTAAAGACCATGAATTGTCTGATAACAAAAACCTTCTTCATGCCCCTGACAATCACCATAAGCTGCCACGACTCGCTCCATTCTATTAGATGAACCAAGCACAAAAGTGACAAGCAAGGCCGCACCTCCAATAAGGCTCGCCACAACCATATATTTAGTAGGTGTTCCAGCATAAGCATAAGCGCTTGCTATAATCAATACTAAAATAATAGCTGTTCCCAAATCTCCGCCCAGCATAACCACTCCAAAACCAACGGCAGCCCCAATTCCTCCAGGTATTAGGATGAAGGCCAATTTATCTAAATGTCCAATTCGCTTTGATAAAACTAATCCTAGCCATAAAATTAATGACAACTTTAAAAACTCTGAGGGCTGAACAGTCGCAAAACCTAGATTGAGCCAATTTCTATTACCATTAATTGTTATGCCTAAAGGAGTTAAAACTAACAGACAGGCGGCCAAAGCTGCTCCATAAATATATTTTGACCATTTTATATAAGTTATTGTTTTAATTCGTGAAGCTATTATAAAACCTAAAAAACCAACTACCACATATAATGTTTCTGAAAGCAAAGGCAAAAAGGGAGATCGATTACGTGTCATCGAATCAATTGCAGATGAGGAAAAAACCATAATGAGCCCAAAAAAAGTCAAAAAAAAGATTGCTACGCAAAAGTAAATATATCGCCGATATTCTATATTCATTTATTCAATAAATTGTTAATCTTTGTTATCTCATTAAAAATAACACCCAGCCGCCATAAAATATTCCAACTGCTAAAGCAGCAAAAAGCCCAGAAAGAAGCCAAAACCGTATCACAACAGTAACTTCGTTCCATCCTTTAAGTTCAAAATGATGATGAATTGGCGCCATTTTAAAAACTCTTTTTTTGGTTAATTTAAAAAAGGAAATTTGAATAATATCAGAAAATACTTCTAAAACAAAAACGCCCCCTACTATAACTGCCAAAAATTCAGCATGTGCTAAAATAGAAAGCCCTGCAAATGTGGCGCCAAGAGATAACGAACCAGTATCTCCCATAAAAATTTTAGCAGGGGCCGCATTCCACCATAAAAAACCAAAACATGCACCAGCCACTGCGCCAGCAATTATAGCCAAATCCCAGGCATTATTTACTTTATAGCAAAAAAGTCCAGAAATCACTTCTTGAGCAGTACATCTTTGAGCAAACTCCCAAAAACACACCAAAACAAAAGCTGCAAAAGAAATTAATGAAACACCAATAGCTAACCCATCAAGGCCATCTGTTAAATTCACTGCATTTGACCACGCTGAAATTAAAAAATTAACCCAAATAAAAAACAAAACCACCGCCACAATAGTGCCGAAAGATTCAAAACTAAAAATATAATTATTATATATAGTAACACCAATTTGATCAAAATTAGAAATTTGTAATGTAAAAAAAGCGAATATAACACCTATTATAATTTGCCATATTATCTTTGTTAATGGTTTTATGCCAAGTGAGCGTTTATGACTTATTTTTTTAAAGTCATCCACAAACCCCAAAAGACCTGTAACAATCATTAATCCTAATAAAAGCAAAGCATTATGGGCTGGAATACTGCCGCGAGTAACAAATGAAAAAACCGATGCACAAGCATAACCTAAAGAAGTGGCAAAAATTATAACCACCCCGCCCATAGTGGGAGTGCCTCTTTTCATCATATGAGACTGCGGGCCGTCTAAACGGATAAATTGTCCTGCGTTTTTTAATTTTAAAAATTTTATGAAAAAAGGGGTGAAAAAAAGACCAACCATCATTGATACAAAAACTGCTATTAGAAAAGGTATCATTATACTCCTTCTATAACCTCCCAAAGTTTTGAATAATTAGAGGCTTTCACTAATAGAATATCACCTTTTTTAGCATTTTTTTTAATATAATTTATAATTTCGGCTTTCCTGGGAAAATAAATAAATTTATCTGATACACCATATAGATTTTTTTCGCCCAAAACCAATACTCGGCGAATATCTGAATTTTGAAAAGCCTGGCCAATCTCCAAATGGATATTTTTTGAATATTTTCCTAATTCTTCCATTTTCCCTAAAACAGCCATAGGAATTGAATATTTTTTTGGATAATCATTTTTTAAATCTAAAAGTGTTTTTAGGCCAGCTAACATTGAAGATGGATTAGCATTATATGAATCATCTAAAAAAGTAATTTTATTTTTTTCAACCAACCGCAAACGGTGATCACTCAGTGGTTTAAATTTGGCTATAATTTTTTTAACAACTTGCATATCTATTTTTAAAAATTCGCATATACTAATAACTGCTGAAATATTAGATAAATTATGTTCCCCTAAAAGATTAGTGGAAAAAAACTTTAAATTATTATCAAAAGTTATTTTTTTAGGAAAAGTTTTAATATTTTTATCTGAATAAATGTTTATCATACTTTTAGCATTTTCATCAAAATCTGGCACAAAACCGATTCCAGTATTTTTTAAACCCGCAAAAATTTCCCCTTTTGCCAAAATTATGTTTTTCAAACTTCCAAAACTGCTAATATGGGCAGCCCCTATTCCCAAAAGGCAAGCTATATCCAGCGGAGCAATGTCTGTTAAATATTTTATATCTCCTATTTTATTCGCCCCCATTTCTAAAACTAAATATTGTGTGTTTCTATCAGCCGCAAAAATGGTAATAGGCACCCCTATTTCATTATTAAATGATTCTTTGGCAAAAACAGTTTGCCCCACTTTAGATAAAATGAAACCCAGAAGGTCTTTAACAGTAGTTTTTCCAAATGAACCAGTTATGCCTATAACTTGTAATTGGGGATTGAGCTCCCGCAAATTTTGCAAATACTTTTTTGCAGCTCTGCCAAATTCTATTTCTCCTTTAATAATTTTACTAGCCCCATTTTGCAAAGCCTGATCTATAAAGTCTATACCTCTTCCCAGGGCCACAAAAGTATCACCCTTTTTTATATCTTCTGAATTTGTTAAAACAGCCATTACTATTTAATTATACTTGAACCTTTAAAATATTTTTACTCCACAATTTCAATTAACCCTGTTTTAAAAAAATTACCACGTGGTTGCATATTTTGCGCCGCCAGGCGAAGGCGCAACACCATATTTTGACAACAAAAAAGTCATAATTTTCTTAAAAACAGGGCCAGCTGCCAAAGCTCCAAAATATTGGGTTCGAGGATTTTTATAAAAAACTGAAACTGTCCATTTAGCGTCTTGAACAGGCCCTACTCCAATAAAAGAAGCCATAATATCATTTAGTTTTCCGCTTGCATCTGCTATTTGAGCAGTTCCTGTTTTGCCAGCCATTCTATAACCCGGAATAACAAAATTCTTTACCATACCTTCTGTGACTACCGATTCCATCATTTCCAAAGTTTTTTTAGCAGCGACAGAAGAAACAACTTGTCTTTTTTTAGGTTCATCTATTGGATCAAAATTTTCGCCATCTTTAACACCAGCAATAATAGATGGGGTTACTCTAACACCGTCATTCCCAATAGCCGAAAAAAAAGAAGTGGCCTGAACAGCATTGACCGCCACAGCCTGCCCAAACATGACTGTTTGGCGCGTTCTTTCATCCCAATCTTGATAAGGTATAACAAGACCTGATGATTCACCAGGCAAACCTAAACCGGTATTTTTGCCAAATCCAGCATTAACTAACCACTCATAACGCTGTTTATTCGACACTGATTGCGAAGCAAGCAATGTTCCCACATTTGAAGAATTAGCCAAAATCCCTGTCAAAGTCAATTTTTGCACACCATGTGTTTCAGCATCTTGGAATTTTTGACCAGCTGAATCTGTCCAATGATCTGGCACCTCATATTGACTTAGCGGATTAGCATAATTATTCTCTAAAAGACCAGCAACTGTCACAACTTTGCCCGTTGAACCTGGCTCAAAAACATCCGTGACTGTTTTAGAAATATGCAAAGCCGCCTCATCTGAACCAGCAGACGGAGAAAATGAATCAGCAATAGCCAATATTTTACCTGTTTTAACTTCTTGAACAACCGCCATGCCATAATCAGCAGAATTATCTTTACAACCCTGATTCAAGGCCTCCTGAACCTGATATTGAACGTCTTGATCTAATGTTAATTGAACGTCTTTGCCGCTAGTAGCATTTTCCACATCCACATAGCCTGTAGGAATTTCCTGACCTAAAAGTCCGCTTTCATAAGAAATTTTTCCATCTTTGCCAGAAAGTGTTGAATCCATCATTTGCTCAATTCCAGCAGAACCTTTTTCAGCGTCATTAACTGCCCCTACAATATTGCCAGCAATACTTCCATCAGGATAAGCTCTTTTAGGAGTCATAACAGCTCCTATAATATAAGACATATTAAGTTTTTGAATTTGGCGCTCAACTTCTGGAGTAATATTTTTTTCAACCACACTATAGCCAAGTTTTCCAGTTGCTTTATCCTGAATATCTTTAGCTGACATTTTCAAAATAGGAGACAAAATCTTTCCAACAGCTTCTGGCCCCGTTGACGCTCCAACAATATTAAGATCTCCATTGCAAATAGATTTATTATTACCTGTACATATAACAGGAATAAATTTTTCAGCAGATATCTGATCTACATAAATTATATATCTTTCCACTGTTGTAGCTAAAATAATGCCATTAGCGTCAATTATATTTCCTCTAGCTGCTGGAATAGTTTCTGTTCTAATACGAGAATTTTTAGCTTTAATTGCTGTAGATTCAGAATTTATAATTTGATACCAAATAAGCTGACTGACGATTACGCACCCTATAATAACTAAAACTGAAACTGAATAAAATAATCTTCTATTGAAAGTTCTAGAAATTTTTAAAATCTTTAGAGATTTTTTTGTCATAAAAATTATTTTATTCCCATAATTTCGCCTCCAGGCATGCTCATAGTTACTAATTTATCTGGCTGACTCATACCATATTCACTAGCTAAACGAGGTAATTTAGCATTTTTTTTATCAATTTTAATTTTTATATCTGTTAAATCTTGATTTAGTATTTTATATTGATTCTGCAATTGTGATTTCTCAAAGGCAATAGAAGCCAAAGTAATATTTATAAAAAGAGTCGCTAAAATTGTCGCCACAAAAATGCTCACAACCGCAAAAACAAATTTGAAAGAAAAGCCATATTCTTGATTTTTAACTAAAATTAACTTCTTTGGCTTACTTATCCTTTTATGAATATTTTCGTGATTAATATAACTTTTTGAATTTAAGCTTGTACGTTGATTATTTTTCTCTGCTTGAACGGCTAAGGCGTGAATATTCATAAAACTAATTTTCTTTTATTACAATTTTTTTAATACATCTCAAATGGGCGGAAGCAGATCTAGAATTATCAGAAATTTCTTTTTCAGATGGCGAAATTTTTGGCAGCAATTCAAATTTCGGAAAGCTATTTGACGGCAATTCAGGCAAATTTAACTCAACTGATGGAGAAGACAATTTGCGAAAAAAATGTTTTACAATTTTTCCTTCTAAAGAATGATAATCTATGACTGCTAAAATTCCGCCTTCATTAAGCATTTGTGAAGCTTGAACTAACCCTTTTTTTAAACTATCTAATTCATTATTTACAGCAATTCGCAACGCTTGAAAAATTTTTTTTGCTCTATGCCCTGATCGATAATTTCTAGGAATAGAAATATCAGCGATTTTAACAAGTTGCTGAGTGGTTTTGATAGGTGAAATTTCACGATATTTTACAATATTCTTTGCCACACGCGAAGCATTTCTTTCTCCATTTAGCAAAAATATGCTTTTTAAATTATCATAAGAATATTCATTAACTATTTCTGCTGCATTAATGTTTTGTGACAAATCCATTCTCATATCTAAATTCGCATTTTCCATATAAGAAAAACCTCTTTGCGCATTGTCAATTTGCATAGATGAAACACCTAAATCCATAAGAATAAAATCAGCATTTTTGTCAATTATTTCTAAATTGGAAAAATCAGTATGCACAAAAAAGAAACGGCCCAAATATTTAGACAAGCGTTTTTTGGCAATTGGCCAAACTGATAAATCTTTGTCAATGCCAAAAACTTCTAAATTAGAAAAAGCTTTTAAAAACGCTAAACTATGGCCCCCCAATCCCAAAGTGCAATCAATCATAACGGGGTTTTCCACTAAAGAAAAAACCGTTTTAGCAATTTCAATAATTTCATTAACTAAAACACTTTTGTGAACAAATTCTAAATCTTGTTCTTTCTCTCTGTTAGACTCAAGTTTAAAATCTTTCATTAACCCAAAACCTCCTCAGAGATATTAGCAAAAACCTCTTCGGTTGAATTACGATATTCATCCAACTTTTTTGGATTCCATATTTCCAAACGCGTAATAGCACCTTTAACAATAACTTCACCATCAAGGCTAGCAAACTCTTTTAGCCTCGCAGGAATAGTAATTCTCCCTTGTTTGTCTGGTATCTGGTCTTCAGCGCCGTCTGTGAAACTTCTGATAAAATCTCTGGCTTGTTTTGATTCCAAAGGGGTTGATTTTATTTTTTCATAAATTATTTGAAATTCTGAAATAGGAAATATATATAAGCATCTTTCTTGACCAGGGGTTATAACTATACCTTGTTTTAACTGATCCCTAAATTTTGACGGCAAAATTAGGCGCGAACCTTTATCTATACGGGGCGAAAAATTCCCTAACAAAAAATTTGATAAATTATTTGTAACCGACCCTACAAAATTACTATTAGTCACAATATTTAGCTTACACCATTTTGCTCCAAAATATGGCTATTTTCACCATTTTGCACCAAATCTTTACAAATTATTACCAAGAAAACCAAAATTCTTCAACTAAGATAATATATCTTAATTCAACTAATAAAAAATAATTAACTAAAAACAATTTAATTACTTTTTGCCTAAGCGAACTGTTTCAAAAATTATTACCAAGAAAACTAATATTTTCAATGCCAAGAAAAAATATTTTTTGAGTAGTCTGAAAAAATGCGCGTAGTCTATATTAGACAAGCATTTTTTCAGCACAGCGCGTATGTCCGCGCCTGAGGTTGCGCATTATTGCGCATAACCTCAGGTTTGCGGAACAAGCGGTACTCAAAAAGTGATTTTTCTTGCGCACTTTGGAAATATTTAAATTTAACATTTGAGTAATAATTTTTTAAAACAGTGAGCGTTTTTTTTTTTTTGGAAAACTAAAATTATAGGTAATATTATGAAATTTATAAAAATTAAAAAATTCGCTCTATTTATATTCCCTATTTTATTTATCGCCTTGTCCTTTTTATCCGGAACTCAATTTAGTTCAAAATCTACCGCTTCATCAGAAATTTTGCCAATTTCTCGAGGTGGAACAGGAGCTAGCACTCCAGCTGAGGCTTCAAACAACCTCCTAGGCGAAAATTTTACTAATTATTCAGAAACTTTACCTATTGAAAAAGGCGGAACCAGCCAAACTAATTCCTTTTTGGCGGTTGACGCACTTGGCGGATACCCATCTTATGAATATAAAACTGGAGGTAGCTCGCCAGTTTATATAAAAATAGCTTCTGTCCAAATCATGAATACAGTATCGGGAATGGGTAACCAAACAGTTGTTATTGCCGGAATGTTTGACATTGGGGGTTTGCCTATAATTGCTCAATTGTCAGTTTCAGGAAGAAACGATTCAGCAGTTTTGGTTAATTATTCTCCTTATTGTTATGATTATGGATATGAATACTGGGGACACAATTTTGCAGTATATTCTATTGACGTAGAAGACCCTCAAACAACAAGCGGTCTCAGACGCGATTTTTATGCAAAAGGAAAACTCTACATGGCAGACACCAAAATTTACTTTACTACTAATAACCCGCAAAATTCTCCGTTTACACCTGCTAGATTATCATCTCTTCCGGAAGAGGCAAAAGAATTAAATTCTTACTGTCTAGAAAGTCAAAAAGTAGAAAATTTGTAAAATGTTTAAAGGAGCACGTCTTAGAAAATCTTTTTCGCTATTACTTATTTTTCTTGCCTGCTTTGCGTTTTATTTAACTAATATGGAATTTTCAAAAGCTGAACAAGTTATTGTTCTTCCTACCAAAAAAGGCGGCACAAATGCTAACACTGCATCTCAAGCAGCCACAAATATTTTAGGCTCCAATTTTGCTAACTATTCAGAAATTTTACCTTTGGAAAAAGGCGGCACAGGTGCAACTACTAATTTAGGAGCTCAATATAATTTAGGTCTAAATCCAGTTTATAAAGCTAATTCTGGCACTGGTAAATCAATGTATATAAAAATTGCCACGGTCAAATTAGGTGATAAAGAAAATTGCACCAATCAAATAGTCCAAATAGCAGGTATGAGCGATTGGGGAACTCTCCCCTTCACGTATTTATTATATATTTCAGGAAACAATAATTTAAATACCATTCCTGCAAAAATTTATACATTGAATACTGATACAATTTATGAATTACCGCATATTTTCTCTATCGGCTATATTGACAGAACTGTGTCAAATATAAATTACCGTGATATTTATTTTCTGACAGGAAGCTGGAACAATATAACATATTTTCAATTTCTTATAAACAATCCTGAAAACTCTCAATTCACAACTTATTATAGCAATACAGAGCCAGCAGGACTCTCGCCTATTCCGCTTGAAAACAGCGCTTATGTATCTAACCGAAAACAGGCAAAATTAATATGGAAATAAACAAAATTTCACTAAAAAAAATCTATATTACTGCTATTAGTTTTCTAAGTATAATTAGTTTTGGAGTAGGCATAAATGTTAACGCAGCTGGTTCATCAACACTTTTGCCGATTTCTCGTGGCGGCACAAATGCTAACACAGCTGGTGAAGCTGCCACAAATATTTTAGGCTCTAATTTTGCTAATTATTCAGGGGTTTTACCTGTTGCCAAAGGAGGCACAGGAGCAACTAATACATCATCTGCTCAAACAAATTTACAAAGCGAACTGACTATAAAATATGATATCAACGAAATAAAAGAAAAATATGTTAAAATCTGTTCAGGGTCAGCTGCCGCGTCTAGCCAAGGTGATGA
>JAITRN010000056.1 GCA_031288355.1 Candidatus Opitulatrix roisinitermitis | reverse complement strand
TATTCCCTATTTTTGAAATTTTTGCTTCTACTTCGTCCACCGGTCTGCCTATTAAAGCCCTTATTCCCCTATTGCCAATTTTTTGTCTTTTAGCAATTTCTAGTCTGCGCTTTATAGAATCCTTTTTGTTAAACAGGTTTTCGTTAAATAAAAATTTCAAAAAACCTATTTGGATAAAATTAACTGTCTTTGGCTTATCAGCTCTGCTAATAATTTCCAATACTATAACAACCGTTGAAAGAAATATGCCTAACAAAAATTATTATAAATACACTTCTGAAAACACTATTCAATATAATAAGGAATTTACCGACACTGTGCAAAATACACTAAACAGCAATCAACCAATATATCGCTCAAATATGACTAATTATTCTACAGGGCTTAATATTTATAATAACGTTTTTAGCCCTAATCAGTTTTCCGATTCTATATATACTTCTATAAATTCCCAAAACTGGCAAAATTACCATTGGCAGAAACTATGGACTGCTTCAAAAGGCGTTTATCCTTGGGTGATGCCAGCAGCCGACAGCCCTTTAGCGGATATTTTACAAGGCGTGAAATATCATTTCACAACTTCGTCTGAAGACAAAAATGCAATTACTGGATACAAATATATTGCTCCCCATATTTACCAAAATAACAGCGTTTTTTCCATTGGCTATGCTAGCAATAATATATTTTCAAATATAAATAATATGACTGATATTGAACAAACTGCCTGCCTTACTCAAGGAATTGCTACTCAAGGAGTTGCTGTCCAAAAAATTGACACTAAAGAAAATATAAAAGAAAGCCAAACA
The DNA here is from genome assembly GCA_031288355.1 of Candidatus Opitulatrix roisinitermitis. Taxonomy (GTDB): domain Bacteria; phylum Actinomycetota; class Actinomycetes; order Actinomycetales; family Bifidobacteriaceae; genus Opitulatrix; species Opitulatrix roisinitermitis. The sequence continues at coordinate 2,003 of JAITRN010000056.1, read as the reverse complement.
CTGCCAAAAACTGACCATTTTGAAACAGTTGACCTAGCAAATCTAGCAGAACAAATAACTCAACATAATAATAGCTCTAGAGACAACACCAAAGATAACTCTGAAAATAAGAAGAATATAAGTTTTGAATATAATTTGCCGAAACAAATAGAAAATAAACCCCTTTTTATAAAAGTCAATTTACAGCAAAATTCTCAAAGTTCTAAAATAGATAGTTATTTAACAATAAATAATGTCAAAAATACTATTGCTTACGCAAAACAACAATGGCTAGGCTATTCTGACTTACATTACGTTTTATCACCTGACAAGAACGGAGCAATTAATAAATTGACTATTAATTTATTGCCAGATCATTGGAATATCAAAAATATTGAAGCTTTTACTATGCCAACTAACGATTTGCTAAACGCTTATAAATATTTTGATCAAATGAATGTTGATTCTATAACAACAGCAGGCATATCAGGAAATATAAATATAAGTCACAATAATTCTGTTTTAGCTATTTCAACAGCCTGGGAACCGGGATTTAGTTTAAAAATTGACGGCATTCAAACACCTATTTTTGAAGCTAATGGAGGGATTATAGGAAGTTTCATAAACAAAGGACAACACCGAATTGAACTAGAATTTCACGCGCCATACTATAACGCAGGCCTAGTAATAAGTTTAGCAACATTGGTTTTGCTGATTTTATTATATTTAATAAAATCTCTCAATAAGGGCTTTGGCAGAAATAAAAAATATTATAATAAAAAAGCTAGCAAAAACTAAACAGCCCAATTCACTAAATCTATAACATCTGTGCAAGCATCTCTGGTATGTTCATCATGAGTGGCAATTACCACAATAGCTCCTTTATCAGCCAAATGCGTTAAACGGTCGCTAACTGATATAGCTGTTTTAGTATCTAATTGAGCAGTCGGTTCATCCACTAAAAGCAAATTAGGTTTGCTAGCAATTCCTCTAGCCAACATAAGCCTTTGAGCTTCTCCGCCAGAAAGTTCTTTAAATAAGGAGTCTGCTATATTTAATAAGCCAAAAAGTTCCAAAAATTCTTTAGCTTGTCTTTGAGCAGACCTCTCAGTATTTCCTTGAGCTAAAAGAGGCAAACAGACATGATCTAAAACGGTTCTATTAGCTACACCGTGCGGATTTTGAAAAACCCAGTTAATTTTATCTATATTTTGATATTTCACATCTCCTGCGGTTGGTTCTAGCCATTTAGCAATAATAGACAAAAGAGTGGACTTTCCAGAACCAGACGGACCGACTAACGCATAAGTTCTATTTGGCAATAAATCATAATTCAAGTCTTTAAATAAAAAAGTTTTTTCATCAAAACTATGAGCCACTTTTTCTAATAATACTTTCATAAATTTGCCTTTTAAAACCCTTATTTTTTAGCCTTTATCTGCCTTTAAAATATTTAAACAAACTTTTTTCTCTCACCGAAAGGGCGGCTAACACAACCCCCAACAATGCACCAAAAACTCCTGACACTATTATTCTAAACGCAATATTTACAAATGACAAAATATCCCCGTCAGATTCAAAAATAGCAAAATAAAAAATAACTGGCAATGTTATAATAACTGATGGCACAATCCATAAAGCCGACTCTGCTAAAACTTGCAACAAAACCTTAGTTTTTTTAACCCCAGCATGCATAGCTGAAGCAAATTCTATTCGTCTTATTATTATTGCAGCAAAACCGATAAACACTGATATCAACAAAATTATGAAAAATATATTTTGAGTAGTTCTGCTATTATAATCGTCTAGTCCGGAAAAATCAAACCCATTAGTGGTGTTTAGTCGAAAAATATTAGAGGTATCTTTAGCTGAACTTCCGGCAACGCCCCCATTAGCGCCATTTGCTTGATTTGGATTCGCTACATTGCTGCTCTGAACGCTGCTGGAATTATTGTCAGATTCTTCTGATGAAGACCTTCCATCTATAATAGTTGTTTTTAAAACATCGCCAATTTTATTCAAAG
>JAITRN010000041.1 GCA_031288355.1 Candidatus Opitulatrix roisinitermitis | reverse complement strand
CGAAAAACAATTTCAGCGGCGCGCGCTGCTCTAATTGAATAATGATGTCCATTAGAATAAAAATCTATCCAGGCTAAAGGAATAATTTTTAAATTAATATACCCCTCAGCTAATCGCTTTTTTAAAATCTGACCATATTGCTGATGAAATTTTCCGCAATAAGGGCATAGAAAATCCATAAAAAGAGTATATTGCTTTTTAGAACGCCCTGCCAGCGATTTTCCTAAAAAATCCAATTCCACGGCAAATTCATTGACAAATTCCGTCTGACTATCAGCCTCGTTATTATTTGAACTATTATTTTTAGAATTATTTATATTCATAATGTAAATATTTATGAGCTTTAGCGGATAAAGGTTTTTCAAAAAAAGAAGAATATATTAATTTTATTTCAGGATTTTCATGACATTTGCGAATAATAGATTTTTCATCTTGAGAATATAAAACACTAGCCCTTTGTTTTTTCCAATCTCCTAAAAGCTGATCTTTAGCGGAAATATGAGGCTGACCTCCGCCGCCTATACAGCCGGCTTCACAGGCCATAACTTCTATAAAATGATAATTTTTAATTTGACCCGATTCAACAAAATCAAATAAATTAGCTGCCCCATCAACCACAGCAATTTTCAAAACAGTTTGACCAATTTTGACTTCTGATTCTTTTATGCCCTTAAAACCTCTTATAGCACAATAATCTATCACAGGCTCATTAAGTCCTGTTAAAGTGTCCTTAGCAGTTCTAATAGCAGCTTCCATAACGCCGCCTGTGACTCCAAACAGGCCGCCTGCTCCGGAATATTCTCCCATGAGTTTATCAGCCGAGCCGTCTTCCAATTTGGGCAATCTAATTTTTTGCCTGCCTAAAAGCTCAGCCAATTCGCGAGTTGTTAAAACAGCGTCAATATTTCTGACATTGTCATTAACCATGCCTGCTCGGTCAGCTTCAAATTTTTTAGCAGTGCACGGCACAATTGAAACGGTGAAAATATTTTCTTTAGCTATTTTATTTTTTTCCGAAAAATAAGATTTCGCCGAAGCGCCATAAATTTGTTGAGGCGATTTTACAGTGGAAACATTAGGTTTCAATTCAGGAAAATAATTTTCCACTTGTCTAATCCAAGCAGGACAGCAGCTAGTGAACAAAGGAAAAGGTCCTTTATTTCTAATTCTTTCGACCAACTCAGCTGCTTCTTCCATAATTGTTAAATCAGCCGCAAAATTCAAATCAAAAACGCTCTTAAACCCTAAAGTTCGCAAAGCTGTGTAAATTTTAGCTGTGACATCTGTGCCTCGCGGAAGTCTGAAAAGCTCCCCTAAAGCTGTTCTCACAGCCGGAGCAATTGCCGCAACAGTGTGTAAACTATTATTTTCTAAAGCTCTAGCAACTTTAGCAATATGAGAAGTTTCTTGCAAAGCTGCCACAGGACAAGACGCCACGCACTGCCCGCAAAGCAAACAATTACTAGCCTCAAAACCAGAATCCCCAGCCGGACGAACAGCTCTGCCGAAATCTGTTTGGCTTATTTCCACAGATTTTGTCCTAGTTTTAGCAGCGCAAGTTGAAACACAGCGAGCGCATAAAACACATTTATTAGAATCTATAGTTAATGTTGGTCCAGAATATATTTTTGCTGGGTCTGCTTTATAAGGATTAGCTGTTTTAGCGCGAGTTTTTTGCACAATATTCAAAAATTCGCAATTAGTTTTTCTATAACATTGCGCACAAGAAAAATCATGTTTTTCCAGCAATTTAACAACTGCTTTGGTCTGCATATCTTTTAGTTTTTGTGAATCAGTCACCACATTTAAGCCGTCCTCTAGGGAAACTAAACAAGCGGGTTTTATTTTAGAAATCCTGTCATTAGAAGTCCCGTCATTTTGAGTTATTTCCACTCGGCAAAGTCCACATTTTCCAGAATTTACTCCACAAAGTAAATAGCATAAAGCTAAAATTTCTATCTGGTTTTTATAACAAAATTCCAAAAGAGACAAATTTTTATCTTCATCACTAATTTTAAAATCAACGCCGTTGATGACTATATTCATAAAATAAGTATATCAGCTAAAAGGATGCTCTCTAGGACTAACTATTCCTGCGGCTAATCATTCTATATAAAAATACACCAATTGCTAAAACACATATAACAAACGCAATAAACGAATTTAGCCGCCAACCAAAAATTTGATATGAGGGATCTATTCTAATTAGCTCAATAAAAGTTCGGCCTAAACAATACCATATAATATATAAATTAAAAATAGCTCCCTGTTTTAAAATATTATTTTTAAAACCAATATTTTTAGGAGAAATCTTTTTAGAATAATTTTCGAAAATATAATTTTTATAAATAATGTAGAGCGAAATCGCAGCGCCTAAACAATTCCAAATAGCTTCATAAAGAAATGTCGGATGATAAAGAACCCCGCTTGAATCGACTTTTAAACCCCAAGGCAAATTCGTTGGAAAACCGTATAATTCACGATTAAAATAATTGCCAAATCGCCCAACAGCCTGAGCAAACAAAATACATGGAGCCGCCAAATCTAAAAGCGGAAAAAAAGCAATTTTTTTTATTCTACAAAAAATATAAGCAGTTGCAACGCCAAAAAGCACACCTCCCATAATTCCTAAACCTCCTTGCCAAATCTTAAAAATATTTATAAATTTTTCAGGACTTGAAAAATAATTATCAGGCAGCGTGACACAATGAAAAAGGCGGGCTCCTATAATTGAAATAGGTATTATCCAGCAAACCATTTCTAAAAGCGCCGAAAAATCAATCAACCTAGAATTATATTTTTTAACCAATTTATTTAGCAGCCCCAAAGCCAAAATTATGCCACTAATAATGCAAATAGCATAAATATGAATAGTTAAAGGACCAAGCTGAAAAGAATTTATTTCTGGGGAAGGAATTGCTTTAATTATCAACATCGCTTATTACAAAATCATTGACAGAGTCAATATCGGAATAATTTTTAGTTCTTTTAGGAATAGGATGAAATGAATCGGCTAAACGCCTAGTGTAAAAGATAAATCCTGTGTGAGCAATCATTGAATGAACAGGCCTAACTGATAAAGATTCTATATGCCAAGGTCGGCGAATAATCTCATAACTTTCTGGCTCCATCCAGCAATCTTTTGCTCGGCAAGATTCTGTTAAACGAGAAAGCTGAGTGACAGTTGTGATATAACAAACTAATATGCCTCCAGGTTTTAAAACCCTAAATGCTAAATCTAAATTATTCCATGGGTCTAACATATCAAAAATCACTGAATCAAAATAATTGTTATATTTTTTATCAACCAAATCCTCGTTCAGCTCCCCAAGCAAAACTCGCCAATTTTTATGTTCCCCAACATTGGCTTTAGCTATTTCAGCAAATTTGCTATCTTTCTCCACAGAAACTAATTGTCCGTTATCTCCTAGAATTTGCAAAATATAAGCTGCCAAAGCACCTGATCCTAATCCACATTCCAAAACGCGACTGCCCTTTTTTAAATCGGCTTCTAAACAAATTTGAGCCGCGTCTTTAGGATATATAATAGCAGCGCCTCTTTTTAAGCTGAGCGCTGTGTCTGAATATGTCGGCAAGGAAGCTAAATATTTTTCACCAGACGAATTTTCCACAATTGAGGAATAAAATTGACCAATTACTTTATTATGTTCTAAAAAACCCTTATGAGAATGAGAAATCTGGTCTTTTTGCAAAGTGATTGTCCAAGGTTGACCTTTTTTATTTTTCAGCTGAACGCGGTCGCCAACTTTAAAAACAGCCTCTTTGGGAATTTTGTTTTTTTGAAGACCGGCAGTTTTGGTGATATTTCTAACCGTATTCCTAACCATATATTTATAATACCACTAAAAGCGGTAGGTCTAAAAACAATAACCGCTAAAAGCGATAAAGGCTAAATGGGGGACGCTAAAATAGCGTATTCAAAAATTATCAAATCAATCCTGCTACACTAAAATTATGAAATCAATCCTGCTACACTAAAATTATGAAAGGCAAAATTACAAAAGGATATAAAGAGATCTTGCTGTATAAAAGCGCTTGGAAGTTTTCTTTAGCCGGAGCTTTGGCTAGACTGTCTTTTTCCTCCACCCTTCTAGCCTTACTTTACACTATACGCCATATTTATGGTTCTTGGACTTTAGCCAGCGCCATTTCCGGATCTATGTTAATTATTTCGTCAATTTTATTGCCGGCAACAGCTTTTCTAATAGATAAATTTGGTCAAAAAATAATTGGTTTTTGTTTAACTTATTTAAAAGTCGGATCCATTATAGCTGTCATAATTTTATGTCATATAAAAGCGCCTTTTGTTTGGACAGCCATATCAGCTTTTTTTATCTGCATATTTTCTGTTCCCTATGGTTCTATGGTCAGAAGACGCTGGTCTTATATAATAGACAAAAATGATAAAGGAAAAATACGAAGCGCTTTTGCTCTGGAAAACACTGTTGACAATTTAATATATGTTATAGGTCCTCTGCTTATAACATTTGTGATTAACAACATTTCACCGGAATTAGCTTTGCTAATTCCCGCTTTGGCAAATTTTTTTGGCGGGACTTTATTATTTATTCAAACTAAAACCGAACCGCCAAAAAATAAACAGAAAAAAGTGTTTTTAAAAAATAATTTACCGAACAAAAATAATATTTTTAAAATCCTAGATTTTTGCAAAAAAGCTAAAACTTCTTTTTTAAACAATTCAAATCAAATTAGTTTGGTTTTAATTATGATACTGCTATTTTCTTTCTATGGAGCAAACGATATTTTAGCCAGACATATTGCTTTGTCAGAAAATTCTCTTTGGCTAAACGGTTTAATTATTTCTAGCGTTTCAGCTTTTGGAATATTATCATCTGCTTTATTTCCGTATATCAAAAAAAGTTGGTCGTTCTATTTAAGCCTTTTAGCAATAGCTGTTCTTGCCCTGCCGATAAGTTCACAAAATATTTATTTTTTTTGGGCTAATGTCTGTTTATGCGGGTTTGCTTTATCGCCAATTTACATTTTAGCGGATATAATTATAAATGAACT
>JAITRN010000071.1 GCA_031288355.1 Candidatus Opitulatrix roisinitermitis | reverse complement strand
GCTAAAAATGTTAAAATCAAATAAATTATACAAGTTATAAAAAAAGTTTGAGCAAAAAGCATCATTGACCCCGAAACGGAGCTAGATTGAAAATATAAATCTATAACCCCTATAACATTTAAAACACAGGAATCTTTAATATTTACCACAAACTGATTGCCTATTGAAGGGAATGAATTTCTAATAGCCTGAGGCAAAATTATATATAAAAGCTGCTGAGAATGAGTCATACCTAACGACTGAGCAGCTTCTCTTTGCCCTATATCAACGCTTTGTACACCTGATCTAATTATTTCACTCATATAAGCTCCTGTATTAACAGAAATAATTATAATAGCCGCAGTTAAAGGCTCCCATTGAAAAATAGGACGTAAAACGTAAAATATAAAAATAGCCTGTATCATCATAGGAGTTCCGCGGAAAATAAATACATATAATTTGACCAACAAATTAAAAATAGTTTTTAATAATTTAGTAAATGGTTTATTGTGGGCTTTTATTCCGGCTGCTTCACTTAACCCCAAACCTAAACCTATTAAAAATCCAAAAAAAGTTCCTAGAATTGCTAATAAAATAGTTATTTGTGTGCCTGTAAAAAATAAATACCAATTATTTTGAAAAATCCAAACAACCGTAGCAAAAAAACCGCTAGGCTCATCTGACTCTGATTCATATGCTGAATGACTGTCAACAGCTTCTTGCATGTATTTTTCTTTATCTTGTAAAGTTATTTTATTCAAAGCATTTTGCACAGACTGGAAAAGCGGTGTTTGAGCTGCCCCTTTTGCAAAAGCTATAGAAACATTCGTATCAGCCAAAAAGCCTTGTCCTTCAGAAAATTTCACAATTCCTAAATTAGAATTAGATCTAACTATTCCCTGAGCCACAGGCAATTCACAAGTCACACCATTAGTCTGGTTATTTTGCAAAGCATAAACTAAAACCGAAAATGTGTCTTTAGGAACGCCGTGTTTCACCCCTTTAATTTGGTCAATTACTTCATCATAAGTAGTATTCTTCTGACTTATAACAGTCAAACCAGAAAATTGCTTAATTGAATTAAATTTGCTTTCTGGGCTGTCTTTTCTGACTAACATAACCATTTCTGATGAATAATAAGAAGTTGTGAAATCCATGCCTTTTTGTCTTTCTGGTGTAGCTGTTACCCCAGAAATAATAGTATCTATAACACCTGATTCTAAAGCAGGCTGAAGCCCTTCCCAAGAAATTTTTTTAACACTCAAATTTTTGCCTATTTGATTAGCAATTTTTCGAGCTACTATAACGTCATAACCGTCACAATAACCCGCCGAGCCTATACTTATAGAAGTTTTTGTTGGTTTAGAAGTTTGCCAATCAAAAGGCTGATAATTGCATTCCATACCCACCACAAAATCACCAGTTCCTGTTTTTTGCTCCTCATCAGCCTGAGCATTATCAGCATTAAAGCCAAAAAAAACACCAAACGATAATCCCAAAAAAACTGGCAAAATACTCAAAAAAAGGATTTTCGGTAAATTGAAAACTAGTAATTTTTTCATTTTCCTAGTCTATCACCTAAATTTTTAGTAGCAAAAAAACTTATTAATAACAAAAAACTACAAAATATACTAACAAATAGCGCAGATCCTGTCATAAAAACTAAAACGGAAGCTATTAAAGGCGAAAGACCTCCTCCTATGGCTGACGATAATTCTCGAGGTAAAGTAATTCCCGAATAACGAAATTTAGTTGGAAAAAGCTGTGAAAAATAAACCCCTTGAGGAGAATTTAATGCGGCCACTAAAGCATACCCTAAAGCGTAAAAAATATAAACTAAAAGAATATTTTTAGTATTAAATGCAAAAAAAACTAAAAATAAATAAATTATAGCGACTATTTGCAAAATTCTTTGCGAATTTGAGCTGCCTATTTTATCAGTTATAATTCCGCCAATATAAGCCGAAGGTATAGCAAAGCAAGCCGAAACTAGCAAAATTTGCGGAACTTCTTCAGCCGAAAACCCTATAATTGTCATATATGTGGCAAAAAATGTATGAACTATATAGCTAACCGAATTAGCTCCTAAATTAACAAAAAATACTCTAAACATAGCCCCTAGTCTATTCTTGAAAACTTCTTTGATAGGAGCTCGGCAAATTTTTTTAGATTTTTGCAAATTTTCAAAAACAGCTGTTTCTGGCAATTTCAAACGAAGCAAAAAAGCTAATAAAGTGACAAATATAGATGACAAAAAAACCCACCGCCAAGCAAAATCAAGCAATCCATCACCTGATAAATATTTAACAGCGGTCCATGATAATGCACCCAAAAAAGTTCCTGTGGTTGTGCCAACAAATACTAATGAAGTCCATCTGCCGGCTAGCCTTTTTGGAGCAATTTCTGATAAATAAACCATGCCTGCGGTCTGTTCAGCTCCTGAGCCTAAACCTTGTAAAATTCTCAAAAAAACTAAAAGGCTTGGTGAAAGAATGCCAAAAGTTTTAAAATCAGGCAAAAAACCAATCGCAAAAGTGGAAAAGCCCATTAAAAAAAGTGTTATAACCAAAACTTTTTTTCGGCCCAAAGTATCGCCTATATGAGAAAAAACAAGTCCTCCTAAAGGTCTGGCGAAAAAACCCACAGCATATGTGCCCAGCGATGATAAAATACCCAATTCGAGTGATATATTCGGAAAAAAAGTTTTGGAAAACACTAAAGCCGCGCCAGTTGAGTAAATTACAAAATCAAAATTTTCCAAAGCTGTTCCAGCCCATATAGCAAAACATAAAGTAAGAGGCGGTTTATTAATCGTTCTGTCTCTCATTTTGTTCTGTCTCTCATTTTTGTTCAGTCCCTCATTTGTTTATTCTTGATTACAATACTATACTTATAGTATATGTCAAACATAAAAAAAGTGGAACTATTATCACCTTGTGGTGAATTTGATAGTTTAAAATCAGCTATCACTTTTGGAGCTGATGCAGTTTATTTGGCTGACAAGAATTTTGGCATGAGAACTTCATCTAAAAATTTTGACCATAAACAATTAGTTGAAGCCGTTCAATGGGCTCATAAAAACAATGCAAAAATCTATATAGCAGCTAATATTGTGCCGGCCAATGAAGAAATAGACAATTTAAAAAAGTATTTTTCCTATCTGCAAGATATAAAAGCTGACGCCGTAATTGTTTCCGATATAGGCTTATTAGAATTAGCCAGAAATTGTGCTCCCGCTCTCGATATACATATTTCTACCCAAGCTGGTGTAACTAATTATTACACAGCAAATCAACTTCATAAACTCGGTGCTTCAAGAGTGGTTCTAGCCAGAGAGCTATCTTTACAAGATATTGCGAATTTAAAAAAGAAAATTTCAGCTGAATTAGAAATAGAAACTTTTATACATGGCGCTATGTGTATGAGCTTTTCTGGCAGGTGTCTTTTAGCTCAATATTTAACTGGCCGAGACGCTAATCATGGAGACTGCCCTCAAGCTTGTCGATGGGAATATAAAATAATTGAAACAAAAAGAGACAATATTCCAATAGATGTCATTGAAGATGAATTTGGCACCACTATTATGAATGCTCAGGATTTATCTATGATAGAACATGTTGATGATCTCATTGAAGCTGGAATTGACAGTTTAAAAATAGAAGGCCGTTCTAAAAGTGCTTATTATTCTGGTGTTATAACTAATGCTTATAAAACAGCAATCAAAGC
>JAITRN010000069.1 GCA_031288355.1 Candidatus Opitulatrix roisinitermitis | reverse complement strand
GAGGCTATGAAATATTATAATGAATCTGAAAGAAAATATTTTAGAAATAATTTATATGAAGTTGTTTTAATTGGCTCAAAAGATTTAGATACCATTAAAAATACACACGGTCATTATTTCCCTGAAGAATTATTAAAAACAGGGGACAGTTATAATAAGAAAATAGCTGCTTTATCAAAATATTAGTTATCGTTGGTAATATTTTTTTTTGGAACAGCTCGCTAGAGCAAAAAAGTAATTAAATTGTTTTTAGCGGATGACGTTTTTGTAATTGAATTAAAAAAAAGAACACACAACCTCAGGCGCGAACATACGCACTGTGCGAAAAGAGATTATAAGAAAAATGTTAAATATCAGGTTTGCAAAATGCGAATAATGTATAAGTGTGAAAAACTGAATTTATGGTTTCGCAAGTAAAAGCCTATAAGGTCTTTAAAAAGTATGGTAAAGCTGAGACAGAAGTAGTTGCTTTAGATTATATAGATGTGGAAATTTCCCAAGGTCAATTTACGGCAATTATGGGGCCTTCGGGTTCTGGAAAATCCACTCTTATGCATACACTTGCAGGTTTAGACTCCATAAATAGCGGCGAAATATTTCTTAATAATATAAAAATATCAAATTTAAATCAAAAAAAACTAACCAAAATTAGACGTGATAATATAGGATTTATTTTTCAACAATTTAATTTGGTGCCGACTTTAAATGCTCAAGAAAATATAACTTTACCTTTGGATATAGCTCATAAAAAAGTTGATTTTGAATGGTTTGAAAAAATAGTTAGCACTTTTGGAATTAAAGATCGTCTAAAACACCGCCCATCAGAGCTTTCTGGCGGTCAGCAGCAGAGAGTGGCTTGTGCCAGAGCCTTAGTGACTCGTCCAGCGATAATTTTTGCTGATGAGCCAACTGGAAATTTAGATTCTAAAAGTTCAGGAGAGGTTTTAAATTTTCTAAAACAAAGCGTTGATGAGTTTGGACAAACACTTGTGCTTGTGACCCATAATCCCAGAGCAGCTTCTTATGCTGATAGGGTTTTAGTGTTGGCTGATGGAAAAATAATTCACGATTTAGCTAAGCCTAGTTATGATCAAGTTTTGCAGGTTTTTAAAGAGTAAATATTTTTTTTTGGACAATATTTAAGTGTTTAGGCTAGCTTTCAAAAACGCAAAATCTCATTTAGGCAGATTTTTATTGTCTATTATAGCTGTGGCTTTAGGAACTTCTTTTATTATCGCTACTTTTTGTTTTCAGACAGCTATAAATTCCACAATAGATTCAGCTTATGCTTCATCTTTAAATGCTGATCTTTTTGTGCGAGGGGATCCGGAAGCGCAAAGTTCAATATCTGTTTCTCAATTATCAGGAATTACGCAGAATAGACAGCAAATTGATGTTTCTTTGGCGGAAAAAATTTGTCAATTGCCTGATGTTCAAGCCGCTTATCCAAATATAAATAAGTCAATTGTGGTGGTTGGCAAAGATGATAAACCTATTTATAGTTTAGGGACGGTTATGTTAAGAGGAATTCCTGAAAATTTTTTGCAATTTTCTGGTTGGACATTAGAAAGCGGTCAGCTGCCTCAGGCAGACAATGAAATAGTTTTAGAAAAGCAAACTGCTATTCAAGGAAATTTGTCAGTTGGAGACACTACAAAAATAGTGGATGATAAAGATATTTTAGATGTTAGAATAGCAGGCATTTTAAAAGCTCCTCTTTTAGCGCCTGGAGAATTGCTTGTGGGCATGAATCAGAGCCAAGCTGAAAAAAGATATATATCAGATGGTAAAGTTTCTCAAATAGCCGTTTGGGGCAAATTTACAGGTGAAAAAACTTCTGCTAGTGTAGATAATTTGCGCGATGAAATAAAAAATATTTTGCCAGACGATTCTCATGCTGAAGTTATAAGCGGAGATCAAATGCGCCAGGAATTGAGCCAAAATGTTAAAGATAATATTGGTTTTGTTAATACTTTTATAATTATTTTTGCAATTATTGCTTTATTCGTTGGCTGTTTTATAATTGCTAATACTTTTTCTATGATAGTTCATGAATCACTTAGAGAATATGCTATGCTTCGAGCAATTGGGGCGTCTAGTAAACAGGTTTTTTCCACAGTGATTTTTCAGGCTTTGGTCATTGGCGGTTTTGGGTCAGCAATAGGAACGTTTTTAGGAACTGTTTTAATTCAAATAATTCCAATAATTTTAAAGAATTTTGGAACTGATATAAATATTTCAGCCTTGCCGAATATTTGGCAAATATTAATTGTTTTTGCAGTGGGTATATCAATTTCTATAATTTCAGCGATTTTCCCAGCTCGAAAGGCCGGGAAAACTCCGCCTGTTCAAGCTATGAGCGAAGCGGCTTTACCTAAACCAATTGGTGTAGGTAGAATTATAGTTGGCGGTTATTTTTTTATATCCTCGCTATTTTCAATAATAATAATTACGAATTTCGATTATTTCACAAACACTTTAGGTTTGCATAGTTTAAAAAATTATGAAAGCTTTTTAGCCTCGGGAGCCGCTTCTGGAATGATTTTGGCGGCGCTTTTGTTGTCTCCTTTGTTTATAAAACCTGTTATATGGGTTTTATCAAGTCCTTTAGTTCTTTTGTCACGGGTTAGCGGAAAATTAGCTAAAGGAAATATTTTGCGTAATTTTAAATCGTCAGCTAACACATCATCGGCTCTTTTAATAGGTGTGGCTTTGGTGGTTTGTTGTTCAGTTTTAGCCGCTTCTGTGCAGACCAGCGTGTCTTCTATAATAACTAATAATATAAAATCTGATTTCATTATATTATCGCAAAATTTGCGGATGCCTAAAAGCGTTACAGATAAAGTTAAACAAGACAATTCACTGGCTAGTGTGGATCCTTTATATATTTCACAATTAAAAATAAATTCTGAAGCAGCGCCTATTATTTCTGTCGAGGACACTTTTTTTAAAAATAATTTAGATCTGGCAACTTTTTCTTATATCGGAGATCCGAATGAAGCTTTAGAAAAAGGAGAATTAATTGTGCCTAAGTACTTGGCGACTAGCCAAAATTTTGTTTTAGGCCAATATATAACTATTAATGGTGTAGATAAAGATAAGGTGGAAAAAGATAAAAAAATCATTGAACAAAATGTGAAAAAAAGCATTTTGGAATGGACCCAAAAGAATTTAAAACAGCCAGACAATTCAATTATTGAACAAATTAAAAACGATGAAACAAAAAAAGTTATGCCCGATTTGCCTGTTGTGGAAAAACAATTTAAAATTGGCTGCATTGCTGATATTATGGTTATGCCTGGAATTGTTATAAATCATAAAGATTTTGACGCTATAACAATGTCTGAACAGCAAATGTTATTTCGCATATTTGTTAATTTAAAAACTGGTGAAAATTCTGAAATTGTTAAAAATGAATTGCAGAATAAAGTAAAAGATTATTATACTATTTCGGTATTAGACAAAAACGGGCTTAATTCCATTTTAGGCTCAACAATTAATATTGTTTTGAATTTGATTTATGGGCTTTTGGCGTTAAGTATTTTAATAGCTCTTTTAGGAATTGTTAATACTCTAACTTTAAGTGTTGTGCAAAGAACAAGAGAAATTGGATTATTAAAAGCAATTGGTTTATCTAATGGGGGTTTGACGCTTATGCTCGGTCTGGAATCTTTTTTGATAGCGATTTTTGGAACTATTTTAGGGGTTGTTTTAGGGATAAATGGCGCTGTTGCCACGCAAAAAGGTTTAAAGGATAGCGGTTTATCAGATTTAACTATTTCGTATAATAATATTGCTATTTTTGTGGGTTTTGTGGTTATTTTTTCAGTTATAGCTTGTTTATTGCCAGCTCGCCGAGCTAAAAAATTGCCAATTTTAGAAGCTATTGCAGCTGACTAAATAGTATATAAACAAATGTGATAATATTATTGTATGGCTGAAAAATTAGTTATTGTCGAGTCTCCAGCAAAAGCAAAAAAAATTTCTTCATTTTTGTCAAAAGACTATGAAGTTGTAGCAAGTGTGGGGCATATACGGAATTTGCCTAAACCTTCTGAACTTCCTAAAGATATGAAAAAAGGCCCTTTTGCTAAGTTTTCTGTTAATTTAGAAAACAAATTTGAGCCCTATTACGCTGTCATGAAAGGCAAAAAACGAGTTTTAAATGACATAAAAAAATTGCTTAAAAAAGCTAATGAACTTTATTTAGCAACTGATGAAGACCGTGAAGGGGAAGCAATTTCTTGGCATTTGGTGGATGAGCTCAAACCGAAAATGCCTATAAAAAGAATGGTTTTTCAAGAAATCACTAAAAAGGCAATTGAAGACGCGCTGAAAAATACGCGCGATTTAGATATGGATTTGGTTCAGGCTCAGGAAACTAGAACAATTTTGGATAAACTTTTTGGCTATGAACTTTCGCCTTTTTTGTGGAGAAAAATTAAACGAGGGTTGTCTGCCGGCCGTGTTCAAAGTGTTGCAACGAGATTGATTGTTGATAAAGAACGAGAGCGATTTAGATTTATGTCAGCAGAATTTTGGAGTATACAAGCTTTTATTCCTGAACAAGATAATATTAAATACCCCTTTGAGATTAAACTTATAGAAGTTGATAATATGTCTGTGGCTGGTGCTAAAGATTTTGACAATAAAGGGAAATTAATTTCTAGCAAAGATAAAGTAGTTTATCATTTAACTGCTAAGGCTGCACAGGATTTGGAAAAAAATTTAAATAGTTCAAAATCGCCTTTTGAGGTAGTTGATAAAACTGAAAAGACTTATACGCGCAAACCGGCTTTACCTTATATAACATCTAGTCTTCAGCAAGACGCTTCTAGAAGGCTTAGAGTGTCAGTTAGAGATATAATGTCAGCCGCTCAAGGGCTTTATGAAAATGGGTTTATAACTTATATGAGAACTGATTCTCCAGCGCTTTCTGATCAAGCGGTTCAGGCATCAAGAAATTATGCAATAGCGGCTTATGGAAAAGATGCGGTTCCTCAATCACCAAGAGTTTATAAATCAAAATCTAAAAATGCTCAAGAGGCTCACGAAGCTATTCGTCCAGCAGGAGATGAATTTGTTTTGCCTAATGGATTGCCCAACACAGTGACTAAAATGGAAAAAGAACTTTATGAATTAATTTTTAACCGCACAATAGCTTCACAAATGGAAGATGTTAAAGGCAAAACTGTCACTTATAAAATTCAAAAAGATAATGCTCAATTTTCTGTGGGAGGCACAACGATTCTAGATAAAGGGTTTTTGCAAGTTTATTCAGATATATCTGATGATGAATCTGAAAAGAATGAAGATAAAAAACCAAATCAAGGAAATTTAGTTTCGCAAAAATTGCCTAATTTAGAGATTGGAAATATTATAAAGCAAGGAAAGGCCGAAGCTGAAATGCATACAACTTTGCCGCCAGCTAGATATACTGAGGCTTCCTTAATTAGAAAATTAGAAGAATTGTCTATAGGTCGCCCGTCGACTTATGCTTCAACAATTTCGACATTAAGAGTTAGAGAGTATATAAATAAGACCCGCAATCCTTTAATTCCAACCTGGACAGCTTTTGCAGTGATTAGTCTTTTAGAAGATCAAGTGCCTGAATTAATTGACTATCAGCTAACGGCAGATATGGAAGAAAGTTTAGACGAAATTGCAGCTGGGCAAAAAGATGGCAAAAAGTATTTGCATAATTTCTATTATAATTTTGGCGGAAAAGGCTTGCACAATTTGACAGAAAAATTAAATGATGTGAACGCAAGAGACATAAATACCTTGGATTTAGGAGAGGGAATTGTTTTGCGTCATGGACGTTTTGGGGCCTATTTTGAATCAGAAACTAAAAATATGTCTGATGGCATAACCCCTTTAAGAGCTTCTGTTCCTGACGATGTTCCGCCTAGTGAAATTAGTTTGGAGTTGGCTAAAAAAGTTTTGTCAGAATATAAGCAAAATGACAAAGTGCTTGGTGAAGATCCAAAAACGGGTGTAAAAATAGTTTTGAAAAAGGGCAAATGGGGAGATTATATTTCTGAGGTTTTGCCAGAAGGCGCTTCTGGAAAGCCGAAAACAGCAGCCTTGTTTAAAAATATGTTATCTGAGCAAATCACCCTAGATGACGCTTTAAAATTGCTTACACTTCCTAAAAAATTAGGCGAACACCCTAAACTCAAAGCGGAAATAACTGTTCAAAATGGACGTTTTGGACCATATATAAAAGCCGGCAGCGAGACTAGATCTTTGCCAAATGAAGATAGTTTGTTTACTATAACATTAGATGAAGCCATTGAATTATTAGATAAACCGCGTGTTCGAGGCAGAGCAGCCGCGTCTGCTCCGCAAAAAGTTTTTGGAGCTGATCCGCAAAATGGCAAAATTGTGACTGGCAAGGTTGGGAGATTCGGAGCATATATAACTGATGGCGAAATAAACGCCTCTATTCCAAGAGGAAAGTCGCTTGATGAGATAGAATCAGATGAAGCGTATGAAATGTTAGCTAAAAAGCGCAATGCTAAAAAATAAGGGTTTTTTTATTTCTTTTGAAGGTGGAGATGGCACAGGAAAATCAACCCAAGCAAAAATCTTTTATAAATGGATTTTAGAAAATTTTGATAAAAAAGCTGTTTTAACTTTTGAGCCTGGCGATTCTGATTTCGGCAGAGAAATTAGAGAATTAGTTATGCATAGAAAATCGCCCACTCAAAAAGATCAAATTACTGCTAAAACACAAGCTCTTTTATTTGCTTCTGACCGTTCATACCACATTGATAATATAATTTTGCCGGCTCTAGAACAAGGAAAAACAGTTATAACTGATAGATATTTTGATTCTTCAGTGGCCTATCAAGGTGATGTTGGCGGATTGGACGATAAAAGCATTTATAATTTAAATATGTTTGCCTCAGATGGACTTATTCCAGACATCACTTTTTTAATTGATAGAGATATAAATAAAGCTTTACCACAAGCTAAAAAAACCACCGGCAAAAAATACGATAGATTTGAAGATAAAAATTTGGCATATCATAAACAAATACGTCAAAAGTACTTAGAGTTGGCTAATAAAAAAGGTAGTTTTGCCAAAAGATGGTGTGTTATTGATGGCAGCGGCACAATTGCTGAAGTAAATAAAAAAATAATTGAAGCATTTTTGCTAAAAATAAAAGAGATTAAATCCAACAATATTGTTTGAGAAAAAATATGTCATTATTAGATAATCCTTTATGGAAAAAGGTTATAGATCAGGACGCTGCTAAAGCTCAATTATTAAAAATTGTGGAAAATAGCAATAAATATATGCCGCAATCTTGGCTTATAACAGGGCCGCCTGGTTCCGGAAGAACAACTTTGGCAAAAGCTTTTGCTGCATCTTTAGTAAATTCTGAAAAATTCGCTAATAATCCTGATATCCGTTTCATAACTACACAGAAGCCAGAATATTCGGTGGCTAATATAAGAGAGGTTTTAGACGAGGCTAAAACATATCCTATAATATCAAATTATAAAGTTTTTATAATTGAAGATGTTGATAGAATGTCGGCTCAAGCAGCCAATCTATTTTTGAAAAATTTAGAAGAGCCTGATGATTTTATAATTTGGATTTTGTGTACGACTAATCCTAGGGATGTTTTAATAACTATTAGATCCAGATGTTCAAAAATTGAATTAAAAACACCTTCTGTTCAGGCTATAGCTGAAGCATTAGAAAATGAGACAGGTGTGAATTCGTCGTTAGCAGAAGCTTGTGCTAGAGTCTCAGGAAATCATATAGGGCTTGCTAGAAAATATGCTATGCAGCCAAAACTTTTAGAAACCCGCAGTCATCTTTTGCGGCAAATATTGAACATTGCTTCTTTTTCAGATGTTGTTTTATTGGCGGATGAAATAGAAAAGTCGGCTGCTTATAATGCTGAAAAAATAGTGGCAGAATTAGATTTAAATGCTCAAGATAAAAAAAGACAGGCCACACGTATAAAAAAAGATGAATTGGATCTTATTTTAATTTCAATTTTAACGCTTTACAGAGATGTTTTTATGGCAAAAACTGCTTTAACTGATAATTTAATAAATTACAATTTACGTGAATCAATTATAAATTTTTCTGATATTATTTCTATCTCACGCCTTATTTGGTGCATAAAACAAATTAATATAGCAAGAGTTAGAATTAAAAGCAACGCTCAAACACTTATGATTTTAGAGGCACTTTTAGGGACATTGAATTCCAGGCTTTAATTGCGGAAGCGCTAATTCATAAAGTAAACTAAAAACATGAAACTCTTAGCAGCCCTTTCAGGCGGAGTTGATTCTGCTGTGGCAGCTGCTTTAGCTGTTGAGAAAGGCCATGATGTCACGGCTGTTCATATGGCTCTTATGCGAAATCGCGAATTAGCTCGTTCAGGCTCAAGAGGCTGTTGTTCAATTGAAGATTCTAATGATGCAGCGGTAGTTGCTAGCAAATTAAATATTCCTTTTTATGTTTGGGATTTGTCAGAAGAATTTCAAAAAAAAGTTATTAAAGATTTTGTTAATGAATACCGTTTTGGCAGAACGCCTAATCCTTGTGTAAGGTGTAATGAGTTTATTAAATTTCAAACTTTGCTTGAAAGGTCTTTAACATTGGGTTTTGATGGGATCATTACAGGTCATTGGGCAAAAATAATTAGCGGAAATTTATATAGGGCTAAAAATATTTCTAAAGATCAATCCTATGTTTTGGCAGTTATGGGAAAAAAAGTTATTGAAAAATGTTATTTCCCTTTGGGAGATTTTCTGAGCAAAGATGATGTTAGAAAAAAAGCTAAAGATTTAGAATTTGAAGTTAAAGATAAGCCAGAAAGCACTGATATTTGTTTTATTCAAAAAGGCAAAACTGGTGAATTTTTGTCAAGTCATTTGGGAGAGCAATCAGGAAATATATTAGATAATGATGGAAAAATTTTAGCAAAACATAAAGGTTATTTTCATTATACAATAGGGCAAAGAAAAGGACTTAATATTAAAAATCCTAATAGCGACGGCAGCCCTAGATACGTTATAAAAATAAAGCCAGAGGATAATGAAGTGATTGTTGGCAGCAAAAATGATTTAGACACAAAAATTATTTATGCTAAATTAGATAGTTGGCATGATGATAAAATTATTCAAAAGCAAGGAAATATTTTTCAGAACCCAATTAAAATTCAAATAAGAGCTCATTCAGAGCCGATTTTGGTACAGGCTGAAATTTGCGATCAAAAAAGTTTAGAGGAAAATTATTTTAAAAAAGGGCAAATCTGGAAATTTATTTTAGATTCGCTGCAGAAAAACGGTGTTGCTAATGGTCAAACTTTGGTTGTATATAAAACAGACAAATATGGCGAAAAAGTTTTAGGTTCTTGGACTATTGTTAATAGTGAGCAGTTTTAATTAATTCTTGCAAAAGCGCCGGCATAGGCAATCCGCTAGTTTGCCACATTTTTGGAAATTGCGAGATGGGAGTAAATCCAGGAATAGTGTTAATTTCATTTATAATTACAGAGTTTTCATTAACTAAAAATATATCCACTCTTGCCATAGATTGACATTCTAAAACAGCAAAACTTGTGGCGGCTATTTTTTGGATTAAAAGAATTTGTTCATTGGACAAAAATGCGGGGGCTTCTAGCTGAACGCTGTCATTTTCATATTTTGCCTCTGTGGAATAAAAAGCATTTCCGGAATCTTTTATTTTTATTTCTGCTGGCAAACTAACTTTTGGTGCAGTGGCTTTTTGGCCCTCTAAAACAGCGCATTCTATTTCTCTGCCAACAATTGCTTTTTCAACTAAAATGGAATAATCATATTGACTAGCATTTCTAATAGCTGGCAAAAGTTCGCCAAATTCAGATATTTTGTTCACGCCATAAGAGGATCCAGATCTGCAAGGTTTCACAAAACATGGGAAGAAATCTTTCTTTAAACTTTTATTTAAATATTCTTCAACAAATCCGAAGCCGTCGCGAACATCTATGTGGAAAAAGGGTGCTATTGGCAAATTGCGGGCTGCTAGGGCTAATTTTGTTCGGTGTTTGTCAAATGTTAAAGCAGAAGATTCTAAATTGCAGCCGATATATTTCACTCCGAGTGTTTGAAGAAATCCCGCCAATACTCCGTCTTCGCCGGGGGACCCATGGACCATTATAAAAACGCATTCACAATTTTTTAATTCCTCAATAATTTTAGACATTTCCAAAGGGCTTTTTGATTCTAAATTATCGGTTAATTTAGATATATTTTGTGATTCAGGCAAAGGGTTTTTGTTATTTGAAATTTCAGGATTTTTTATATACCAATTTTTGCCAGTTTTGTCTATATAAAATGATTTAACAGAATAATTTAAGAATTTTAAAGTGTTGTATATGTTTTCAGCACTTGTTATTGAAATATTATGTTCGGGCGATTTTCCGCCATAAATAATGCCAATAGATTTTTCACTAGACATAAAATAATTTTAGCATAAAAAAATTTGGTGAGCTTGAAGTTAAGAAATTCTAGTATTTACATATTATGCCATTCATCAAAATTACTAATATTATTGGTGCGTACATTTATTTCATATATGCCACTCACCATTTCTGATGCTGATCCAAATGTTCTTTTAAAATTATATTTACAAAGAAAAAGGTTGTCATAGGCATATTTAAAAATATCACCATCAAGGCCGAGCGTGCAATCCATCTCATTAACAGATGAAATATTAGATAAATCAGTGCCAATCGCAGCCCAATCTACAATATCATCATTTAAACAGCTTTGCCCTTTGCATATATTAAATGTCAATTCCGCACGTATGCCGTACATGGTGAGAGTGATAGCAAAACATTCATCTTCAATGCAATAGCCGCCTCCGGAATCATACAAGGAATTGGTTACTAGGAAGTTATTGTTTATAGGTTGATTTCTGTCCACAACGCCATTATTTACACGATACATAGTTAGGCTTTTACTACCTTGTATAGGATTCACAATAGCCGTTATTGGTTTTACTATTTCTTTCTTTGAATAGTTATTCATATAATCATAGACTGTTTTAGCTGATGGAAAAGTGCTGTTGCTTGAGTTTTCGTCTATTGTGTTATTTATCCCTAAATTAGTTAGTGCGCCTGCTTGAGTGTTGGCTCCTGTACCTCCGCGAGAAACAGGTATTACACTAATAGAAGCATTTGCTCCTGCTAAGTTTGATCCACTTAGAAAACAAGTTAAGCTCAAAAGAATTGTTACTACTAAAATTCCTGAATTTCTAATTTTGGATTTATTAACTTTGGATTTAATAAAACTTAAAAGATTGCTATTTAGATTGGTTTTGAAAAAATTCATAATATAAACTCCTTATTTTTCTTTAATTTCAAAAATGGTTATATCTAAATTTTTACAAAAAAAAAAAACGCTCACTGCCCCAACAAATTATTACCATAATGTTAAATTTAAATTTTTAGTATTTCGACAATATATTTTTTTTGTTGGGGAAAGTTGAATCTCCAATGATTTTATATTTAGGGTATAAAACCCTAAATATAAAATCTGGAAACATATCAACTCTTGAAATTTTTTTTGCTTTAAGAATAACTATCGCAAAAAATTTCAAAGCCCCACAAAACTAAATATATTGCCTTAATACTAAAATCCTAATTGTCTCTGGTAATAATTTGTTGGGGGCAGTTCGCTCCTGAAAAAAGT
>JAITRN010000009.1 GCA_031288355.1 Candidatus Opitulatrix roisinitermitis | reverse complement strand
TCCATTCCGAACCAAGAAGTTAAGCCCATCTTCGCCGATGGTACTGCAAGGGAGGCCTTGTGGGAGAGTAGGTCGCCCCCGGTTAATTTTTCAAGTATTTTTGTTATTTTTCTTCTTTTCAATCTCTTGTGAACCTAAGTTCACGGCGAGACAGGTTGAAAATAAGAAAAATATTCAAAAATCTTTTGAAAAATTGGTTTTTTGTAAAGTCCTGTTCATGCAGGGCTTTTTGTGTTTAAATGTTTTTGGGATTAATAGATAATAATTATAGTTTTAGAGCGTATTTTTTGTCATCAGAGTCACTAAAAAAATACAACCAATGATCTTTTGAATTATTAGGAACTTCATATATTAAATCTGCGTCAACTCCAATTTGAGGAGATAATTCTTTTCCTGTTGCGTAATTTTCAGTAGCTCCTATTGAATCCTCGTAATCTTTATATTCTAAACAGTCTGTAGAAATAGTTTTGCAAGAAAGTAACTCAAAATAATCATCTGGTCGAAAGAAACTATTTTTGCTTTTAGTGGTGTTTGTTAATGTTACTTCAACTACAAAAAACTTTGCACCTTTTTTAGCAACAGTATTGTCACCGTAACGATGGCTGAGACTGTCGCTAGAATAAGTTTTATTTATTTTTATATCTAATCCCTTGAGAGAGTAGGTATTTCCAATAGGTTTTTCGACTTTTGTTATTGGCTCAGTTGTTTCACTTGGACTCGGAGTGGGAGTGCTGGGGGTGGTATTATATCTAGGTGTTGGTGATGTTGTCGCAGATGGGGTAGGCTTATTTAAATTTCTTGCGATTTCGGATGATGTATTATTTATAAATGGTAGAACTGCAATTATAAATAAAACCATACTAGTAATGGTTATACCTTTTTTTAATTTTGACTGTTTATAATTTAGAAAAGCAAAAACTGTAAAGAGTCCGCCGATGACGGCAATTAATATAGATTTATCGCCTATAAGGGCGTTAGTGTAACCTAGAATTGCGGCAATGTCTACAATCATTGCAGGTAAAGCAAAAACATTTTTTGAAGGGTTTTTAATTGCTTTTTTAATTTCATTTATATATTGTTTAATTTTATTTTTAAAAAATATGTTAAATTTCAAATTATCTTTAATATCTTTATTATCTATTTTATTTTCGTTTTTATCTTTATTTTCAATATCGCTCATATCAAAATTATTCCAAAAAAAAAAAACGCTCACTGTTCCAAAAAATTATTACTGGATTGTTAAATTTAAAGATTTGACTGATATTGACTTGAATAAGGTTGAGAAAGTTTCCTTGGTAGAACTACTAGGAAAAAGAGCTGAATTTTTTGAAATCAAAGCAAAAGCAGCTAGATAAGAGTTAGAAAGAATTATATTCTAAATCAATTTTGAGGCTATTTAAAAGCCTCCACCGGGTATTTTATCAGTAAGAGGTGTGGCTATAGTCTATCAAAATAGTTTTATTAAAGTACTTCATTAGTATGCGAGCAGGAAAAAAGTCTATTCAGTTATTAAAGTATTAATATACGGAAATTGTATTTAGTAATAGATTAAAATCTTAAAAATCAAGCCTGCTTTATATTTCGATTAATTCGTTATAGGAGAATAATTATGCCAACTGGCGAAAGTCAATTTTTTTTTGACTTTCGTCAGTAGACTCGTGTTTCTAAATAAAATGGGGTAATATATTTATATGATTAAAAGACATTTTTATTTAGAGAAATTGAGAAATTTGCGTGATTTAAATGTAATTAAGGTAGTCACAGGTGTCCGCAGGTGCGGGAAATCTACGCTTTTAGAACAATTTTGCAGTGAGTTGAAAGATCAAAAGTCAAAAGTGAATATAATTTCTTATAATTTGGAAGAAAAAGAAAATAAAGATATTATAAAAGATTCCGATACTTTTTATAGTAGCATTATGAAAAGCATTGATCCCTTTAAGAAAAATTATGTTTTTATAGATGAAGTTCAGATGGTTCCAGAGTTTGAAACGGTTATTGATAGCTTATTCGTTAAAGGGAATATTGATATATACATAACGGGCTCTAATGCATATATGACATCAAGTGAAATTTCTACTCTATTAACAGGTAGGTATGTGGAAATAAAAATGTTGCCTTTGTCTTTTGCTGAGTTTAGACAGTTTTTCCCAAATAATTTTGATAAAAGTGAATTATTCGAATTTTTTTTAAACTATGGTGGTTTTCCAGAAGTGGCAAATTTTTTAGTAGCCAAAGCCAAAAATCAAATTTCAGATTATTTAATGGCTATTTATAATACTATACTTGAGAAAGATATTAGTATTCGAGCAGATATTAGAAATATGAAAAGTTTCCGTAATGTGGTTCGATACCTATTTGACAATATCGGAAATTATACTTCACCCAATAATATAGCTAATGTTCTAAAAAATGCAAATAGTTCAATTAATAAATTAACAGTTGCTAATTATATTGAAAGCCTACAAAATTCTTTTATTATGTATAATGCCAGTCGTTTTGATATAAGAGGCAAAAAATTACTTAAAACAATTGAAAAATATTATGTTGTAGATTTGGGTTTAGTGGAAGCTATATTAGGTAGGCCAACCACCACAAATTTGGGACATAGACTAGAAAATATCGTTTATCTCGAGCTTTTAAAAAGGTATGGCACAGTTTGGGTGGGAAAGAATTATAATAAAGAAATAGATTTTGTAATTAAAAATAGTCAAAATGTAATTGAATATTTTCAGGTTTCCCTTTCGGTTGTGACAAAATCAACGCTTGATCGGGAGATTTCAGGGTTCAAAAACACGGGGGACAATTTTAGAAAAACTCTGTTAACTATGGATAATTTTTCAGCAAATGATAATGGTATTGAACGGAAAAATGTTATAGATTGGCTTTTGGAGTATGATTAATATGATTGAGGGTTTGATATTTTATGTCAACCAAAAGGGTAGTAGTCTCAGATTTAAAAATGTTTTTAAATTATAATGTTAGTAGGCCTAACAAAAGTAAGTTTTGCGTCTCCATTATTTTTAATTATGTAGATAATTAATTGCTTTGATGGATACTGTTCTGAAATGGTGGAGGTACTACATTTCCAACTATATCGTAATTGATAGAATCCGAATGGAAAATACTTAGATTCGTCATATTTTACTCCGCAGTTATGTGAAACGCTAAAGTTATCAATATTAATAGCATAAAATTCTCCTGTTTCCGTTAGTATATTTTTTGATTTTATATTAGAAACATATAGTTCACCATTATATTCATCTCCTGAACCACATTCATAAAGCAGAAAGGCATTGTTGGTTTCTTTACCTTTGCAGATATCGTATGCTATTTTACTTACTGCAAAGCTTAGAGATAAACTACTTATAATTTTTTCTGAATCTTCACACACCGACTCGTTTTTATAGTATGCTGAATAACATTTTTTTATAAAGGAAGGAAATTTTTTATGAAATATTTCATTAATTAAATCTAATTTTTTGCCATTAGAGTAATTGACCGTTATTTCGCCCCCTTTCAAAACAGTAGAATTAGTTTTTGGATACTGGGAAAGAAAAATATCTTTTTCTTGTATGCTGTCAATATATTCCTTTTTGCATGTGAATCCATCTTCTTCCACACGAGTGCAGACATTGTTAATTGCGAGTTTTGAGTAGTCATTCACTGTTGTGAAAATGGCAATTGGCACAGTAGTTATTAATATTGAAATAATAGAAATAAAAATACCTATAGATGTTGTGAATTTTTTGAAAAAATTATTGTTTATATGCATATTACGCTTTTTTATATTACCTTTTCCTACAATTCCAAAAATTATTCCGCCGAAGGCAAGCCATAGGCTAATAATTGTTAATAAGCCTATTGATGGTAGCAGCATAAGTATAGAAATTATACTAAATATTATGGAAACTAGAGTAAAATCGATTTATGTTTATATTTCTAATAAAATTATGAATTTTTTGTATATAGCCCAGTATACAATTTTTTATATTTAATTTAGCTTTTTCAACACTTGGCCGATTCTTTTTATTATTTTCTACATTGTAAACCATCCGCCATCCTGTCTACAATCAAAAGTTATACCTATTTGTGCTTTTGTTTTATAAATATCATCGACAATACAATATGTTCCGTCTTTGGCTTTTACCAAACCTGCATTTGGTGTATATAGACCAGTATTCTTATTAGCTTGAATAACTTGATAGTTTTTAGTTATGCTAATCACGATTTTGGGACTATAATCTTTTTTATTATTTTCAGTAATACCAAAAATGCTAGTGCATAGAGCATATATAAATATTCCGCAAATAATAAGTCTGATAATTAATTTTGTTTTATTTGTCATTTTGTTTTGTTTCGTTTAAATTCAATTTGTTACTCACTATTTTAGGTAAAATATTACTAGTCCATCGACAGCTGTATACCACCAAGAAATTGTAATACCATAACCACATTGCTTCTCTTGAGTTTTTTTGTCTAGCTTGGCGATCAAAGAATCTATGGTACTAGGACACCCCATTAATTTGTTTAGTGGTTTAATTAAGTTTAGTGTTTGTTTTGTCGAATTGTTTTTTTCCGTAGCTGAAAGATAGTCAAAGGTGTCGTAATCTTCAATTATTTGTAAACTTTTTTCGTCGTATGATACTTGAATTTTAGATCCGCCAGCAACATTTGAATAGTTGGCCTTAATTTTATTGAAGTCAATTCTATTTTCGTTTGTTCGCTGCTGCTGCTGCTGCTGCTGCTGTTGTTGTTGTTGTTGTTTAGATGTATTAGGCGAGAATATGACAATTGATAAAATAATTATAATTATAGCAATGAAAACTACTACTGTAGCACCCCAATTTTTATGACATTTAATTATTCTTTTAATTGTGGAAAAAGGTTTTAAGTTATCCATAATTTTTCTTTAATGTATTTTTATTTTTATGATACTATTTCCGAAGTTATACATTCGCATTTATTGCTTTTATCGAATCTTAATTCAATACTATATGAATTAGGTGATTCGTATGCTTTCCATGTAGCTATCTTTTTGCCATTAATTTCATAAATTGAGTTGGCTTTTTGTTCTAGAGAGCTTTCGATTTCTTTCAGGGTTTTTCCAACCACACTACCTAGATTTATGAAGTTTTGTTGCAGTGTAGTGATTTCCGGAGTTTTTGAAGGACTTGCTATTGCATATATTATTACACATAATATAATTAATCCGCCAATACCTTCTATAATGGATGTAATGTAAGCGCTGTGTATTAAATAACTAGCTTCATCAATTATGTCATTCATAATTTTACTATTCATAATTAAAATTATACCAAAAAAAAAACGCTCACTGCTTTAAAAAATTATTACTGGATTGTTAAATTTAAAGATTTACAAATTACGTAAGAAAAATATTCAAAAATCTTTTGAAAAATTAGTAATAATCGGCATTAACTTTTTCTAATACAAATTTTCCAAGACTATAATCATCTATTGAACCTTGAATATAAAATAGGTCTCTGTGCCACCCTGTTTGAATTGCTCCTGTGTAATAGCACTCATTTGGTATTGTAAATACAACATCATATGTTGCAGAATATTTATTAAAAGCTGATAATAATTGAGTATCGCCGTTTGCGCATTTATAGTCAATATAAGACGAATTCCAATCCTGCATAAAAAAGCTTATAATAAGATTATTATTTGTCACTTTGAGATTGATAGTGCCTATATCAACAGGCGTTGTTGCGCTAACTTGCCCTATATACTTTTGCCCTGATTTTATTGCAGTGCCATCAGTCGCAGTTATAAAACTATTTACATTTCCAGAGCCTAGTAGAGACCTGTTAAAAATAGTTTTAATATTAGCGTTGCTAACTAATTTTTCTTGAGCGTCTAAATTTTCTCTTGCCTCATCGGCTGAATTAGCCCCAGTTCCACCTTTAGAAATTGGCAACGCGGAAATAGATCCATCAGCCCAGACAATAGATATTCTGCCACTTATAAAGCAAGTTATGCATAAGAGAATTGCTATTCCCCAGATGCCTAATTTTTTTAATTTCAAAAATTTCATTAATATTACTCCACAATTCTAAATAAATACTCTAATTAAATTTTTACAAAAAAAAAAAACGCTCACTGTTCCAAAAAATTATTACTGGATTGTTAAATTAAAAATTCTCCAGCCTTCGCAAAAAATAGCAATTTTTCGAGCGCTCCGGGCCGCTTGGCCGAGTCATACTCTTCAAAATTGATTTTTTGCCTCAGTTGCAGAATTTTAGTTTTGTTGGTAATAATTTGTTGGGGTAGCTCGCTCTGGAAAAAAGTGGTTAAATTGTTTTTGTTTAACAAGTTTTTTACTAATTGAATTGAAAAAAGAGTCCGCAACCCCAGGCGCGAACATACGCACTGTATGAAAAAATGCTTGTCTAATATAAACTACGCACATTTTTTCAGACTACTCAAAAAATATTTTTTCTTGACTTTGAAAATACTAATTATCTTTGGTAATAATTTTTTCGGAACAGTTCGCTATGGTAAAAAGTGATTAAGAAGTTTTAGTTAATTATCTTTAACTAATTGACTTAAAAAAGTATTACTGGATTGTTAAATTAAATATTTGTGGTAAATTTAAATCAGTTTGTGTTTATTTTTTTGTTATTTTGGATGTGATAGAATATAAATATGTTAGATGAGAATATTAGACCAAAAGATACAGCTTCAGGAGAAGAATGGGCTAATTGGGTAGAAAATTTGACTGATACTGACTTGAACAAGGTTGAGAAAGTATCTTTGACAGAACTATTAGAAAAAAGAGCTGAATTTTTTGAAATTAAGGCGAAAACAGCCAGACAAGAGTTAGAAAGAATTATATCCTAAATTAATTTTTAGGGTTATTTTAAAAATTCAGAGGATATTTTGTCAGTAAAGTAGAATGGAAGATATAGTTTTTGATAAATTAGCATTTAGGCATGAATACATGGTTGCTGACATAGAATCAGTTTTAGGGCATCCACTAGGTGCTGTGAAACTTTATACCGATGTTTGGGTTTATATTGGTTGGAGTACAGTAGGAACACTTTTAGAGGTTATGGTTCATCAAAATGGTTTTATTAGAGTATTCCATTGTATGCGAGCAAGAAAAAAGTTTATTCAGTTACTAAAGTATTAACTATTCAAAAAAAAACGCTGACTGTTCCAAAAAATTATTACCGGAATGTTAATATAGAAGTTGTATATTTTGCAAATTAAGAAAATAGTTAGTATATACTGTTTTATAGTAGTGATTATAATTTATGAATAAAAGGATAAAAAGATGGTTGTTGCAAAGTGGCAAGTTGATGCTAAAAATAAAATAAACAGACATTTGGAAAAGTATAAGAAATTAATAGGTGAAAGAAAAACCTTAAATTCAAACGAGGCGCAAACTAGACAAGTTATAAATTGGGCTTTGGTAAATATGTTTGGTTACGACGACTTAGAAGAAATAACCCCTGAATTGAATACTAGAAATGAGTTTGCGGATTATGCTATAAAGATAAAAGGCGAATTTAAATTTATGATTGAAACTAAACGAGCAGCTATAAAGTTAAACGCTCATCATTTGGATCAAATAGTAAGTTATACAATTGAAAATGGTATAGGATGGGTGTTAATTACTAATGGATCAGAGTTTCGTTTTTATAAAATTGCCAATGCCTCGCCGTTGGTAAAAGATTTAGTTTTTTCCATTGACATTTTTGATGAAGATAAGAAAAAATCAGAGATTGTTGAAGATTTATTTCTATTGTCTCGTCCTGCCGTTATTCATGAATTTCCATTAATCAATCGCTGGAAACAATCTATAACTATATCTGACGCTTCTATATGTGAGGCGCTAGTTTCAGATAAAGTGTTAAATGCTTTAAGAACAGTTTTGAAATCAAAAACTGGTTTTTTAGTAAATGCTGATGATATACGCAAAAAGCTAAAACTTATGTTTTCTGAATAATGTAAAAATGATAAAATAAATTTATGTCCGTTGCTTTGCTAGGCTTCATTACAATAGTTATATTTATAATTCATGAATTTGAGGAAATTATTTGCTTTAAATGTTGGATTGAAAAACATAAAAAAGACAAAAAATACCAAAAGCATTTGCTTATTCGCCGCCAATGGGCTTATCCTTCAACTCAAACTATTGCTATTATGATTTTTGAAGAGTTTTTGCTTATGGTGTTATTTCTAGGTTTAGCTATTATATTAAATAGTTATGAAATAGGATTGACAGTTGTTATTGTAAACGTTTTTCATTTAGCGGGACACATAATTGACGCTATTCACTATAAAGCTTTGACTCCTGGTAGCAAAACTGCAATTTTTACATTTTTTGCTAATATTGGTTTGATAATTTTTATATTTTACAATGAAAAAATTAATTTACTGAGTTTATTTATTTTAGCATTTTTCTTTGGAATTTTGGCAGCAGTTAATTTATTGTTTATGCAGAAAAATGCTGGATGGATTGGGAAGGGTTTAAATCAGTAATTGTTAATTATAACAAATTAGTCATAATTTCGGAAAAGAAGAATCGTTTTTTTTTTTTTGAGAAACTGGTTATGTAAATATACGTTATATAATAAAGGAAATATATTATGACTAAAGATGAAAATGCAAAAAACAATTCTAAAGCTGTATTTAAAAGATGGTGGTTTTGGGCTATTATTACTGTAGTTGTTATAAGTATCGGAACGGGCGTTAACGCTAATAATTCTGGTCCGACAAAAACAGGGGAAGTTTCGACTAATGCAACTGCGCCATCAGATACTCAAAATGAGGAAAAAAGCTTCAAAGTGGGGGACATAATTTCTCATGACAATAAAGAGATAATAGTCAAGTCTGTTCAAAGAAATTTTGATTCAGGTAGTCAATTTATTAAGCCAGATTCCAATAAGGAATTTATTAAAGTAGTCGTTTATATTGAAAATAAATCAGATAACAAAATTACATACAATACATTTGACTGGAGTTTGCAGGATTCCGAGGGAGATATAAAAAATGTTGATGCAATGACCTATGGTGTTGACAATGGGTTAGGTTCTGGCGAACTTGCCAAAGGGGGCAAAAAAACGGGAGCAATGATCTTTCAAGTTGCCCAAAATGATAAGAATTTGATTCTACAATATAAGCCAACATTTTGGATTGGCGAAACACTAGAGATAAAATTATAGTTTATTTGAATTAATTGGATTAATTGTCCCAATATCATTAGCTAATAATTTTCCAAGTTCGCCAAAAAGACCTTGAAAGCCTGCCTGAAAAAGAACATTGACCCACGATTTAAAATACTGCATAAGCTGTTTTGCTAAGCCTTTTTCAAATTCTGGTCCACCCGCATTTTCTAAGCTGTAATGTAAATGTTTTTCATTAATCTTAGTTTCAATTTCTTCCCATTTTTCTGTTGGAGATATGTTATCATATTTATATTTCAATTTAGATGACTGTAACAACAAATTGTCTAGATAATAAAATCTTCCATTTTGGGCAAACTTTGAAAGTGCTGTTATAATATCATTTAGTATATTTTTATCAGGTATATTTTTTATAATGGCTTCTAAATAGTCTATGTTGGTTGCTTTTTGTGTATTATTTTTAATCCATTCAAACACTTTATTATTAAGTTTTTTTAAATTATGTCCATAGTTGATTCTTAAGTCGTTATTTGGTAAAATTGAATCGTCATCAATAATGTGTATCATTATAACAAATAATTTTAGGTATTTTTCGATAGCTAAAGACATGATTGTATAAATTATTGGTAAAATACTAGGACAAAATGATAATTCTTGATTATCCAAAATTGAAATACCATGTTTAAATAGTCGATCTGTAAATTCGTATTCTTGTATAAAGTTAATTTTAAATTCTCGTTTTAACCCTTCGTCAAGTTTTGAATATTTTTTGTCTTGAATTATCGAATTGTTCATGCATCTAGTTTATATTTAAATTTTAAATTTTATGTGTCGTTTTAATTATTTTTATTTATTTTTATTTGCAAAAGAATTTATTGTATTAAACCAGGTAGTATAAAATTCTTTTTAGACTTTTTTGACGAAAACCAGAAACTCATATTTAAATCATTTATTCTCACAATTTCGTAGGTTGTAAAAGGTGGTACTGATAAAATCCTTTCAATAAGTAGGCCGAAAGGAACAGGTATTATTCTATCTTTTGAAGTAGTATTAGATGGATAAATCGTTATAGTAGTTATATTTTGATTATTAGTTACTTTCAAAAAATTCGGAAAAGTGCACTGGTTGTAAAAAGAATAACACGTGATAGCCAAGAGACAGTAATAGAATTATCTATTACAGGGTTGCTTGCATTTCCAGTAACCGCAATTACAGTTTGATGATTCGTCAGATTGCTTGAGTCGCTCGCTAAATCATTTGCATTTTTAGATTTTAATAAAGAGTTACCAAATGCGGTTCTAATATTTGTGTCGTTAATTAATTATTCTTGAGCGTTTAAATTGGTTTTAGTTTTTATTGCTGCCTTTAGCGACTGGCAAAACCGAATTAGAGCTTGCTGCATTAACCCGAGTGTAACTACTTTTAATAAATCTCGGAATAACTAATAGCAGTATACTAAAAATATCTCTTAATCTTTTAAAATTATTTAAATATTTCATTATTATATTATTCCCAAAAAAAAAGATTAATAGTCTGATAATTTTCTAATAAAATTATTAAAATTATTACAATAATAATTTATAGTACG
Source organism: Candidatus Opitulatrix roisinitermitis (assembly GCA_031288355.1). GTDB lineage: Bacteria > Actinomycetota > Actinomycetes > Actinomycetales > Bifidobacteriaceae > Opitulatrix > Opitulatrix roisinitermitis. The sequence continues at coordinate 6,623 of JAITRN010000009.1, read as the reverse complement.
ACAAATATATTTATTGTGGTATCTTTGTTATTGTGATTATAAATAGAGTTAAAGCTAGAGATTTCGAATTGGATATAATAAAACGAAAAATGCATTGCAACATGCTAATTATGAAAGTGTTATATGGATTTTTAATATTTATTGTTTGTGCTTTAGGTTTAGGTTATTTTCCGAAATTTTTTCAAGATAATGCAGATAATGATATGAAGTTTGTATTTTGGGTTTATTTTTTCTTGTCATTTCCAATGATTTTAATTGGCTTTCATGCAAATAAAAAATACAAAAAGCTTACAAAAATAACTCTGTTAAAATTTAATAGAATGAAAATATCAATACTGAAGGAGTTTGAGAAATATTTATTGCAAATAACTCCATTTTATATTATTGTAGTATTTTCTTGGATTACTGCAGCAGTTGTATCAAGTGTTTTTTCAAATCCTGGTTATATATTAAATTTACTATTTGGTATAATAATAACTTATGGTGTGATAAATGTATTTATTGAATATTACAGGAGGAAGGATTATTTTAAAGAAATCAATAAAGTAATAAAATTATATACTAGATATCCGCACTTTGTTAATAAGATAAAAAATATAAAAGGTCTGTCGTATTTTAAGGGTTTTATGCAGCGTTTACTTAAAGATAGTTTTGAAATAAGAAATTTTCAAAAATCAAAAAAATAATTTTTTGAACGCGGAGGCGCTGTAGGCGGGGGTTTTTCGAAAAAAGCGCCAGTTCCTATGAAAGGTAAAATATAAAAATAACGTCATAAAGTTTTTAGAACAAATATTAGAGTATTTAATAGTGATGATAAATTTACTCCGTTTTTAAAAAATGCTAACATTAATTATATGGTCATAGATTATTTGAGTTCTTTGTATTCGGAATTGAATAATCCTTGTATTTCGAATTTAATTCTAATTTCATTTGTATTTTTGTATATTGGAATATTTTCATTTTTGTTTCTAATTTTATTTGAAAAATCAGCATATATTAAGTGTTTTAATAATAAATATTATGGTAAAAATCCAAAAATAGCGCGGTATGTTAGAATTATAAATTATTTAATAAAAAAGATTTTTAAAAAGGGTAAAATATTTGGTAAAAGGGAATTTGACATAATCAATTCTTTGAATTTGGAGAATAGTACAAAAAATAGAATTCTCAGGGTGAATAGCATTTCTCAATATGCATTTAAAACAATTAACGGACCACTAAAAAATATTTTTTTAATAATTTTTCTGCCCCCATTAGTGCTTTTGAGTATAGTAAATATTTATGTTCTTATGCTTTTGCCAAGCAATAATGGCAATTCATATAACTTTACTCAGAATACTTCGATTGTGGAATTGTGCATAATATGCATTTGTTTAATTCCGTGTATTTATATAAATAAATATTTTAGAAATAAGTTACCTTATGAGTGGAGAATAACAAGAGAGTTAATAAGCCTTTTAAAGGATTATTCTAAAAAAAGAAATGATATTTATGAAATAGTTTCAACTAGAGTGATTGAATTTAAATTTAGAGGTATTGAAAATATATTAAAGAAATTATGTGTTGATAAGGCTTCTTCTAGTATAAATAATTATTCTAGGGCAGATTATTTATATTTAAAAGTTTATAAATTCATTGATATAAATAATTTTGTTGAAGTGACAAGAGAGAAATATTTTAATTTTTTATGCGACTTATTTCAAGATTTAGTTTTAGACTTGAGGAAAGTAGCATTTGAAATAGACGGTAATGATAAAAATATTATTGAAAACATTAGTGAAAATAACGAAGCGAAAAAATATTTTCAGCGGAAAATTATATTATTATCATCGTCTGCCGTATTCCTTGTTCTTCTTTCAATTTTTGCGTCTATTATATTTAATAATAATGGTATTTCTATTGCAACTTTAATTATGGAGTATTTAGGGTTTGTCTTGGGAGTAATAAAGCTTCATAAATAATTGTAATGATAAAATTAATATGGCGCGTATTTAGTGTTTTTGGTGATTAGATATAATAAACCTTGAGCCTAAACAACTATTACGCAGTTGTCCTAAAATTGTATTTGAATTTTTAGGCTCATTCTTCAAATTTCGCAAATTAAAAAATAGTTAGTACATATTGTTTTATAGTAGTGATTATAATTTGCGAATGAATTGCTGTAAATTTCTATTGATAAATGGAGGCGGTTTAGGGTTCTTTTTTGAAAAATTGACATAAAACGTGCAATAAATGAGGAGGACGGGGCATTGCACAATGACGGTGTTCGCAAAGTGTTTCATCTTTTCTGAAAATGTATGGTAAAATGGAATAAGTAAAGAATAAATTGCAATATGAAAGGACTAAAAATGTCAAAACTAAATTTTACAGTTCCAACACTTGATAGTGAAAAATCCAGTAAGACCATTGAAATTCTTCAATTAAATTTGGATATTTTAAATGATTTGAGCCTAACTTTAAAACATGCGCACTGGAATGTCTCGGGTGAAGCTTTTATAGCAGTTCATGAAATGTTAGACCCAGAAATAGAGGATATTAGAGATTCGGTTGATACTATTGCAGAAAGAATTGCTACTTTAGGAGGAGCGCCTAACGGTTTGTCTTCTAGTGTTCTAGAAGTTGCTAAAAAGAATTTGCCACAGTATAAATTATTAACAAGAGCTAATACTTCTAAACATTTAAAATTGGTTGATGAGCAATATACTGCGTCGGAAACCGTTTTGCGCAAGTCAATTGCTCAATTGGATGATTTAGATTTAATAAGTTCCAATTTTTTGCAAGATATTTTAGCAAAAATGGAACTTTTCCAATGGAAAGTTAGATCACACTTAATATAATATTTATATAAATATTTGTTTTAATTCAATAGCCTTAGGAGTTTAAATGCAATTTCAAAAAAAATCTTCTTCTGTATTAGAAAGTTCTGCCAAACATCATGTTTTGCCAACCAAAGATTTAGTCAAAATCGCCGCTTCCGGTTGGTTAGGCACAGCTATGGAATTTATGGATTTTCAACTTTATTCTTTAGCGGCAGCAATTGTTTTTAATAAAATATTTTTTCCTGAATTGAATCCCGATATTGCTTTGATTGCTGCTATGGGCACTTATGGCTCTGGCTATGTAGCTCGTCTTTTAGGAGCCTGGTTTTTCGGTAGAATCGGTGACAAAATTGGCCGAAGGACGGTTTTGTTTGCCACAGTTTTGCTTATGGGAATAGCTTCAACAATTATCGGATTTTTGCCAACCTATAACCAGGTGGGTTTATTAGCTCCAATTCTTTTGGTGGTTTTGCGAATTGCTCAAGGTCTGGGCGCCGGAGCAGAAATATCTGGATCTGGTGTTTTAGTGGCTGAATTTGCTCGGCCTAAAAGGCGGGGCTTTGTTGGTTCGGTGGTTTGTTTAGGAACTTCCACAGGGACTCTTTTGGCTAATGCTATATGGGCTATAATTATTGCTAATTGTTCTGAAGCGCAATTGCTTGATTGGGGCTGGAGAATTCCCTTTTTGCTATCTTTATTCACTATGATAATTGCTATTATAATCAGATTAACAATTAAAGAGAGCCCTGTTATGCTGGAAAAAAAGAAATTATTGGAGGCTAAAAGACAAACCGAAGTTCAAAAGGTTTCGGTGCCAAAATTAACTAAAACCTCTCATTCAACAGTTAAATCATTTTTTGTGGCGCTGGGTTTGCGTTTTGGCCAAGCAGGCAATTCAGGACTTATGCAAACATATTTTGCCGGCTTTATTGTAACAGTTTTAGGTATGGAAAAATTAGTGGTGACTAACGCTAATGTTATTTCTAGCTGTGTGGCTTTTATAACTATTCCTTTAGTTGGCTTTTTAGGGGATAAATTTGGCCGAAAAAAGATATATATAATTTTGTCAATTTTAATGGCTTTATATGCTGTGCCTATGCTGCTTTTGGTGGATTCTAGAGATCCGGTTTTAACAATTATTGCTATGGTTATAGGTTTAAATGTTGGTGTACAAGGGCTTTTTGCGTTAGAAAATGTGACTATGGCAGAGCTTTTTGGTTCGGTCAATAGAATGACATTTATGGCTTTAGCCAAAGAAATTGCTGGCCTAATAGCCACTGGGTTTGGTCCAATAATCGCTGCAGCTTTGGTGGCTACTTTTATAGATTCGTGGATTCCTTTAGCTGTTATGCTGATAGTTTTTTCAGCTTGCTCGGCTCTTTCGGCGTTAGTCATTCCTAAGTCTAATAATCAAGGTTTATTTGATGCCACATCGGGGCGCGATTTGAATGCTTTGGAAGATGCTCTTTAAATTATGAAAGCTGTTGCTATATTCGCTAAGCAAGATTTGCGTTTAGTTGAAAAAGAATCGGTTGTGCCAGGCCCAGGGCAGGTTAAAATAGCTGTTGAATGGGCCGGAATATGCGGTTCGGATATATCTTATTTTTTGCATGGCCGTTCAGGAACTGTGGAAATTAAACAACCTTTAATTGTTGGACATGAATTTTCCGGCACTGTTTTAGAAATTGGACCTTCTGAAACCGGATCCTCTGAAATTGGATCTTTTGAGAATAAAACTTTAAAAATAGGTGATAGAGTGGCTGTTTTTCCAGCCAAAGCGATTCCTGGAATTGAATTGCCAGACAGATTGGCTGGCAGAGATAATTTATTAGCTAAAGTTGAATATTATGGCTCAGCCGCGCTGCCAACAGATGGCGGTTTTGTTCAGGAAAAAATTGTTGATTTAAATCAGGCAAAGAAATTGCCTGAAGGAGTTAGTTCAAAAATAGGAGCGCTGGCTGAGCCGCTAAGTGTGGCAGCTCATGCTGTTTCCAGAGCTGGTGAAATAGATTATTCAAAAGATATTCTAATTAACGGAGCTGGACCAATTGGTCTTTTAATTTTAGCTTGGCTTAAATTCAAAGGAGCTGAAAGTGCCCAAAATATTATAGTGGCAGACTTGTCAGATAAAGCTTTAAACATTGCTAAAAATTTGGGAGCAAATAAAATAATAAATATTAGTCGAGAATCTTTGCCAAATGATATAGAAACTGTTTTTGAAGCCAGCGGAGTTATGTCAGCTTTGGAAAATATTTTGCAGAATGCTGCTCGCGGCGGCACAGTTGTTCAAGTTGGCAATTTGCCAATTATTCCTCAAGAAGCTGTTTTAGGACAATTGGTCACTAGAGAAATAAATTGGAAAGGGTCTTTTAGATTCACTGAAAAAGAATTTTCTGATGTGGTAAATTCTTTGGACAAAATTCAAGGTTTAGATAAAATAATCACTCACTCTTTTTTGCTTAGTCAATATGAAAAGGCTTTTGAAACAGCCGTTGACAAAACTCAAGGAGCATCTAAGGTTTTAGTTAATATAAGTGAAAATTTAACTGAAAATTTGAATGAATAATAAATGGAAAGGGTAGCACAATTATGATTAATTTTTTATCAGAAGCTAAATATGATGCAGTTTCTTTAGGGGAGATAATGCTTAGATTAGATCCTGGCGAGTCGAGAATTAAATTGGCGCGCAATTTCGCCACTTGGGAAGGCGGAGGTGAATATAATGTGGCTAAATGTCTAGCCTATGTTTTCGGCTTAAATACAGCTGTTATAACAGCTTTGGCGGATAACGAAATTGCTAAATTATTAACTTATTATATTCGTTCAGGCGGTGTGTCAACTGAATATATAAAGTATTTTGCCTATGACGGAATAGGAAAAAATGTTCGTAATGGAATTAATTTCACTGAACGAGGCTTTGGTATAAGAGGAGCTCAAGGAGTGAGCGATAGAGGCTACACAGCAGTTTCTCAATTGAAGAGTTCTGATATTGATTTAGCTAAACTTTTTCAAAAAGATAAAGTTAAAGTTTTGCATACTGGCGGAATTTTTGCTGCTTTGAGCGAAAATACTTCTAAAACCGCTTTGGATATTATTAAATTTGCTAAGGAAAGCGGCACAATTATTTCCTATGATTTGAATTTCAGACCGTCACTTTGGGAATATAATGGCGGTCAAGAAAACGCTCGTAAAATAAATTCCCAAATTGCTCAATATGTTGATATAATGATTGGCAATGAAGAAGATTTTAGCGAAGCTTTGGGCATAGTTGTTAAAGGCTATGATTCATCTTTGAAAGTGGTGGATCCCGAAGTGTATGCTGATATTCAAGCAGCAGCCTTGCAGGCTTTTCCCAATTTTAAAGTTGTGGCAACAACTTTGCGTGGAGTTAAAACGGCCACAATTAATTCTTGGACAGCTTGTGCGACATCGGCCGATGTCGGTTTTTTGCAAGGCCTGGATTTGCCTGACTTAGAAATTATGGATAGAGTGGGCGGAGGCGATTCTTTTGCTTCTGGTCTGATTTACGGTTTATTAACAACCGGTAATTTAGCTAAATCTTTAAATTATGGAATAGCTCATGGTGCTTTAGCTATGACAACCCCAGGAGATACTTCTATGGCGTCTTTGTCAGAGGTGGAAAATATTATTAAAGGCGGCTCTGCTAGAGTGAAAAGGTAATTCCAAAGGTAATTCTAAAAGGTAAGGTCAAAAAGATAAGCCCGAAAGCAAATAAAAAGTCAAATAGAAAGTAAACTAAAAAAGGAATATTTATGAAAATGGGATTTAGATGGTATGGTGAAG
>JAITRN010000043.1 GCA_031288355.1 Candidatus Opitulatrix roisinitermitis | reverse complement strand
TAAGTAGACACCTCTTTGGGCAATTTATGGAAAAAAGATGTATCAAAAACGGCTATATGGGCAATATTAGGAAATATTTCTCTAGCCACTTCTATACCTGTGGCATTTGCTCCATTATGGAGCGGCGCTAAAGGAATTAAATCTTTAATATCTTGAATAACTTGGTCATTTACTATAACGGGCCGAGAAAATTTTTCTCCGCCTTGGACAACTCTATGCCCCACTGCCACAACATTCGCATCAGCTAATTTAGGTCCATATTTATCAAATAACTCAATAACTTTTTTTAGACCAAAAGCATGATTAGGAATTGGCAATTCCAAAGTCCATTCTTTTTTTCCCGCCTCATGAGTTATATTACCTTCTTTTAAACCAATTCTTTCAACTAATCCATTAGCTAAAACTTCACCAGTTTCAGGATTTAATAATTGATATTTTATTGAAGAGGAGCCGGCATTTATAACCAATACTGTTTTCATAATTTTTCCTTTTAGATTTTTATTTTTTATATTTTAGGCTTTACTATCAAAATTTAGGCTTTACTATCAAAAATAGACTGAACGGCTGTTAGAACAATTGTGTTTGCTATATCTTCTGCGCTTGCACCTCTTGACAAATCATTTACAGGTTTATTTAAACCCTGCAAAAGGGGTCCTATAGCTATAGAAGAAGTCGCTCTTTGAACAGCTTTATAAGCTATATTTCCGCTTTGTAAATCAGGAAATATAAAAACATTAGCTTTGCCTGCCACAGGTGAATTTTTAGCCTTTATTTTAGCTACATCACGTGATACAGCAGCATCATATTGCAGGGGGCCGTCAATTGTTTGTTCACCTAATTCTTGTTTTGCTAGCTTACTTGCTTCAATCACTAAATCAACATCTGGACCAGAGCCAGACCCCAATGTAGAATATGAAAGCATAGCTATTTTAGGTTCAATAGAAAAATTTTTAGCAGTTTTATAAGTCGAAACAGCAATATCAGCTAATTGTCTAGCATTAGGATTAGGATTCACTGCGCAATCCGCAAAAACTTTAACCCCATCAGCTAAAAGCATAAAAAAAGCTGATGAAACTATTGAAGTTTCTGGCTTAGTTTTAATTATTTGAAAAGATGGCACAATTGTTTGAGCTGTCGAATGAACTGCTCCTGAAACCATACCATCAGCCTTCCCTAAATGGACTAACATAGTCGAAAAATAAGATATGTCTGACATTTTATCAAAAGCCTGCTCTTGGGTTATTCCTTTAGATTTTCTAATCTCATAAAAAGCTTTAGCAGCATTTTCTAACATTCTAGAATCAGACTGAGAAATAAAAGAAGCCTTAGATAAATTCAAATTGTTATTCTGTGAATTATGTTTAATTTCATTTTCTTCTCCAATTAAGACTATATTAGCCAAATCCATGGCTAAAATCTTGTTGGCTGCCTGCAAAACCCTTAAATCATCAGATTCTGGCAAAACAATAGTTTTCTTTTTTTGCTTAGCTATTTTATATAATTTTTTTAAAAAATTAGATTCTTCTGAAGAACTAGCCCTCATTATTCATTGTCGCCAGCTGTTTGAACTGTTGCATCAAACTCTTCGGAACCTTCTTTCCTGGCATCTGGCCAAACCCAATCTCTAACTTCTGGTATATCATCACCTGTTCTAGTATAGGCCTTAGCAGCTGCTCTTTTTTTATTTAAAATTTCCCTTAATTCTAAATGAGCTGCTGAAATAGTTGGAACATGATCTAAAACAGTCATTGCTAAATGATAGCGGTCTAAATTATTCAAAAGCACCATGTCAAAAGGCGTTGTAGTTGTTCCTTTTTCAATAAACCCTCTAGTATGTATATTAGCATGACCTGTTCGGCGATATGTTAGACGATGAATTAACCAAGGATAACCATGATAAGCAAAAATAACAGGCTTGTCAGGTGTGAAAACTGCATCAAACTCAGCATTGGTCATGCCGTCTGGGTTTTCTCTAATACCCTGTATTTTTAGCAAATTAACCACATTAACAAACCGTATTTTCAATTCAGGAACATATTTTTTGAATAGGTCTATTGTAGCTAAACATTCTAAAGTCGGCACATCGCCAGCACACGCTATAACAACATCAGGATCTTCTTCTTTTTTGCAAGTTGAAGCCCATTCCCATATAGAAACACCTCTGTTAAAATGTTCAATAGCTTCATCTATATCTAAAAAGGTTGGAGCTGGTTGTTTACCTGCCACAACAACATTAATTCTATCTTTAGTTCTTAAAATATAATCCCAAGTAGCTAAAAGCGTGTTGCCATCAGCAGGTAAATAAACCTGGATCATATCTTCAAACTGTTTATTTAACACATGATCTATAAAGCCTGGATCTTGATGAGAAAAACCATTATGATCTTGACGCCAAACATGTGACGATAACAAATAATTCAATGAAGGAATAGGTTTTCTCCATGGTATATCTCTAGATATTCTAATCCATTTTGAATGTTGATTAAACATCGAATCTATTATATGAATAAATGCTTCATAAGATGTAAAAAGACCCCAACGCCCTGTTAGGTTATAAGCTTCAAGCCAACCTTCACATTGGTGTTCAGAAAGCTGCTCCACCACTTGCCCATCTCTAGCCAAATGATTATCAACTCTTTCAGAAATATACTCTTCATTCCAAACTTTATTAGTATATTCAAAAGCTGCCTGCAAACGATTAGAGGCTGTTTC
>JAITRN010000037.1 GCA_031288355.1 Candidatus Opitulatrix roisinitermitis | reverse complement strand
TGTGCCAATAAACCATTATTAGTATGTCAATAAATGACGAACCACAATGGCGCTATAACTCTAAATTAGCAAATATTATAGAAAGCAAATGGCAAAAATACTGGCAAGACAATAAAACTTTTCAAACACCCACACCAAAAGACAAAAAAACTGACCAAAATTTAAATCCATATTTTATAATGGATATGTTTCCTTATCCATCAGGTGCGGGTTTACATGTTGGACATCCTTTAGGTTATGTGGCCACAGATGTTGTTGGCAGATTTAAAAGAATGACAGGCAATTTAGTTTTGCATAGTTTAGGCTACGATGCTTTTGGGCTTCCAGCAGAGCAATATGCTATTCAAACTGGCAAACATCCCCGCCAAACAACTTTAGAAAATATATCCAATATGGAAGACCAATTAAAGAAAATGGGCTTAGCTCATGACCCAGCCAGATCCTTTTCCACAATTGACGACAAATATGTTAAATGGACCCAATGGATTTTTTTGCAAATTTATAATAGCTACTTTGATGAAAAAGCTCCTAATAAAGAAGGCGGACTAGGCAGGGCTCGCCCCATTTCTGACCTAGTTGCTGAATTTTATTCTGGAAAGCGCGCCCTTCCCGAAATTGACGGCATAGACAAAAACAAGAAATGGGGCGAACTAGACATTGGCCAAAAAGAAAAAATTCTCTCAGAATTTAGATTAGCTTATCGCAAAAAATCGCCAGTTAACTGGGCACCTGGTCTAGGAACCGTTTTAGCCAACGAAGAAATAACTGCTGAAGGAAAATCTGAAAGAGGAAATTTTCCAGTTTTCACCAAAGAGCTCTCTCAATGGTCTATGAGAATTACAGCTTATGCTCAAAGACTTTTAGAAGGCCTAAAAATAATAGATTGGCCAGATAAAATAAAACAAATGCAGACTAATTGGATTGGACAATCGCGCGGGGCTTATATAAATTTCAAGGTTTTCGAAAACGAAAATTTAAATAAAGATTCAGATAAAAGCCTAAATAAAGATTCAAGCAAAAACCCAAATCTAAAAAAATCAATTCAAGCAATTAGCCAATTAAAAGTTTTCACAACTCGGCCTGATACTTTACACGGCGCCACTTTTTGCGTTATTGCTCCTGAACACCCTTTAGCAAAAATAGCTTTAGATAATTCAAATCAAAGCCAAACCCAAACTATTAAAAAATATATTGAATACGCCCAAAAAAAATCAGCTGTTGCCAGACAACAAGACGCTGGCAAAAAAACAGGAGTTTTCACTAATCTTTATGCACAAAATCCGGTCAACGGCGAAATGCTGCCAATCTTTATAGCCGATTATGTTTTAATGTCTTACGGCACTGGCTCGATTATGGCCGTTCCAGCTGATGACCAACGTGACGAAGAATTCGCTAAAACTTATAAAATTCCTATAAAATACAAATATTTCAAACCACCTATTGAAAAAGCTATCGCTGACATTGAAAAAATTAACGCTGGTAAACCTATCACCATTTACCGTCTCCAAGACTGGCTATTTTCTCGGCAAAGATATTGGGGAGAGCCTTTTCCAATAGTTTATGATGAAAATGATGTGGCTTATGCTTTGCCGGATGTTGCCTTACCAATCACTTTACCTGAAATAGACAATTATTCACCCCAAACATATAAAGACAATGACGAAAATTCTGCCCCTTTTGCACCTCTTTCCAGAGCAAAAGATTGGCTAAATATTGAATTAGATTTAGGCGATGGTTTAAAAAAATACCGCCGAGAGACCAACACTATGCCTAACTGGGCAGGTTCTTGTTGGTATTATTTGCGCTATGCTGACCCTAATCCTAAAAATAAAATAATTGACCCTAAAATAGACTCTTTTTGGCTTGGACCCAATCACAACAAAACTGTTGGCCAATCTGGCGGGGTTGATCTATATATAGGAGGAGTGGAACATGCTGTTTTGCATTTATTATACGCTCGTTTTTGGCATAAAATATTATTTGATTTAGGACATGTTTCTTCACCCGAACCTTTTCATAAATTATTTAATCAGGGTTATATTCAAGCCTATGCTTATACTGACAAACGCGGAGCTTATGTTGACGCTAACCAAGTTGAAGAAAAAGATGGCAAATTTTATTATAAAGGCGAAATTGTTCAGCAAGAATATGGCAAAATGGGCAAAAGCCTTAAAAATGTTGTTACCCCAGATGAAATGTATAAAGAATACGGAGCTGATACTTTTCGAGTTTATGAAATGTCTATGGGCCCCTTAGACATTTCCCGACCTTGGGAAATTAGAGCTGTGGTTGGCGCGCAAAGATTTCTCCAAAGACTCTGGCGCAATATAATTAATGAAGAAACTGGTGAGCTAATTACAACTAACACAAAAATGGATGAAAACACTGCTAAACTGCTTCACAAAACCCTCCATCAAGTCAGAATAGAAATGGATAATTTGCGACCTAACACCGCCATAGCTAAACTAATAGAATACAATAATCATCTAACATCTTTAGAAAAATGCCCCAAAGAAGCAGTTGAACCAATAGTTATTATGTCAGCACCTTTTGCTCCTCATATCGCTGAAGAATTATGGCAAAAATTAGGCCATGAAACCACTATCACTTATCAAGCATTTCCAGAAGCGGATAAAAAATATCTACAAGTTGACAAAACTGTTTGCGTTGTTCAAATTAACGGCAAAGTTAAAGCAAAATTAGAAGTAAATCCTGAAATATCAAAAGACGAATTGAGTCAGTTAGTTTTAGAAAACGACAAAGTTAAACAACTAATTGGTCAACAAAAAATAGTTAAAACTATACCTGTGCCGCCTAAAATATTTTCCATTGTTTTAAGCTAATTAATTT
>JAITRN010000025.1 GCA_031288355.1 Candidatus Opitulatrix roisinitermitis | reverse complement strand
ACAATCTGGTAATAATTTGTTGGGGCAGTGAGTGTTTTTTTTTTTTGTAAAAATTTAGGTATGAGTAATTTTACAAATTTGAAATTAAAGAAAATTAAATTAGAAAAATTAGGAACTTTGAGTATAATTCTTATTTTTGGAAGTATATGTTTTATAAGCAATCCTGCTGTTTCAAACGCTTCAGCTCAATCTGTTTTAAGTATTACTAAAGGCGGCACTAATGCTAACAGCATGGAAAGTGCTCAAAAAAGTTTAGGAGCTGTTGAAACAATAAATGGAAATGTCTCAGATGACAAATTTTTGTCTTCCAAAGCAGTGTATGATTATATTGATGAAGTAATATCACCAGGAGAATTTGTTGTATCCGGGTCCAAAACAATGCATATATCAAACAATGATTTAAATTTTAAAAAAACTTGGGGCGACACTAATAGCCCTCTTATAAGAAATATAACTTTTGGTAATAAAAAGTTCGTAGCAGTTGGTCAAAATGGATCAATTATACATTCAAACGACGGGATCAATTGGCTGAATTCTAATACTCCTAGTGAAATGTCTTCTGTTTATATAACTGGAATAGCCTGGGGCCAAAATAAATTTCTTGCCTGCACTGAAACTGGGAAAGTCTTAACTTCCAATGACGGAATAAATTTCACTACAGCCACAAACTCTGTCCCCGTTTATGCATATAACATTATTTACGCTAACAACAAATGGGTTCTTATTAGCGCAAGTCAAGTTGCCATTTCTGATGACGGCGAAAATTGGACAATAACTTTTTCCAGCGGAAATAATCTCCGCGGTATCACCTATGCTGCAGGAAAATTCATCGTTGGCGGAAAAAGTCAAATTTTATATTCGTATGACGCTATATCTTGGAGCAAAGCATCGACCTCAAGTCCTATTACTGGCATTGTCCACGGATTAACTTATTCAAACATATTAAAAGCCTATGTTGGAATAGGATATGATTCTGACCAAAGTTTTTTATCTTCTGACGGCGTTAATTGGACAGTTGGCCAATTGCCAAAATCGGGCTATTGGAACAACGTTATTTATAAAACTGGCAAATTTGTGGCCGTAGGCTCTACTATAGCTTATAGCTATGATGGAACAAATTGGACAGAAGTCACTAATATAGATAGCCCTTCAAATTTATATTCAAGCATTGTTTATGTTAAAGACAGTGATCTTTAACCAAATCTTCTCCAAAAAACTCCTTTATTTTTTTAGAAATTTAAAACAAACCACACAAATTTTACATTCATCCTCCAACAATTGCAGTATGGTATTATAATTAATTTCTACAAACAAAAACCGTGCAATCATCTCTCTCCTACGCAAAAAAGTACAAACCCAATATTCCGCAAATATAAAATAATAATAGTACCCCCGACACTCAAGGGGTATGGGGGTGATGCCTCCATAGAATTATGAACGTACGGCCTGGGAGCAAGGGCGAATCGTGGCGCCCCCGACACTCAGGGGGTATGGGGGTGATGCCCCCATAGAATTATGAACGTGCGGCCTGGGAGCAAGGGCGAATCGTGGCGCCCCCGACACGATTCGAACGTGCGACCAAAGGATTAGAAGTCCTCTACTCTATCCACTGAGCTACGGGGGCAATTATTCAATCAAATTATTAAATTTATTATTTATAAAAAAAACGAAAATATTTAATTTTTATATTCTAAATATTCCGCAACGGTCATAAAATTATCATCAAGTTCATCCTCCAAATCAACTTTAATTAACCAACCATCGCCATAAGGATCTTCATTCAAAATACTAGCATCCTCAATAACTTCCTCATTTAGAGCAACAACTGTGCCCGCAACAGGACTTTTAACAATAAAATGATCATTTGGGCCACGAACTTTGCCTATTTCATCGCCTACTCGTAAACTCGTTCCCATATCAACAGTCCCAACATATTGAACATCTCCCACAGTGTCAACTGCCTCTGCCGTCACGCCTACTCTTGTTGTATCATGCTCCAAAATCCAAACGTCGTCTTTAGTAAATAGTAAATTCTTTGGAATATCCATATAAATATTCTAGCAAATAAAAATTTTTAATACAAAATTTAATTCGCTTCTACGAAAAAAAATAGCTAACTAAAACTTCTTAATTATTTTTCTAGCGAGCTGCCCCAACAAATTATTACCAATTAATAAAAAACTCCTTTCTAAAAATAATTTAATCCCTTTTTTCCAGAGCGAGCTGTTCCAACAAATTATTACCTAGAAAATTAATATTTTAGAAAACCGTCAATATGTTTTTCAAGAAATTGTTTTGAAAATTTTTGCGGTAGCTTATTTTATAGCAAAAAAATTTTCAAAAGTGAGTGGGACTGCAGACTAATTTTTCAGGAGATTTATCTTCTGAAAAATTAGGCTTTGCAGAACAGTTTACGGCAATTTCGGAAAAGTATATTGTCGGTTAAAAAAAATATTTAAATTTAACAATCCGGTAATAATTTGTTGGGGCAGTGAGCGTTTTTTTTTTTTGTAAAAATTTTAATATACGCCTTAGGAATTTTTGAGTTATGAAAGTAGGTAGTTATGTTAAATTTTACAAATTTGAAATTAAGGAAAATTAAATTGAAAAAATCTGCTACTCTAGCAAGTTTTGCGATTTTCGCAGTCGTTTCTTTCTTAGCAGGAGCTTCTATTTCCAATGCAGCCGCCTCAGGAGCTGCTTTGCCTATTAGTTTTGGGGGCACAGGCGGCAAAACCCAAAGTGCCGCTTTAACTAATTTAGGAATAAACAACACAATAGATGAAAACTCAACTAACAGCACATTTCCATCAGCCAAAACAGTTTATGATTATATGAGTGGATCAATGAATAAAGTCTCTATGGATAATATAAACTTTTTTAGTTCCATAACAAGCTGGACTGGCGGAGATTTAATTTATAAGGATTCTGATTTATCCACTATAGCGACCAATAATAAAATAAAAGTTGGCGATAAAGTTTGCACCACTTCTGGACAAAGCTATATCAGCAATTCAGCGGCTGGAGACGGAATCCCCCAAGTAGGCTGTGTTTTGCCTGATTTGGCAGCTGGCACTCATGCTGTGGCTATTTCCACAAATGGCGGTACAAGTTACACTATCAATGCAGGTAAAGTAATTTATACCCAAACTCCAACTCTGGCTAACTGCGACACCACAAGTATGCAAACTTTTGGCGCTAATGCCACAGCTTGCAAAGCTTCTATGGCACAAGGCCAAGTGATTGTTTTAAATGATTCGCGCAATAACCAAAAATATCGTGTGAAAAAAATGCCTGACGGCAATATTTGGATGATTGACAATTTAAAATATGCTAGCGGCTCCTATTGGAATCCTTCATCTATCGCATATTGCTCATCATCAGGCCTTGTTAAGACTCATAATCCTGGTAGTTTCACAGATTGCGGGTATTTATACAATTGGAGTACCTCATTAACTGTTTCTCCAAGCGGTTGGTCTCTACATCCAAACAGCGGCACAAAATCGGGCTATGAACTAAACACAAAAATGTTAACTGCTGCAGCTAATTCTGCTGGCAACAGAAATCCTGTTTATAGCACCACTGATCATAAAAATTTTGGGGAAGGGGCCACAGGCAATCCTGCTCCATGGCTAGGGGTTTATTCAGGCTACTATAATACTGATGGCAAATTCTACTATCAAAACTCTGGTGGCTGGATTTGGTCAGCTAATGAAGTTTCCGACAGCTTCGCTTACGAACTTGACTTCTATCCAAGCAGCCTTTATCTTCAAGATAGCCGCGGCCCTAAAGGTGTCGGCAACGCAGTTCGATCTGTTCTCTAAACACAAAACAATTTAATTACTTTTTTCAGGAGCGAACTGCTCTAAAAATTATTACCAGAGACAATTAGGATTTTAGTATTGAGGCAATATATTTAGTTTTGTGGGGCTTTGAAATTTTTTGCGGTAGTTATACTTAAAGCAAGAAAAATTTCAAGAGTTGATATGTTTCCAGATTTCATATTTAGGGTTTTATACCCTAAATATAAAATCATTGGAGATTCAACTTTCCCCATCAAAAAAAATATATTGTCGAAATACTAAAATATTTAAATTTAACATTATGGTAATAATTTGTTGGGGCAGTGAGTGTTTTTTTTTTTTGTAAAAATTTAGGTATGAGTAATTTTACAAATTTGAAATTAAAGAAAATTAAATTAAAAAAATTAGGAACTTTAGCCATTTTTGCGCTCTTCACAGTTACCTCATTTTTAACAGGCTCTTCGGTCTCCAATGCTGCCGCGTCAGGGGCTGCTTTGCCTATTAGTTTTGGAGGCACAGGAGCAACAACTCAAAGTGCTGCTTTAACCAATTTAGGGATGAACAGCACCCTAAACGAAAAATCAACTAATAGTACTTTCCCATCAGCCAAAACAGTTTATAATTACATGGACAAAACAATGAATCCAGGAAATATTTCTATG
>JAITRN010000021.1 GCA_031288355.1 Candidatus Opitulatrix roisinitermitis | reverse complement strand
TGGGCTGTGTTTTGCCAGCTATGTCTGCTGGAAGCCATACTGTGAAAATATCCACCGACGGAGGCGTAAATTACCAAAATTACGGTTCCATCACTTATTCTGAAAAACCAACTCTTGCTGGCTGTGACACCACGAGTATGCAAACCTTTGGCGCCAATGGAGCAGTTTGCAAAGCTGCTATGAAACAAGGCCAAGTGATTGTTCTAAATGACCCACGCGGAAATAGCGATTCGCCAAACGGACAAAAATATCGTGTGAAAAAAATGCCTGACGGCAATGTTTGGATGATTGATAATCTAAAATTAGGTTCCACAACTAGCACAACCGCGCTAACTCCTGCTGATACTAATATATCTTCAAATTATACTTTGCCAACGATCAACACAACAAATAACAACGCAGATCCTGGCGGAACGGAATATTGCTCATCCACAGGAACTGTTTGGACACTGGTCTCAGGAAGCCTAACAGGCTGTGGCTATATGTATAATTGGAATACATTGATGGCCGAAACCATTTCAGAATCTGGCTTTTCCATTTCGCCTAAAGGCTGGAACATAGCTAAAAGCGCCACAGGCATAACTTATTCTGCCTTATCTGAGGCAATGGCCGAAAAAGCGTCTAACGCAGCAGGAAAAAGAAACCCTGTATACAACACAACAGCTTGGAGAAACTTTGAAGGCATAAACACCCCTTGGCAAAGTTTTAGGGCTGGAAATTATAGAGGAGGAAATCCCACACTTCAAGGATCTCACGGCTACTGGGCTTCACAAACAGAACAACCTTCACCTAACGAAATTTATATTTTTCTTTTATGCTTATGGTACAACGGAGTTGGGCCTAACGACCAAAACGTTAATTTAAAAACTAATGGAACAAGTGTCCGCTCGGTTTTATAACCGCTTAACTTTTATCTCGCCAATCTCGAAATTTATTATTATACTAAAACTTAGCTCTAACTAAAAATGTGTCTTAATTTCACATAACTTTTACATAAACAACACACTAAAATAACTTTACTTTTAATAAAAAGGGTGTAATCTAATACTATATGTTGTGGTGAAAAATAAAAATAACCACTATATATTGTGTTTTGAACAAATATTTTATAATAAATGTCTCACAAAAACTAAAATAATAAAAAATAAATTAACTATGAGAAAGGAAAAAACAATGTCTGAAACTGGCAAATCAATACAGGTTGAATCAACCGTCAACGAATATTTGGAAAAATTAGATTGGAGAGTAAAAGCCAATGCTAACCAAACATACTCTTTAGGTGGAATGATTCTAAATACATCAGGAAAAGTTATAGCTAATTATTGGCTAAATGAGGTATATGGACCTATTAATAAAGAAATAGGAGAGGCCCACCGCAGAGGAGACTATCATATTCACGATTTAGATATGCTTTCAGGCTATTGCGCCGGCTGGTCGCTAAAAACCCTTTTAGAAGAAGGGCTAAATGGTGTGGAAGGAAAAGTTGACGCTAAACCGCCAACCCATTTCTCAGCCGCTATTGGTCAAGTAGTAAATTTCTTGGGAACTCTACAAAATGAATGGGCTGGAGCTCAAGCATTTTCTTCTTTTGACACCTATATGGCTCCCTATGTAAAAGCCGATAAACTAAATTACAAAACAGTTAAACAAGGCATTCAAGAGCTTATTTTCAATTTAAATACACCAAGCAGATGGGGAACACAAACACCTTTCACAAATCTAACTTTTGATATTGTTTGCCCTGAAGAAATTGGTGTACAAAATCCTTTAATTGGCGGCAAAATAGCTGATTTTACTTATGCTGACTGCCAAAAGGAAATGAATATGATTAACAAAGCTTATGTGGAAATTATGACCACTGGTGACGCTAACGGCCGAGTTTTCACATTTCCTATCCCAACATATAATGTAACAAACGATTTTCCTTGGGACAATGAAATTGTTGATGATATTTTTGAAATGACAGCTAAATATGGTTTACCTTATTTTTCAAACTTTATTTCATCAGATATGGATCCTCATCAAATACGTTCTATGTGTTGCCGTCTAAGATTAGATCTAACAGAACTTCTAAAAAGAGGAAACGGCCTTTTCGGCTCAGCTGAACAGACTGGATCTATTGGTGTTGTGACACTAAACTGTGCTAGATTAGGTTATAACTATGCAGGAGATTGGGAAGGCTTATTGAATCAAGTGGACTATTTGCTCGGTTTGGCTAAAACTTCTTTAGAAGTTAAAAGAGCCACAATTAGCCGCTATATTGACAAAGGGCTATTTCCATATACTAATCGCTATTTGCCAAATGGCTTAGATAACCATTTTTCCACAATTGGGGTGAATGGAGTAAACGAAATGGTTCGTAATTATACAGCTCGTTCATCAAAAGAAATAGACATAACAGACCCTAAAGGTGAAGAAATTGCTGTGGCCTTATTAGATCATATAAGAGAGAAAATGGTCGAATTTCAAGAAGAAACTGGACATATGTATAATTTAGAAGCTACACCAGCTGAAGGTACAACTTATCGTTTCGCCAAAGAAGACAAAAGGCGCTATCCTGATATTTTACAAGCAGGAACTGCAGCTGAACCATACTATACTAACTCTTCGCAATTACCTGTTGGCTTTACTGATGATCCATTTGAAGCATTGGAGAAACAAGAAGTTTTACAATCAAAATACACTGGCGGCACTGTTCTTCATCTATATATGGGAGAAAGAATTAGCAGCGGAAAAATATGTAAGGAAATTATGAAAAGAGCTTTAACAACCTATAAGCTACCTTATATAACAGTAACTCCAACATTTTCAATAAGTCCTGTAAACGGCTATATTAACGGAGAACATTTCTTTGATCCTATTTATGACAAAAAACACGGTCTAACCAATAATAGCCCTGAAAACAAAAGAGTTCAATGTGAAGTTTGGACTCGTGTTATGGGTTATTTTAGACCTGTTAGCTCTTTCAACACAGGAAAAGTTGGTGAATATAAAGAAAGAATTTCTTTTAAAGAGCCTATTAGAAAAAAGTAAAACTGAATAATCCTATAAAAATAAACTAAATATCGTGTCTGAAATTATAAACATTGCTGGATATAATAAATATTCCACAGTTGATTGGCCTGAAAAAATAGTCTCCGTGGCTTTTTTACAAGGCTGTCCTTGGAAATGCAATTATTGCCACAATTTTACGATTTTAGAACCTTGCAAAAAAGGTGGTTTGCCTTTTGAATATATTCTAGATCACTTAGAAAAACGTTATGGTCTTTTAGATGGTTTAGTTTTTTCAGGAGGCGAACCAACTATGCAAAAAGGGCTTTATCAAGCCGCTAAAAAAATCAAGAATATAGAATATACTGTTGGTTTACATACAGGCGGGGCGTATCCAGAAAATCTAGCAAAAGTTCTGCCACTTATAGATTGGATTGGATTTGACATAAAAGCCACGCCCCGCCTGTATAAAAACATAACACATAATTCGTCGGCTTTAGACAATGCTAAAAAATCAATTAATCTTGTGCTGAATTCAAATGTGGATGTTCAATTTAGAACCACCATTGATCCCACAGTTATGAAACCCGCAGATATAAAAGAATTACAAAAATGGACTCAAAATTTAGGAATTAAAGAATTAGTTTTGCAAGAAGTTCGCGATATGGGGGTAAACGAACAATATAAAAAAGAATTGCAAAATTTACAATCTCAAAACCTACTCACAAAATAATCTATAAATAATTAAACTATACTTAAATAAAACACAAAACAGTTTATTTTTTCGCTGCAAACACTATTGCGGGTGAATAAAAAGAAAAATCAATTGTTTTACTTGCTGAAATTTCATTTGGGAAAACTCGAACAATTTTAATATCTCTAAGTTTAGATTTTATTAAAACTGGTTTTGCCTTATCTATTTCATCATTAATAGATCTGCCTTTTAAGCAAATTAGTTGCCCTTCTTCCTCTAAAAGATGAACTGTTTGTGGAATAAGTTTTTTTAATTCTGCTACTGCCCTAGAAGTCACTATTTCAAACTTTTTATCCTTTATGTCTTCAGATCTTTTATTTATAATTTCTATATTTTGCAGACCTAAAAGATTGGCCTGTTTATCTAACCACGAACATCTTTTAGCAATAGACTCGATAAATGTAAACTCTTTATTAGGGTTTAGAATTGCCAAAACTAATCCTGGAAAACCTCCGCCGGTTCCAACGTCGCAAATTTTTGTAAATTGAGATTCTAAAAATTTATTTAATAATGCCGAATTTACAAAATGTCTATCCCATAAAATATCTAATTCTTTTGGTCCTATAAGTCCATATTCCACACCGTTTTTATATATATTAAAATAAAATTTTTGAATTTTATCAAAATTTACAGATCCAAAAAAAAGCTCTTGTCGCGTTTTATTTATTTTATCATAATTCACATATATTCCTTTTATAATTTTATTATTAGTATATTTATTAATTCTTTGCAAAACTAATTCCTCGTGTTGTAAAAAAAATTTTTTTATATTATCAGTATTGGTTTTTATATATAATTTATCTAAAATTATTTTATCAGGTTGACAAATTTTAGTTAATTCAGGAGAAACTATTAAACTCCATTTAGACAAAAGATCGGCCAATAAAAAACCTTTTTGCCAAATATTGCTTACTTCTATATTTTTAGTTTTTGATTTCTGAAAAGAAGCGTTTTTTTGAAGATTTTTTTCGTTTTCTTTAGCTTTTTCTATAATATTTTCAAAAGCTCGCTGAGCAACCAATTCAGGATTTTGAAATTTGCTAATTACAAATTCTTCAAATGTGTCAAATTGGCCACTATTTAATTTCATTAACAAATCTTAAAAAATAAAATTTCGCTAGCTAGAAATAGGAACTATTAAATAACGATAATTGTCTATTTCTTTTCTTTTGTCATTTATTGCCACAATTTCATTAGGCTTGCGAGGTTCGTTCATTTTTATATTTATATTTTCAGAATTTACTGGAGTTATGCCATCTTGCAAATATGTAATATTGTAAATAACTTTTTGGCTTTCACCAATAATTGAAGCGGGTATTACTTCACTGGTTGAAGCTATATCTTTATCATCTCCCGCAGTAATTCGAATTTCATTGTCTTTATATTCTAGCATAACTCTATTTCTCACAGAAACAATACTTGCACGATACAAACATTCTAAAAGCTGCCTAGCATTAACTGTGACAACAACATTGTGTTTATTAGTAAATAAAGTTTCGATAGGCGGGAATTTTTCAACATTTAATAATGGCAAAATAATTAATCTATTTTTAGTCGAAAAAGCAATAGTTGTGTTTTTGCCGTTATTGCCTTTTTTTAAAGCAATTTGTAATTTTCCTTTATCTTTAAAAGCTTTAGATAATTCATTTATAGCTCTGGAACCTACTAAAACTTCGTGTTCTTCATTATTTAAATTTTCCCAGCTGCCAATAGCTTTAGCTAAGCGAAAGCGATCAGTTGAATCATATTGTACTTTATTTTCCAAAAAAGTCATTTTAATACTAGCTAATACAGGCACTGTTTCATCATGGTTAGAAGCATTATACGTTTTAGCGATGGCAGCAAATAATTCTTCTGACTCTATATTTCCAATAATTTCACCTTTTGCTAAAACTTGAGGATATTCTTCTAAAGGAATAGAACTAATAGTAAATCTTGTTTTTTTAGCAGAAATAATAAATTTATTTAATTTTTCATCTTTTTTTATTTCAATTTCTGAACTAGGAATAGTTTTTATCATCTCAAATAAAAGTTTTCCTGGAACAATTATCGTTTCTTCACTAATAATTTTTTTAACAGGTATTGTATTTTCCATATATAATTCATTATTATAAGCACTTAAAGTAATAGTATTATCGGAATTAGTTTTTATAACAATACCTTCTAAAGCTTGTATATTAGGTCTTAAAGGAACAGCTCTAATAATCCATGTTAAAGCATCTAATAAAATTTCCTTTTCAATATTCAACATACTTTTTCCTTTCTTATAGTTAATTTAATTAATTAATTAACGGTTGTTGAAACTGTTGATAACCATAGTTTACACCATAAATATAAACAGTTTTAGACTTCTCAATACATATTGAAAAGAGGTTTAGTTTTTTTAATATGTAATTATATTTGGTTTTAATAAAATAAATTTCAACAGCATTTAGAAAGCTTTTGAAATTTTGTTTTTGTTTAATTTTTAATAGCATTTTGAGAAATTAAAGGTTGATTTATACTAAGAAAAATTTTTATTTGATCAAAAGTAGAATTGCTTTGCGAAATTATTTGTTCAGCTTTTTTATAGCAATTTAAAATAGTGCTATGATCTCTTTCACCTAAATAACTTCCCATTTCAGATAATGATAAATTAGTTGTTTTACGCAAAACAAAAACACATAAATTTCGAGTAAAAACAATTGATTTTCGTCGGCTCGAACCAACAACTTCCTCATAGGACGAATTATAAAAATCACAAATGTTTTTAATAATGGCTTGAGGCTTATTTTTAAGTTTTTCTGTTGTGACAATATTGCTGTTTTGTGAGGTTAAATAATTATAAGCTTCTTCAGCTGATAAAGGTTTACTAGCAAAAACAAGATAATTCATAACGGTTTTATAAAGCCCAATTAATTCTCTTATAGATTCGCCACTTCTTTGAGCAATAACTTCTAAAAAGCTTTTTGGAACAACTTGTCCAGATTTTTCGCTATATGATTTTAAAATTGCCACTTTTGTTTCATAGCTAACAGGAGATAAACCAACAACAGTGTTTTTCATACGGGTTTTTAGACGATCAGGCAAATTGTTTAATTGATCAGGATGAACATCAGAAGTCATAACAATTTGTTTTCCAGCGGAAATAAGTTGGTTAAAGATATGAACAAATTGCTCTTGAGAGCTTGTTTTTGAAACAAAAAATTGAACATCATCTATTAAAAGAACGTTTATACCGGTATATTTATTTTTAAACTTATGCATATTACCTTCGCGAATAGCATATATATAATCATTTATAAACTCTTCTGACGCGCAATATAAAACGCTTGTATTGTCATATTTTTCCATATATCTATTGCCTACAGCATGCAAAAGATGAGTTTTGCCCATGCCCGATTTGCCGTGTATTAATAAAGGGTTATAATCCATATTTGGGTTTTCGGCAACAGTCACGCAAGCTGATACAGCAAAAGAATTGTTTTCAGCAGTTACGAAACTATCAAAAGTGTAGCCTGTGAGAATTTTTGAGTTGTTAGGAGCAATTTTGCCAAAAATGCTTTTATCTTTTTTATAGTCTGGATTTTTTTCAATTGGAGCTTTAGAAAAATATTTAGCACTGTTTTTCATTTGTTCAACAGACTTAACAGACGAAGTGTTTTTTACAACTTCAGATATAGTTGGGATTTCTGTAAGGCTTTCTTGGGGAGGGTTTTCTTGTGAAAGATATTTTGTAGACGTTTTATAAGATGAATCTTCATAGGGAGAATCTTCATAAGTCGAGTTTTCATAGAGAGAGTTTTTAACTTTAAAAGATTCTTTAGCTTTAGTCTCAGCCTCTGAAGAATTTTGGGCATTTTGTAAATTTTGGGCATTTTGCAAATCCCGGGTATTTTGTAAATCATGGGCATTTTGTAAATCTTGGCTATTTTGCAAATTGATTGTGAAAGACATAAATTGATTAGATATTTTTTGTAACTCATCTAATATAAGAAGTGAAATATTGCTTTCCACCTGAGTTTTGGCATCAGGGTCGTCTGTTGATAAAGAAAGTAAGGAATTTTGTAAATTTGCTGGATTAATTTTTTTAAGAGCTGCAGCTAGGGGGTTATTAAGTTGTTCTGATTTCAACAAGTTATCAACAACTTTTGACCAAAGCGCCGCAGTATCCATACTTCTCCTCTAAAACTTCAACATTTTTTAATTTAACTTTCAACAGTTTTATTTTTTGTAATAATTTAAAATTATCATTAAAAGAATTTATTTTTAAATTAAATTTACATAGAAAATGAATTTTTACGGGTTTAATTTTGTAAAAATAAATTATTTAGATAGAATTAAAATATGTCAAAGAGAACGTATCAACCAAATAATCGGCGTCGAGCTAAAAAGCATGGATTTAGACATAGAATGTTAACTAAATCGGGCAGAAAACTTATTGCTAGAAGACGTTCTAAAGGCAGATCTGAAATATCTGCTTAAATGATACAAACTATAAAAAAAAAGAAAAGTTTTCAGCAAATTTATAAATCTGGGCGGAGGTACTTTTCAAAAAATCTTTTAGCGATATATGCGAATTATGAAGATATAAATTATGAAACTAAAGAAAATAAAGAAAAAGATATTTTACAAAAGGGTATTTTAGAAAAGGCATATTCTATAATAGTTTCAAAGAAAATAAGCAATAAAGCAGTTGAGAGAAATAAAATAAAACGCAGAATAAAAGAGATTATTAAATTAAATGTTGACGAATTTCCCGAGAGAAAAATTATACTTTTTTTCCCTAAACTAAGCACGGTTAATATGAAATTTAGTGAATTACAAAACGAAATTTTTCATATATATAGAGAAATTACTAAAAAATAGAGAAAATATTAAAAAATGATTCAATTAATTAATTTATATCAAAAATATATTTCATCTGCTAGGCCGCCAAAATGTTTATATTTTCCAAGTTGTTCAGAATACGCTAAGCAAGCAATTGAAGGTTATGGTTTTATTTTTGGTTTTTTTCTAGCAGTTTTTAGACTTTTAAGATGCAATCCGGCTGCTAAAGGGGGGTTTGATTATATTCCTCGAGAAATAAATTTTTTAGGAATAACATTATATAAAAAAAAGAATTTAGTATAGTATTTAATTATGAACTTTTGGTCCTTGCTTCAGCCTATTGAGGTGTTAATTGGTTGGATTTTATATTTATTTCATCAGTTTTTCAGTTTATTGGGATTAGGTTCGGGAGCTGGCACTTCTTGGGTTTTGGCTATTGTTTTTTTGACTATTTTTGTTCGTTTGTGTATTTTACCATTATTTATTCGACAAATTCATGGAATAAGAAAGACTCAAAGTTTACAACCTCAGCTTTTAGCTATTCAAAAAAAATATAAAAACAGAAAAGACCCAGCGTCTAGGCAATTAATGAGTCAAGAAACTATGGCTTTATATCGAAAAAACGGAGCAAACCCTATGGGCTCTTGTTTGCCTATGCTTTTGCAAATGCCAGTTTTTCTAAGCTTATATAATGTTTTAAGGACTATGGGAGATATTATAACAGGAGCTAGAGGGCCGGTTGGGCCAATTGACGCTCTTCAAGCTACAGATTTTCAAAATTCTGAATTTTTTGGTGTAAAATTATATGAGATGTTTTCTAATTTGCCGGAAATAAGCGGCCGAATTGTTGTAGGAATTTTAATTTTTTTAATGATAGGTTTAACTTTTGCAACACAAAGATTTTCTATTTTAAAAAATATGCCTCAAACAACTTTAGAAGGGCCACAAGCCGGAGTTCAAAAAGCTATGATGTATATTTTGCCTTTAACATATATACTTATAGGACCTATGCTGCCAATAGGGGTTTTAATTTATTGGGTGACAACGAATACTTGGACATTAGGCCAAACTCTTTGGCAAATTCATTATATGCCAACTCCGGGTTCTAAAGCATATGAAGCCTTTGAGGCCAGAGAATATGCTAAAAGGCAAGCAACTCAGGATTTGGGAGCTGAGATTCAAAGAGGGCAAAGGGTTCAGCCTAGATCTAAAAAAGTAAGAAAAAAATCTAAAAAAGGCTAGAATAGATATATGCCATAAAAAAAGCAAAAGAAAGGAAAATTATGGTAGAGAAAGAAAAAAATGGAACCAAGGACAAAACTTTAGATGAAGCGCCTAGGTTTGAAAAACCAACAATAGAGGAACTCAATAAAGAAGCTGATATAGCAGCTGATTTTGTTGAAAGTATTTTAGATTCCTTGAATTTATCAGGTGATATAGAAATGGTGACGCGTGATGAAAGAGCTGTTATAGAAGTTGTGACTGATGACGAAAAAACTATAAATAAATTAGCTGGGAAAGACTATAAAGCTTTAGCAGCTTTGCAAACGTTGTCTAGAGCAGTAGTTCGCAGGCGGACTAATAAACCTACTAAACTTGTTGTGGATGTTGCTGGTATTCGCCGAAGTTCTGATGATGAAACGCTTGAATTAGCTAAGAAATATCTAAAAAAAGCTCTTGAAACTAAAAAAGAAGTTCAATTAAAATCAATGAATTCTTATAAAAGAAAAATTGTTCATGATTATATAAAAAATGAAGGATATTTAACAAAATCTTCAGGAGCGGAGCCTCATAGAAAAATAGTTATTTATCCAGAGAAAATCAAAAAATAATTAGTTTATAATTGAAATTAGTTTTATAAGCTTTTAGTTTAGATTGCTTCCATAGGTAATAGAGTATATATCTATTCCAAGTGATTGATCTATTGTTTTCCAAGAAGCTGCTTGTCCGCAGTTTAAATTTTGACTACATTGATAAATTTTTCCATCTTGTCCTCCAGCAATAAAGTTTCCGCCGCCAACTGTTATATATCTAAAAAAATTGTCAGCGACTGTTATATTGGTCCAATTGCTTGTTTCAGAGCAATCAGTTGATGCTTGGCATCGCCAAATATATCCAGTGGTGGAATATCCGCCAACCCCTACAAATTGTCCACCAGAGTAAGCTATTTTCCATCCACCAAAATATGCGTCCATATATGCTGTTTTCCAGGAACTGCCTAGTCGGCAATCATTTGCTGATAAACATTGAGCAAAACTTCTATATCCTGTAGCTACAAATTTGCCTTCGCCAAAGGCGATTCCTCTGTATTCGGTGGTGGACGCACCAGGTATATCTTCGGCTGTTGACCAATTAGAGTTAATTGAGCAATCAGTTGATGCTAAACAGCCAGTCACTTTACTTTTTCTGCCGTCTACAATGAAATAACCATCTCCATAAGCTGATCCTATCATTTGGTCGTCAATGCCAGATAATTTAGTCTGTGGAGCCCAGTTATTAGCGTCAGAACAGTCTAGGTTTGCATCACATCCAGTGATAGTTTGAGAACCAACAGCTATAAATTTACTATTTCCATAACTAACGGTTGGCATATATGCTCCGTATATTCCGGGCACGCTTTTTGGGGTTGACCAATTTGCAGCGTCAGAACAGTCTAAACTGTTTGAGCAGCCTGTGACTAATCCTCCAGTAGGGCCCGTCATAAAATATTTTGAATTTTCTTTTTGATATTGAATAGTCCACCAGTTTTGAGTTGTGTCTATAACCCCTTGTTTCCAATTCTTTTTTTCTAAGCAATTTGTGGAAACTAAACATTGAGCAACACTTCCTTCTCCTCCTCCAATAGTTATTTTATCAATGCTGCCAAAATTTATATAATCATAAACAGCTTTGGAACTGGGAAATTGGTTGTTTGTTGATTTTGCGTCAACAGTGTTTGTTATTCCTAAATTTTGTTGAGCGCCAATAACTGTGTTAGCATTAGTGCCGCCTTTGGCAATGCCTAAAACAGATTGAGCTGAAGCGTTTGAAACAGCTGGAGTATTTATAAAACATATACTTCCAAAGATGAGAGTTATTCCTAAAATTCCTATTTTTCTGAATTTATTATTTTTTAAATTTAACATAATTACCTGCCTTTAACATTTTGAATTTTTAGTAGTGTTATTAAAATTTTTACAAAAAAAAAAAACA
The DNA here is from genome assembly GCA_031288355.1 of Candidatus Opitulatrix roisinitermitis. GTDB lineage: Bacteria > Actinomycetota > Actinomycetes > Actinomycetales > Bifidobacteriaceae > Opitulatrix > Opitulatrix roisinitermitis. Next base: position 2,566 of record JAITRN010000021.1, on the reverse strand, counting down.
CTCACTGCCCCAGCAAATTATTACTGGATTGTTAATTTAAATATTTTCTCTAACCGACAATATACTTTCCCGAAATTGCCGTAAACCGTTCTGCAAAGCCCAATTTTTCAGAAGATAAATCTCCTGAAAAATTAGTCTGCAGTCCCACTCACTTTTGAAAATTTTTTTGCTATAAAATAAGCTACCGCAAAAATTTTCAAAACAATTCCTTGAAAAGAATATTGACGGTTTTCTAAAATATTAATTTTCTTGGTAATAATTTTTTGGGACAGCTCGCTCCTGAAAAAAGTGGTTAAATTGTTTTTAGCTAATTATCTTTTATTAGTTGAATTGAAAAAAGAACACAGAACCTCAGGCGCGAACATACGCACTGTGCTGAAAAAATGCTTGTCTAATATAAACTACGCACATTTTTTCAGACTACTCAAAAAATATTTTTTCTTGGCATTGAAAATATTAATTGTCATTAGTAATAATTTGTTGGAACAGTTCGCTTCTGAAAAAAGTGATTAAATTGTTTTTAGTTAATTATCTTTTTATTAGCTTAATTGAAAAAAGAGCTTGCACCCCCCCCCCCTCTCTCTCAGGCGCGAACATACGCGCTGTGCTGAAAAAATGCTTGTCTAATATAAACTACGCACATTTTTTCAGACTACTCAAAAAATATTTTTTCTTGGCATTGAAAATATTAATTTTCTAGGTAATAATTTGTTGGGGCAGCTCGCTCCTGAAAAAAGTGGTTAAATTGTTTTTAGCGGATGATGTTTTTATAATTGAATTGAGACATGTTACTTCAGTTGAGGAATTTTAATTATCCTTGGTAATAATTTTTAAAACAGTTCGCTAGGGTAAAAAGTAATTAAATCGTTTTTGTTAATTATGTTTTGCTAATTGGTAATAATTTGTTGGGAACAGTTCGCTCGGGGAAAAAGTGATTAAATTGTTTTTAGTATAATGATAATTTTAGAAACTGCTAATATTTTTTGGAGTTATATCCCTTTTCGATAGGCTAGCCCTAGCCAGCGATCAGGCTGCCCATCTACATAGGTTGTTGTTGTCCAAGATGAAATTTGTGAACAGTCGGCTGTTGCAGAACAGCTTGTAATGGCTCCATTAAAACCTGTAAATATAAATGTGTCTTTAGCATAAATAGATCTAAGCCAATAACCGCTTTTAGCGGGTAAAGTTATAAATGTGGACCAATTTTGGCCAAGTGTGCAATCGTTGGTTTCTAAACATTGGCTTACTTTCATACCTGCTCCGCCAGCTATAAATCTTCCTGCTCCGTAAACAATAGCGTGTAAATTATCTCCTGATGCTCCAGAGATTTGATATAATGGAGACCAATTTGCTCCGATTGAACAATCATTAATATATAGGCATCCTGTAATAGACATATTAGTAGTGCCAGCTACAAAGCGGTCATTAGAGTGAGTTATGGCATTTATGGAAGCGTTGTTTGGAACAGTTGATGCTGCTGACCAAGAGTCGGTTGATTGACAATTGCTTTTGCAAATAGATATTGATCCACTTACGCTTACTGCCACAAATTGATTATTGCCAAATGTTATATCATTATAGTTCGCACTCGTGCTTCCAATTTTGGCTGGAGTTGTCCATGAATTAGCGTCAGAACAGTCTAATTCTGCGCTGCAAGAGCTCATAAACCCCGAATTTCCAACAACTACAAATAAATTTTGGCCAAAAGTAATTCCATCCCATATAATACCTGTGTTATTCCCTAATATTGCGCTTTTCCAACTGTTAGCTATTCCGCAATCTGCGCTATCAAAACATTGAGTGACAATGCCGCCTGAGCCTATTGCAATAAATCTTCCTCCGGCGTAAATTAAATCGCGCAAACATGTTGTACCATAATAGGTTGAACAAATTTGTGTCTGGTCAGTTAAGGGTTCAGCGGTGGACCAGTTTTGGGCGTCAGTGCAATTTGCAGATTCAAGGCATTGAGAAAATAAATTATTTTGTCCAACAGCAATAAATCGACCTTGAGATAAATTTTCTATAGTATTGTAAACTGCTTTACTACTTGGAAAATTGTTATTGGTCGACAAAACGGATAAATTGTCAATCATGCCTAGATTTGTTTGAGCAGATTCAGAATTGTTAGCATTGGTGCCGCCTTTAGCAATGCTTAAAACAGATTGGGAAATAGAAGCATTTGATGTAGCCGGAATGTTTATAAAACAGATACTTCCAAAAATAAAAATTATACTTAAAACTCCTATTTTTTTGAATTTGTTATTTCTAAAAATTTTATTTTTAAAATTACTATTTTTAAAAGGATTTTTTCTATAATTCAAATTTTTAAAACTTATCATAATTACCTACTTTCAACATTTTAAATCTTTAGGATATGTTAAAATTTTTACAAAAAAAAAAAAACACTCACTGTTTCAAAAAATTATTACCATAATGTTAAATTAAAAATTCTACAACTTTCACAAAAAATAGCAATTTTTCGAGCGCGGAGGTGCTGCGGGGTCCCCCGCAAAATTTCTAATTTTGTGGGGAATTGCGCACTTGGCCGAGTCATACTCTTCAAAAT
>JAITRN010000017.1 GCA_031288355.1 Candidatus Opitulatrix roisinitermitis | reverse complement strand
TCACCTAAACACCATTCAATAGCATCTAATATATTAGATTTACCAGAGCCATTAGGCCCAACTATGCAGCTAACACCTTCTGCAAAATGCAGAGTTTGAGGAGAGGCAAAAGATTTAAATCCTTTTAAAGTTAGGGATTTTAAGTACATAATAATAGTTTACTTTTAAAAACCGCTTTAAAAAAATAGTAATTAGGTCAAAAAGATTATATTCATAACTTTTTACCTTTTTAAAATAATTCACAAAATACTATATACTATTTATATAGCATTATTTTATATAAATAACTGCCTATAAATGCGCCAATAGCTCAGTTGGTAGAGCTACAGCCTTTTAAGCTGCAGGTCCTGGGTTCGAGTCCCAGTTGGCGTACAACTTTTTTATATTCAATCTTATTTCTTATCTTCAAATTTTTACCTTCTTTTTGAACCTGTGCATATTTTGCGCAAGTTGCCTTTTTTGCTTTTTAAATTTTTTAATCATTTGTTAAAAATTAACTTCGCTGAGCTACCAGGATTCGAACCTAGACTAAAAGTACCAGAAACTCTCGTGCTGCCAATTACACCATAGCTCAAGATTTTTATAAACGTGTTATCTACTCAGTTTAACATAAAGGTTTTAATATCATACAGCAGGACAGACAGGACTTGAACCTGCAACCCTCGGTTTTGGAGACCGATGCTCTACCAATTGAGCCACTGTCCTTTTTATTAAGCCAAATAATACTGATGCAATATTTTAGCTAATTGCCCACGCGAATTTTTATGAGCACCTTTAAATAGTCTATCACCTGCTTTTTGACATTCTCCACTTGGCAGACCAGCTGCTTCACAAACATAACCTGTATAAATACCTTTACTTGCCGCCCAAATTATAGCTTCATAGGAAGGCGAAGTTGAATTTATATCAACAAAAACTGAATCTTCTTTTACTATTGGCTTACCTGCCGCATTATATAAAAACTGAGCAGCTTGATATCTAGTAACATTTTTTTGAGGTGAAAAATGCTTAGCATCTGCGCCTTTAGTCAACCCTAAATGATATGCCCAAATTACTTTATCTTTTTCAGCATAATTCTCAATATCTACAAAAGGAGACGTCCAAGCTGGGTCTATATAAGGCTTACCAAAAAATTTCCATAAAAACGTCACTATATGGCCACGTGTCAAAGCGTTTTTAGGCATAAAGATCTTTGTGTCTTTACCTTGACATTGTTTATAAGGATTTGCTTTGTCAAAACACAAATAACCATCTGCAAAACCGTTAGTTAACATCCAAACAATATCTTCATATTGAGAATCACTAGCTATGTCAGTGAATTTATCAACTGGACTCGGTGTTGGTATAGGACTAGGTGTTGGATCTTTTGACGCTGCTTCTTTAGCTGCTTCATTTAAATCTATAATTCCATAGCCCGTACAAATATCTTTACCAATATGAACACCTTGTTCAATATTGCAAATATCTCCCGATATACCCGAAAATTTAGTAACATCGTGAGCAGTTTTTTCCAAAATATCAATAATTTGTCCAGGTGTAAGATTAATATTTATACGTTGCAAAACAGCCGCTGCACCAGACACAACAGGAGCTGAATAACTTGTGCCATTTCCCGTTTGCCAATCCTCTGACAGCTCTATTTGACGAGGATTAGTGACAGTTCTAACATCAACTCCAGCAGCAGCTACATTAACTGTTTCGCCGCAATCAGTAAAATAGCTAGGTTTTCCTTCAATATCTGTAGCAGCCACTGATATAACAACATTTAACAAAGCAGGAGTATTTTGATGACACGTATATCCGTGTTTTGCTCTGCCGTTGCCGGCTGAAGCAACCGGTGTGACGCCTTTCTCATAAGCCTCTTTTAAAGCCATAGACCATGGAGCAAGAGTGTCCCCATCAGGCGAACAGTTATCACAATAAGCCCCAAATGACATATTTATAACTTTTGCACCATCATCCGCAGCTTTATTTATAGCATTCACTATCGCGCTATTACTCAAATTTCCAGTTCTTGTGCTTACTTTATAAAAATATACTGGTGAATCATAGCTAACTCCCATACCGCCTATAGCGTTATTAGTGCTTGACGAAATAATTTGACTAGTCACAGTACCGTGATTTGGAGCTTGAGATGGGCTAGCTTGCGGACTAGGGTCAACAGTTGTTTTGCTACAATCAGCCGCCCCCTCACCAAAATCGCATTTAGCTATTATATTATCTGATTCACCGCCTGGCGATGCAGTAAATCCAGAATCTATAACAGCTATTGGAACTTGATTTTTGCTGGCCACATTTTTTCCATTCAAATATTGCCAAGCACTAGCCACAGATGATGCACCAGGATTCAACTGATTATAATCTTTAAAAGCATAGGAGGCTGAATCAGATAAATTATATAAATCATTTGGATTTTGCGAATAATCGTCTAATTTAACTTCTAATTCTCTAGCAGCACTAACAAAACTATCACGCTGTTGTAAGTCTTTTATATCTAAATCGTTCAAATCAGATTTAGCCGAAATAGAAATAGCTGGATTATAATTATAGTCTGATAAATTTCCTAAATCTTGTAAAGCTAAATTTATATTTTTTTCAGAAAAATATGGTTTTAGGTCAGAAGCAATTTCATTAAATGATTTGGTTCTATCCACTGTTAAAACTGCTGTATGACTATCAACTCCTTTTTCGTTGAATTTCAAATTATAAGGCTTTTCAATTGCTCTATTGTTAGATTTTGTCTGATTTGCATTACTTTTTGCTTGTTCTTTCCCTAAATTCATCCCATTCTGAGACAAATTTGCTTCTTTTGACAAATCGCTTTTGTTTTGATTTGCAAAAAGTATCACAGTAAGGCTTACGCAAATAAGGCTTATTGCAACAAAGCAGGCTGTCAAAACAGCCGCTTTTTTATTTTTCTTATTTTCCATATTCATATCATTAGTCTAATGAAATTATTCACTTTCATAGCATTTAGCAGACAAATCTAACATTTATAACAATTTTATTATAAAGTTTTAATCAAAGACTCTACAATACGAAAACTACAAAAAAATATAACTTATAATAGCTGCTGCAATTACAATTTTATAGGATTCAAAATATCAACTAAAATAAGCGCTACACCGCAAAATATTAATAAGCCATAAACAAAATATGCCAAAGGCATAGACCGTGATAAATCTGAAGGAGCCGGGCGTTTCTTACCTCTTATTCTAGCAATAGCTCTTTTGGTACCTTCATATAGCGAATTAACCACATGTCCGCCGTCTAAAGGCAAAAGCGGAATCAAATTCAAAACAAATAAAGCAATATTTAATGAGCCCAACAGTGAAAGCAATGAAGCTATGCGAGATAAATTATCATTAGTAGCAGTTGTTTGATCAACGGCTATTTGCCCTACTCCAACTAACGATAAAACAGTATTTCCACCTCGTTTTTCATGTGTAAAAATAGATTCAATAGCTTTATATGTTTGATATGGCAAAGTCACAACCATAGAAACTGTGCCTATAAACGCCTGCCAAGTTATTTGAGCAGCATCAAACAATGAACCTGGTTGACGCACAGCCTGTGATGTCACTCCAATTATATAACGCCCATTGTTCAAAACAGGTTTTACAACGGCTTTTCGAATAGAACCTGATTGAGTTTCTATTCGAGTTATTTTAACATTATTAGCAGATTGATCTTGATCAAAAACCTTATAAACTATTTCTAAATCCTTACCATTAGAATTAGTCACAATATTAGTAATCTGATTCCAAGAAGTTATTTTCTGACCGTCTAATTCAATTATCTCATCACCTTTTTTTAAACCGGCCTGAGCTGCTGGCGCCACAACATTTTCAGAACATTGAACAGAATCGTCTAAACATTGAGCGACACTTTGCAGAGTTGTGCTTGGTTGATAAGCTCCAATTGTACAAAATGCCAAAGCAAAAAATATAAACCCTAATAAAAGATTAGTTAACGTTCCTCCTGCCATAACTAAAACTTTTTTAGGTGTCGAAAGCCAATAAAATGCTCTCTTAGAATCATACCCTTCCATAGAATTAGCAGATTCAGTTCTGACATCTTTTATAATATTTCTAAAGGGTCCTTTATCCTTCCAATTAGGATTTGTTGGCGGAAACATTCCCAAAATCTTAGAATATCCCCCTAGTAAAATAGGTTTAAAACCATATTCGGTTTCGCCTATTTTTTTTGAAAAAAGCGTTGGGCCAAAACCCACCATAAACTCAGAAACTGGCACCCCAAAAGCTTTTGCTGTAAAAGTATGTCCTGCCTCATGTAATGTTACAGATAATGTAATGCCAACAATTACTATAATAATTGTAAGAATAGCAACGGTCATTTATTTCCCTTCTTATTTTTCTAACTACAAAAAATTTTATAAACCATCTAGAATTTGCATTTTCTCAATTTACAAATTTTTAGCTTATAAAACTTCTAATAATTTTACGAACATCATTCTCTACTTCATAAATCATGTCTATATTAACTATATCACGACCAATTTTATATTCTGATACTATCTTTTGCAATATCTGGACAATGTCTAAATAAGCAATTTTCTTATTTAAAAATGCTTTAACTAATTCTTCATTTGCTGCATTAAATACTATACTTAAATTTTTATTATTTTTAAAAAAATTTTTAGTAAATTGAATAATCGGAAATTTGTTATTATCTAAAGGTTCAAACTCAAAAACTTTTTTATCCAAAAAACTGACTGGCTTTATAGAATTTTCTAATCTATCAGGATAATTCAAGGCTAAAGCAATAGGCAATTTCATATCTGGCGCAGATACTTGCATAATTGTGGAACCGTCAAAAAATTCAACCATTGAATGTACAAAACTAGTCGGCTGAATAACAACATCTATTTTATCTATATCTATTCCGAAAAGATAATGAGCTTCTATAATTTCCAAGGCTTTATTCACCATATTAGACGAATTTATAGTAACTAGCTTCCCCATATCCCATGTAGGGTGAGCTAAAGCCTGTTCTGGCGTAATATTTTTTAACTCATTAAGCCCAAAATTGCGAAAAGGACCTCCTGAAGCTGTCAAGATCAATCTACTTATTTCTTGTTTCTTGCCCGATTGCAAACATTGCCAAATTGCAGAATGTTCTGAATCCACCGGAACTATTTGATTAGGAAACTTAACTTTTGATAACAAGTATTCTCCTCCCACTACTAAGGACTCTTTATTTGCTAATGCTAAATAATTGCCTTTTTCTAAAGCGTTCACAGAAGATTCAATTCCCGCTGAACCCGCTATACCATTCAAAACAATATCGCATTTCTCCCCAGCCAGCAAATTCACTTTTTCAATGCCATCATCTAAAACAGTAGCATATTTTTTAGGTTTAAATTCAGCAATTTGCTCAGTGAAAAGTTTTTTATTGTTTCCATAAGCGCCTAAGGCTAAAACACTAAATTGCGACGGATTTTGACGAATTATTTCTAAAGCTTGCCTGCCAATAGAGCCTGTTGACCCCAAAACAACTATTTTTTTAGGCATACTAAATTTTGAACACTATTAGTTTTTCTCAGTCGGTGTCAACAATAAAATTCTAACTTTATTTAAAAATTGATCAACTTCTTTTTCCGAATAACCTGAACCTCGTTTAGTGGCTGAAAAACAAATTTTATCCAAATTTTCTAAGGTGATTTTATTGCCTGATTCAAAAAAATATTTTTTCAGCTTATGCATAAATTTCTCCACCGAGCGTCTTTTATACGAAAAAACTTTTTTTTCTCCTCTAGAAAACATTTTACCCTTGCCAGCATTCAAAGTGCTCTCCAAATCATAAACTGTTCTAGAATATTCTTTTTCCCATAAATCCTGTTGTCCTGAATTATATGCTAAATCTCTTTTATATTCTAAAACGGAATAAATTAGTTTATTAATAGCTTTATCTACTTCCACAGTATAATAACCTGATTCAACTACAGGAAAACCGCTATTAGCTAATTTTAAAACATCTATTGAGGTGGGAGAATTTTCATAAGCTGTTTGGCAATTTGCAAAAAAAATATCAACTGACTGTCGATCATAAGCATATTCGCCAGATTGATTTTTAGAAAATATCAACGTCATAGATTAAGTTTACAGTAAAACGCCAGCATCCAGCAAAACTTTTGGAACACCTTCAGAGACTTTAGCCCAATAGTCAATTTTAGCATGCTGTATATATCTTTGATCAGTTGAATATTTAGGATGACAAGTTGTAAATGTCAAAAATCTCTCGCTAGCTATTCCTTTTGGTTGATATGGAACAGGTAAAATTCCACCCGTGTCATCCGGCTGGACTATTTCGCTAGTAGTGGCCTTATAGACAAACCAATAATCATGTGTTCTAATAACTATAAAATCGCCTTTAGAAATTTTGTCAATATCTTCCAAAGATGCTCCATAGCCGTTACGGTGAGCTGCAGCTGAAAAATTTCCTACTCCTCCTGGCATAGCAGAATTATCATAATGCCCAAAACCCATAGTGTCAAGCATTTGTTTATCAGACCCTTGGAAAAGAGTTCGCCAATATTCTTTACCAAATTTAGGCACAAAAATTTGCCCAATAATCTGGCCATCAGGCACACTAGCCAATTCTGGATAATTATCGCGATATTCAGGACATGGATGAGAAATATCTGGCGGCCTAGTTAAATTAGCTTGCTGCAAAGCTTTTTCTTGAATATTTGCTGAATTAATTCCTGACCAAACAACTAACCATATTATATATAATAAAACTATTCCAGCTAATATTAAAAAAATACGCGAAAAAAGACTTAAAATAAATTTTTTTTTGAGTTTACCATTTTTATTCATTCAAGTTTAAATTTAAAATTTAGAGGCTTTTTTGCAAACACTTGCAATAATTAACAAAATAATAAAAACAGATAGTATTTCCTTAAAAGGCAAACCTGTGTCAGGATAAAAAGGATTTGGATAATTATTAGAAATTATAGAAATATTTTGATAAATTGTTGTATTAGAAGGATATACAACATATTTTACAGTATAATTACCGCTTGAAATATTATCTGGAATTTTAGCAGATATATCTGACTGCCCATTATTAACTTTAAATGTTCCTATCTTTTTTTCTGAATTATTTTTTAATAAATAAACCTCTCCAGTTTTGTTCTGAGGCGCTCCATCAGAATATATATTTAAATTTGCAATAGTTTGACTAAAAGCGGAACCTGCCTTGATATTTTCCAGCAAATGATTTTTTAAAACAGCCGAGCTACGGGCATAATCTGACCGAAAATTATAATTCAAACCTTTATCTTTTGCATAATTTATTAAAGCATCCGAATCTATAAAACCTGAATCAGAGTGCTTTCCAGCAGTAAATCCCCGAAAATTATCACCACCAGTCTGTAAAAAAGAAGTTTCTATAACAGTATATGTCTTATCGTCTTTCACTAGCTTGCCGTTAATCCACATAGATAATATATGGTTTCCGGGCCTGGCATTTGGATCCCAAGTATCAACAGTGTAAGTGAAGCCTGCGCTAAAAGACAGCCCTAAAAACGGTCTAGAAGGCCTTTGTCCTTGTGAATCAACCTGCCATTGTTCTTCTAAAATTTGTTTCAACTGAGCCCCCGTTAATTCAGAAATAAATAATTCATTAGCAAAGGGAGAAATACTAACAGCATTTCCATAAGTTAATTTGCCATCAGAATTAGGTATAGCATCAGTTCTAAGAGAACCTGGCTGGGTTACTCCAATATCTATATGTCGTTTTAGCTGAGCAGAAACATAATCTTTATAGGAATTGGCCACCATACGTCCAACTGACGATTCATCACCCCTGTTTTCTGAAGGCTGCTTCATATCACATGAATAAACGTCCTTTATAT
>JAITRN010000045.1 GCA_031288355.1 Candidatus Opitulatrix roisinitermitis | reverse complement strand
AAAATAATTGACTGGTTAGTCTCTCAGGTCAAAAATAAAGATGGAGTGGATTTATCAAAAGACAAAATTGCTCTGCAAAGACTAAAAGAAGCCGCTGAACAAGCCAAAAAAGAGCTTTCCAGCGCCACAGAAACTAATATTTCTATGCAATATGTTTCTATGGGGGAAAACGGCCCAATTCATTTGGACGAAAAATTAACCCGAGCTAAATTTGAGGATATGACAAAAGATTTGCTGGAAAGAACTAAAAAGCCTTTCCAAGCAGTCATTAAAGACGCAAATGTGAAAGTTGCTGATATAGATCATATAGTTTTGGTGGGCGGCTCCACTCGTATGCCGGCAGTGGCAGACGCTGTTAAACAATTATCTGGCGGAAAAGAGCCTAATAAAGGTGTAAACCCTGATGAAGTTGTTGCTGTGGGAGCTGCTGTTCAAGCTGGAGTTTTGCAGGGTGACAAAAAAGATGTTTTGCTAATAGACGTCACTCCTTTATCACTGGGAATTGAAACACTGGGAGGAGTGACCACTAAATTGATTGAAAGAAACACCGCTATTCCTACAAAACGTAGCGAAATATTTTCCACAGCAGCTGATAATCAACCAGGAGTGTTAATTCAAGTTGTCCAAGGAGAAAGAGAATTCGCCAAAGACAATAAGTCTCTTGGAACTTTTGAATTAACTGGAATTGCCCCAGCTCCTCGAGGGGTTCCTCAAATAGAGGTGACCTTTGACATAGATTCAAACGGTATAGTTCATGTTTCAGCTAAAGATAAAGGCACAGGCAAAGAACAGTCTATGACTATTACAGGCGGGTCTTCTTTGCCGAAAGACGAAATTGACAGAATGGTGAATGAAGCCAAAGAGCATGCCGACGAAGATAAAAAGCGCCGCGAAGCTCAAGATACAAAAAATCAAGCTGAAACATTTGCTTATTCTACACAAAAGCTAATTGACGACAATAAAGATAAGTTAGATGACGAATTAATTAAAGAAGTCCAAAGCGATATTGATGATGTCAAAAAAGCTATTGAATCAGATGACTCTGACGCTATTAAATCGGCTAATGATAAACTAATGGCTTCGTCACAAAAAATTGGTCAAGCACTTTATCAATCTGGCCAAGAAAAAGCTGAAACTAATTCTGACCAAGAGCCTGAAGCTGACAAAAAAAAGGAAGAAAAGACATCAAAGAAAAAAGACTCTGATGATGTTGTAGACGCTGAGGTTGTTGAATAAAGGAAAAACCATGACAAAAGCAACTTCTAAAAACGATTTAGAAAAAGCCCTAAAAGACACTCAAAAAGAACTAACTAGTTATATGGAAGAGTTAGCTAAAGAAAGAGCGTCTTTTATAAATTACCGAAACCGAGCAGTTGAAGCCCAAGAAACTGCTCGGTTCTTTGGGAAAAAAGATACTCTGACTCAATTATTGCCTGTTTTGGATGATATCCAGCGAGCAAAAGACCAAAAAGCTTTTGCTGCAAACAGCCCTTTTGGAGCAATAATTCAAAAACTAGAATCTTCGTTAGAAAAAATTGGTGTGAAAAGTTTTGGAGAAAAAAATGATATTTTCGATCACAAAATTCATGAAGCAATTTTGTCACATGAAGACTCCAAAGCAAAACAAGAAACTGTTGAGGCCGTTATTGAAAAAGGTTATAAAATAGATGACACAATTATTCGCCCTGCTAGAGTTAGTGTGGCCATTCCAAAAACATCAAATGAAAAATCGTCAGACAAAAAAGATAAACAAAATAAAAAAACTAAAAAATAGAAAATACAGCTTCAGGTTAAATTATGTCTCAACAAGAATGGCTCTCTAAAGATTATTATGCATCACTAGATTTAAAAAAAGAAGCTAGCGATGATGATATCAAAAAATCTTATCGCAAATTATCGCGCAAATATCATCCTGATTTAAATCAAGGTGACAAAAAAAAGGAAGAAAAATATAAAGAAATTAGCGAAGCATATTCTGTTTTAAGTGATAAAGAACAAAAAAAACAATATGACGCCATAAGAGCTATGGGAGGGCAGGGCGCCAGATTCACCGGCGGATGGGGAAACAGCGGTCAGCAGCCCTCAGGCGGATTTGAAGACATTTTTAGCAACATTTTTGGCGGCGGAGGCGGCAGAACATATACTCGAACATACACAACAGGAAACTCTTTTGGATCAAGCCAAAATGCTAATCAGGGATTTGGCAATACCGGAGGATTCAATCAAAATACCAATAACCCTTTTGGAAATATATTTTCTCAATTTGCTGGCAGCAGTCAAACAAGAGGCAAAGATATTAACGCCTCCACCACAATACCTTTTGAAAATACTTTAAGAGAAACAACCCTGGAGCTAAAAGTCGCTAACAAAACTATCAAAACTAGAATTCCAGCAGGAATTTTAGATGGTCAAAAAATAAAAATTCCTGGCAAAGGCTATCAATCGCAAACTGGCGGAGCACCTGGTGATTTAATTTTAGAAATAAATGTCCAGCCTAATAAAATATATAAAACACAGGGCAAGGACGTGCATATAGATAAAGAAATAAGCCTAAAAGACTTTCTCTTAGGCGCAGCTTTAGAAATTCCAACACCCTACGGCGAGACAAAAAAAATAAAAATACCTGCCGGGTCTTCTTCTAACAGCATTTATAGAATAAAAGGCGCTGGAATAAAAACAGCCAAAGGCGCAGGAGACGAATATGTACATATATTTATAAAGGCTCCTAAAAAAATTAGCAAAGACCTAAAAAATGCTTTATAACACTTCCCAAGCTGCCAAACTCGCTAATATGCACCCCCAAACTCTGCGGCAGTACGACAGATTAGGCTTAGTCGTGCCTAAAAAAACTATTGGGCTTTCACGCCGCTATACTTCGCGCGATATAGAAAATCTAAAACAGGTGCAGCGGCTAAGCCGAGATGGCGTGAACCTTAAAGGCATACGGCAAATTTTATATTTACAAGAACAGGTTAATATTTTACGCAGACAATTAAATGCTTTACGAGACGACACCATTTTTCTGTCATCAAATGATGGCATAACAATTGTTTTTGAACAAGAATTTTCTAAAATGAATTCTGTTCCTAAAAGACCAACTGCCTTAATTGAATTTTAAAATATTCTATTTTCCTTGCCAGCTTTAAAATTCATTTTTTCTTGAATTTCTTATAGTTTTATTTAACTTTAATGTTGTTAGCTGTCGCACCGGTATTAGCCGTGAAAAAAGCTTGAGAACCTACATTTGCCACTAATATAAAATGATTATTCCAAGTAACATTTTCAAACATCCCTCTTGTATCGGCGCCTGTTCTGCCCGTAAAGTCCACACTGGACCAATCTAAATTAGCATTCAAAATACTCCTGGCAAACATCCTATTAAAATCATTAATTTTTTCACCAAACTTACTCGGAAATTTCCAAGTATTTTTAAAAATAAAGTTCTGAAACATATAATTAGCCATTTCAATATTTGCTCCAAAATTATCTGGTAAAACTATTTCTTTACTAAATTGAGCCTCTGAAAACATTGAACTTGTGTAACGAGCAGCTGAGCCAAATTCTTCATTAAATTTAATATCTCCTTGAATTTTTGTGTTAAGAAATATATAAGAATAATCAGGAGTGTTTTTAGCAAAGCCTGCGCCAAAAACTACGTCTCCTGCTATATGAGAATTGCGCAATAAGCTATTTATGCTAACAGCATTTGAAAAACATCCCTCACCAAATATTATACTTCCTGTCACATTATCGCTATCAAAATAAGTGACCACCTGAAGAATTAAATTCTGAAAACTATTTT
>JAITRN010000023.1 GCA_031288355.1 Candidatus Opitulatrix roisinitermitis | reverse complement strand
TCCAATGTCTTATACAAATTAGTTCCGTTATTGTCATGAGTGTTCCATTTATTAGAATTTGTTATATTGCTATTTATTCTTGTATAAGGACCAGTTAAATTCTTAGAAGTAAACATTTCAAGAGGGCATATTCCATTAGGTTTATCTACCAAATAATAGTCGCTACCATATTTAGTGATTTGGCCATCTATTTTTCCTTTATAATTTTTTGATAAATCACAAGTGTCAGATTTGCCAACTGTGGCTCCTGGTATATTTAGTTTTTGGGGATTAGAACACGTCAATTTATCAGTTTTTTCCACGCCTGTTATATTGCATTTTGCCACCACCTGCTCCATATAAGTGTCAGCATTGCCAACTGACAAAACTACATATAAATTATTGTTTTCCATGAAAAACTCGGGCGCCCAAGTGTCAACTGTGCCGTCAGAATGTTTAGCCACGCCATCAGGAATAGGCATTTTCACTAAATATGGGTCAGACCAATAATCTGAGGTGGTCAAATATTTTGCTGTGGTGACCCAAAAAGATAAATAACTACTGCTGCCGGCATCAGTGCCGGCTACTATATTATAATTTGTATATGTCTCATTATATTTTATTAAAGCAATTGTAGGGTCTTTAAAAGCTGGTTTATATGAAGCTGCTAAATTTGATTGGAGGGACTCTTGGGCTTCATCTTTTTCAAGTAAAGCTTTGAATTTAGTCTCTTGATCTGGAGAAAATATTTTATAGCCTTCAGAATTTAAGGAAACTTTTTCATTACTCTTATTTTCATTAATGCTATTCAATGATTTCGGTATCTGATGAGGATCTTCAAAATGAATGCCATCTATTGAAGTATAAAGATTAACATTATAACCATCGCCGCTAAAAAAGGCCGCTAATAAAATATCAGGAGTTTCAAATATATTTAAAGCATTTTGCAAAATATTATTAGCAGCTCTCTTTACAAAAGAAGCCATTTGATTGCGGGTGACTTTGTCAAATGGCGAAAACGTGCTGGCTGATGTGCCTGTTGTCACACTAGTATTTTTTAAATAACACACTGCCTGTTTTATATTTTGAGGCAAAGTCTTCATATCAGAAAATCCGCAATTAGCATCAACCTCTGGACTCCCGCCTATTCTATGCAAAAATAAAGCCATTTGATTGCGGGTGATTTTAGCATCAGGGCTATATGTGCTAGAAGTTGTGCCGATGGTTATATTATTTTGCACAAGCCATAAAATTTCTTGATAACCCACAGTGGAAGCATTTATATCATGAAAAGGATTTGGTCCAGGCGAAAAATCTGGGCGGCCTGCCATATTATAAAGAAAAATTGCCATTTGCCCCCGCGTGGTTAAATTGCTCGGCTTATAGCTGTTAGTGCTGTATCCGCTAACAACGCCATACTGATAAACCCAAACTATATCGTCTCGAGACGAATTCCCTAAAGGCACATCATAAAATCTAAAATCAGATCTCACTTTTTGGATATTATTATAAGATATTTTTATATTACTTTTAATATCATTATTGCTAAGATTATTCGCAACACTCTCATTAGCAAAACTAAAAACCGGACAGCTTATTTCTAATAAACTAAATATAATTACAAAAAGCCAAAAGAATCTAAATTTGATACTAATTAACTTCATATAAATTATCGCCCAATTGTTTTTAGATTTTGCGCCATTTTTTTTAGAATCATATTTTTTATATTCCTACTATTAACCAATAGACTATCAACGGAAAAACATTTTTTGTTTATACTACAAGAGAATAACAAAAAAGTTGCATCACTTTTTAAACTCCCCACCAAATGCAAGATTTAACAAGCATCTCACTTTTTTCAGGAGCGAACTGTTCTAAAAAATTATTGGCAACTAGTAAAACATAATTAACTAAAAACAATTTAATCACTTTTTATCTTAGCGAACTGTTCCAAAAAATTATTAGCAATTAACAAAACATAATTAACAAAAACAATTTAATCACTTTTTATCTTAGCGAACTGCCCAAAAAATTATTACCAGAAATAACTAATATTTTCAATGCAAAGAAAAAATATTTTTTGAGTAGTCTGAAAAAATGTGCGTAGTTTATACTAGACAAGCATTTTTTCATACAGTGCGTATGTTCGCGCCTGGGGTTACGCATTGTTGCGCATAACCCCAGGCTTGCGAAACAAGCGATACTCAAAAAGTGATTTTTTTGCGTAATTTGGAAATATTTAAATTTAACATTTGAGTAATAATTTTTTGGAACAGTGAGCGTTTTTTTTTTTTTGTAAAAATTTAACTATGAATATTACTATGAATGAATTGTTTAAAAGTAAAAAAATAAAGTCAAATAATACTGTATCTTTTAAAAGCAAATTTACAAAAAAACTCGGCATTTTCTGCGTCATTTGCCTCTTTGGAATATCGGCCTTTATAAGTGGCTACAATATAAATTCTTATGCCGCATCATCCTCAACGGTTTTATCTGTATCGCGCGGCGGAACGGGCCAAAACACTTTAGCTAATGTTATGGGTGTAGGTTCTGCTAACAAACTATCAAACCCTGTCAACATAAATTGGGTTCCCTTTGATGGAACAACCAGTATACGCACAGGCTCAAATTGGTATTTTTTTCCTCTAATACGTGATATAGATGCAGATGATGATCCATATTTTTCTTATTTACAACTTTGTTCGGAAAAAGGAGCAGATTTTCCCGCATATGGCGGATACACAACTTATCTGACATTTATGAGTAATTCATCCGCCGCCCCCATCACTTCTTATATTGTAGAAGTTGCTTATAAAAACTCAGGTACTAAAGGTTCACTGGTTAAAAAACTCTTATATAGACCTACTGAAGCACAGAATTCTTATAAATTAAAACCTGCTTGGTTTTTTGATAATCAAAACCGAAATGGCTGCATTAATGGTTGGTGGTATTTTAGAATTCCAAAGGCTGAAGATATAGGTAGATATATGTTTTGGCAATCTTCAAACTCCGGAGACGGTCTGCTTACTCAAATATTAGATAAAGAACTAAAAAACACCGTAAAAGATTTTCAGTGGAATTATTTTCAAGAGCCTAATGGTGTTTTTCCAACGCCTACTCCAACAGACGAACCAATACCTGTTCCTACTCCAACACCTGAGCCATAAAAAATAATTTTTGGATTCAAGTATTAGAGTGTTTAGGCAAAAACCAAAAAGCAATTCCTGCTAAAACGGCTGTTATGGCACAAGCTGTCCAAACAAATATATATCCTTCAAGCGAACCTGATGAACTTTGAGAAGAAATTTGTGAGGCGGAAACGGCGGCTGTTCCTTGAGCTAAAGCTAAAGCAAATGTGGCTGAGGCAATAGAGCCGCCAATGGATCTAGACGTGTTAGTTAGCCCTGTTATAATACCAGCTTGCCCAGCTGGGGCCGCGTTAGCTGCAAAAGCAGGAATTCCAGCAATAAGCATACCTGCGCCTAATCCAGCCACAATTATATTTATTAGAACTTCAATTAAAAGAGTGTGCATAAATATCATAATCCCATACCCTAACGTTATTAAAATACATGGCAAAATCAAAGCTATTCTAGGGCCCACTATTTTGGAAATGGTTGACAATAATAAAGCTCCTATTAGCATAGATAAAACAAAAGCTAAAATAACATATGATATTTGTGAAGCTGACAACCCTAAACCATAGCCTGTTTGGGACGGGTTAGTTCTAGCAAAAGTTGACAAAGGCGCCTGAGCACCCAATATTGCTGTTCCTGTTAAACAAGCTGCCACAATTATAGGCCAAACAGTTTTATCTGCTAAAACATTTATGTTTATCAAAGGCTGATTCTGAGTTTTTTCAAATAAAGCAAAAGGAACTAATATAACCACTCCAATAATTATCATAATAATTAGAACAGAAATTGGCAAAATCTGTAAATTCATTGCAGCAAAACCAAAACATATTAGAGCTAATGAAATTGAAAGCCAAACGGCTCCTATTATATCTATTTTGGAAGTATTTATAATTTCAACTTTTTTAACTCCAAAAAGAATTACTAATAGATTGACTGTGCAAAATATCGCCGGCACCATTAGAATAATATATATTTTATCAGCCATAGCACTGCCCACCTGTCCGCTCATAGCTGCTCCTAAAATAGCACCCCCTTGAAGCGAAGCTACGACCACCCCGCTTGATTTTCTAGTGAGATTTGAGGCTTGAGCCACACCTCTTAGCCTGCCGTTAATTAATGCCACAACTAAAGGCAGCCAAGACATATAGACTCCTTGTATCATCCAAAAAATTAAAAATACTATAAAATTAGGTGAAATAACTAGTCCCCAAGATGTTATAACAGTTATAGCAGAAGTGGCCGCTAAAATTTGTTTAAATCCAAAAATGTCGCCTAATTTAGCAATTAGGGGCACAAATGTGGCGCCAATTAACATTAACCCAGCTGGCAAAATATTAATTGTGGCGTCTGATATATGTAAAAAAACTGAGATTTCTTTATATACAGGAACATAATAACCTTGCAAAATTCCGCTAACTAGTTCCACAAAAATCAGTGTGCCTACTATGCTGATCAATTTTGGTTGACTTTTTTCTGCTATAATTTTAGTTGACATAATTATTATCCTAATCTATTTTTTATTTTGTTAGTTTTTTAAACTACTTCCTTTAATAATTTCTTTATAAAATTCTACGCCTTTAATAAAGTTATCAATTTGCAAATATTCATTAAATCCATGCAAAGAAGATCTTTGGTCTTTGCCCATATAAAAAGGTGAAAAACGATAAGTTGTTTTACATATTTTAGAATAATGCCGAGCATCTGAACCGCCTAACATAATATAAGGCGTGGCTAAAACGTCTCCATGAGATTTATGTAGGGCTTTTTCTAGCAATTTCCATTGAACTCCCCCCACATCACTTATTGGTGCAGGATCGTTTTTCATAATCGCTTCAACTTCTATTTGAGGGTCATTTATTATTTTTTTGAATCTATCCACAGTATTTTGAATAGTTTCGCCAGTTATAACTCTAACATTTATATTAGCTTTAGCCACCGGTGGCAAAATATTATGAGCAGGAGCTCCTTGCAGCTGAGTGGGCGCTGTGGTGGTTCTGACCAGCGCTTCAGTTTCCCCGCCCATTTTAGCAAAAAGATAAGATAACAAAGGGCTTAATCCTTTAGAATGTTTATAAACAAATTTCATAGGGCCGCTGGCTTTTTTTCCAGCAGTTTGAAGCATTTTTATAACGACTTGGCTCATTTTGATTTGTCCTCTATGTTTTTCAATTTTCACCAAAGCTTTTGCTAAACGAGTAACAGAGCCGTTTCTAGCAGGTGTTGAAGCATGCCCTGTTTCAGCCTTAGCTATTAAAACAATGTCGCTTACCCCTTTTTCGGTTATGCCCACCATAGCCATTTTAGAACTAACAGCAGGCAAGGCGTCATCCACCACAGCGCCGCCTTCATCTATCACCATCCAAGGATTTATTTTATTTTGTTTCATCCAAGCAATTACTTCTTCTTGTGAATGTCCGTTGACTTCTTCATCAGAACCAAAACATAAAAGAATGCTTCTTTTAGGAGAAAACCCATCCGCTAAAAGCTGTTCTGTTGCTTCTAAAATGCTAGCAATACATTCTTTATCATCTAATGATCCTCGACCATAGACTTTATTGTGTTCAATAATGCCGGCAAAAGGGAGAAAGTCCCAGCCTGGAGCTGTTTGCTTTGTAACATCTTTTTTAGTATCTATTCCAGGAACCGGCACAACATCATAATGGGCTAATAAAACTATTGGTTCTAAGGATTTATCTGTTCCAGGAAATTCAAAAACTATTGCCTTTAAGGGGAAAACTTTTTTCTCAAGTTTTTGATGGACCAAAGGCCAGAGCTCAGCTATTAGTTTTTCAAATTTATCAAATTGAGAATAGTCAATCTTTTTTAAATCAGGATTTGAAATAGTGGGTATTTGAATAATTTTTGCGAGTTTTTCAATTGGTTTAAGCATTTTAAATTATAATTCAGATAATGATTCGACAGTTTCAGACAAAGCTTTTTTAGCATCACCATATAACATAGTGGTTTTTTCATCACTATATAAAAGATTTTCAATTCCAGCAAAACCTAAACCTGAACCTCGTTTTATAACTGTTATATCTTTAGCTTGGTCGACATTTAGAATAGGCATACCTGAAATAGCTGAGCCTGATTTTCTAGCTGCTGGATTAGTGACATCATTAGCTCCAACCACTAAAGCAATATCTGCTAATGGAAATGCTGTGTTAGCTGCCTCTAATTCTAGCATTTTATCATAATTTATATTAGCCTCAGCTAATAAGATATTCATATGTCCTGGCATTCTGCCAGCCACAGGGTGGATAGCATATTTAACGTTAACGCCTTTTTTAGTTAATTCGTTATCTAGCTGAGCGATTTCCCCAGCTGCACCTGCTTGAGCTAAACCAAAACCAGGGATAATTATAACATCATTAGCATAAGCTAGTCTTAGAGCTAAATCGTCAGCCGTGGTTGTTCTTATATTTTGAGAAAGAATTGACGAATTTGAATTATCGCCAGCCTTTTGACCAAATCCGCCTAACATAATTTTTATAAGTTTCCGATTCATAGCTCGAGACATTAAAATAGATAAAATACAACCAGCTGAACCAACTATTGCGCCAGCAATGACCATAACAGGATTATAAATAATAAAACCAGACATAGCAACAGCTAGTCCTGTAAAAGCATTTAAAACAGATATAACAACCGGCATATCTGCTCCGCCAATGGCCAAAGTAAACAATATTCCTATAATTGCTGAAAAACCAGCTATTAGCCAGGAAATATGAATCAAATTTTCGCTATTTATACTAGTTAAAGATATTAAAATAGCCACAATTAATATAATAATTATAACTATTCGGCCAGCAAAATCTATAACTCCGCTAGGGATTTTGCCATGCAATTTAGCCGAAGCTATAAAAGAGCCTGTGAAAGTTATAGAACCTATAATAATGCCTAAAAATGACGCTATAATAGTTATTAAATTAATTTGTTTTAGTCCATAAAAATCATTTAAAGCAATAATTGCAGCAGCTCCTCCGCCCACCATATTAAAAAGCGAAACTAATTGAGGCATTTGAGTCATTTTGACTTGTTTAGCTAAAGACGCCCCAGTTGCTGCCCCTAAACCTATTCCTAAAAACAACACCAAAAAAGAAAATTTATCAAAATTTGCTTTATTATTTAAACTTGTTTGCCAACAGGCCACCAAACAGGCTAAAAGCATGCCAAACATTGAAATAAAATTGCCCTTTCTGGCTGTTTTTGGATTGTTCATAAAGTGCAATCCGGCCACAAAACAAACTGCAGAAGTTAGGTATAAAAACCATATAGTATTAATTAATTCCATTATTTAGACTCATCCTTTGTTTTGTTTTTAAACATATTTAACATTCTGTCAGAAATTGCATATCCCCCAACAATATTCATTGCTCCAAAAAAGGCTGCAATAAATATAAGTATATAATTTAGGGGGCCTTCAAGAGCCGAAGCAGACAAAATAACCCCCACTAACACCACCCCATGAATAGAATTAGCCCCGCTCATTAAAGGTGTGTGTAATGTGGATGGAACTTTGCCAATTACTTCATAGCCTATTAGAATTGCTAAAATAAAAATTGTTAAAATAACTGTAATAATTGTCATATTTTTTCCTTTATGAATATTTTGTATTATCTTTTTTAGTATATTTTGTTATCACTAAAGCTTGATCTACCTGATTGTCAAAATCTGGCATAAACTGACCGTCTTTTATAAAATGTTTTAAAATATATGAAATATTGTTGCCTAAAAGCGTGGAGGCTGACTTGGCTGCATCACTTTCAAGATTAGAAGCACCTATTATATAAGCCCTATTAGGCGTTATAAGAGTTTTGCCATCTTGAGAACCGTCAATATTTCCCCCAGCTGAGCTAGCTGCCATATCTATTGCCACAGCTCCTTTTTTTAAATTCAAAACGCCATTAGATGTGATGAGTTTTGGCGGGATTTTGCCAGGAACTTTAGCGGTGGTTATAACTATATCATATTTGCCTAAATCATTATTTAGGAGTTTTTGCTGGTCAGCGATTTGTTTAGGGCTTAGCTCTTGAGCGTATCCGTCGTTATTTAGTTTGCCGCCATTATCTTCTTTATCTAAACCTTTTATAGATAAATCAAGAAATTTTGCACCTAATGACTCAACCTCATTTTTAGAAGTTGGTCTAATATCATAGCCTGTCACTTGAGCGCCAAGCCTTTTGGCTGTGGCAATTGCTTGAAGTCCTGCTATACCTGTTCCTAAAATTAAAATATTAGCCGGTTTTATAGTTCCAGCTGCTGAGCTAATCATAGGAAGAATAAATTTAGCTTGATCAGCCGCTTTCAAAACAGCGCAATAGCCGGCTAATGACGTTTGAGATGATAAAACATCCATATTTTGGGCAGCTGAAATCATTCTTGGAATAAGCTCTATATCTATCCCCCAACAATTCTTTTTAGTCAGCTGGGCAGCAATATTAGAATTTCTAGAATTTAAATACCCAATAATTATTTGACCTTTTTTAAATTTGCTAATTTCATTAGATGTCGGCGCAGTTTGAAATAGCAGAATCTGGCTAGAATATATTTTAGCTAAACTAACTATTTTTGCTCCAGATTCTTTATACTCTTGATCAGCAAAACCGCTTAAAATGCCAGCATTTTTAGTTATATTTATTTCTAAAAAATCATCTTTAAATTTAGCAACATTTTGAGGAGTCAACATAACTCTTTTATCTCTGCTTGTTAATTGAGCCAATTTGTGTGTGGACGATTTATATATAGGAACTAATCCAACTGTTATCATACTTTAAGTATAAAGCAAAAAACTAAAAAATTTATGAATTGTTTTAAAGTACTTTTATTTTAAATTTTTATTATTTTTTAGTTCTTTTTTTCGCTGAATTCCATATATTTTATTATTAACTTTTTGACCTGTTAACTGAGCTATTTCTGTCATAACTTTTTCTGTCAAATCTCTCAATTCTTGATATGTCGGATTAGATTTTTGTTTTACTAAAATAGCAGATCCGAATTTTATAGTAACAGGTGATTTTTTAGGCAAAAGCTTTTCATTAGGCTGAGCAATATTAGTTCCTATAATGCCTACTGGAATAATTGGCGCTCCTGTTATATACGCTAAACGAGCCACACCAGTATGCCCTTTATATAAAACACCGTCCGGGCTTCTGGTTCCTTCAGGATATATTCCAAAAACTCGGTTTTCTTGCAAAATTCTTATAGCGGTATTTAAAGCGTCAGATGATTTTTCCCCACCAGTTCTGTCGACTGGTATAACACCAATAGATTTCATAAAATATTTAATTATTTTCCCTTTTAGTCCACGTCCAGTGAAATATTCTTGTTTTCCTATATAATTTATTTTTCTAGAAATAGAAATTGGCTCAACAATTGAATCAGCTGCTGCTATATGATTTGCCGCTAAAATAGCCTTACCGGTTTTTGGAACATTTAGCGCTCCATAAATTTTTAAGGAAAAAAGTCTTTTAAAAAAAGGTGATATTAAAGCTCTTATAAAATAATAAAACATATTAATAAATTATTATATATTCCATATTTGATTAAATTTCATATTTGACTAAATCTTTTCCCAAGCTAAACCAGCTGCGCCAATAATCCCAGAATTATTGCCGAATTTAGCATAAACAACTTCTGGGTCAGTTCGGTGTCCTCGGCCAAACAAATGTGATCTAAAAGCGCCTCTTATAGAGGACAAAAGCATTTCACCTGCGCCGACCATCCCGCCGCCTATCACAATTATTTCTGGATCTAAAGCCGAAACCATTGCACCTAAACCTTCTCCAACCCATTTGCCAACAGTGTTTATCATTTCAATAGATAATTTGTCGCCTAAACGCGAAGCCTCTGTGACCAATTCCCCTGTTATATTATTTATGTCTCCATTAGCTAATTTCAGTAACTGTTTAGCTGATTCTGGTTCAATAGTAGCTCGGCTTTTAGCATGTTTCATCATAGCCATACCAGAAGCATATTGCTCCCAGCAGCCTCTTAGTCCACAGCCGCAATATTGTCCATGAGGCACCACTCTAACATGTCCTAATTCCCCAGCAGCGCCATTATGGCCTCTTAGCAACCTGCCATTAGACACAATTGCCCCGCCTAGCCCTGTTCCAAGAGTTAACATAATCATATCATCTTTGCCTTTAGCGGCCCCAAATTGATATTCAGCCCAACCAGCACAATTAGCATCATTTTCTATAATCACTTTAACTTCATTTTTTATAAGATTGGAAATATTTTCAGCCAAAGGGTATTCAACCCAATCAACTATATTAGGACTAAAAGCCACTGTTTTTCTATCCTGAGAGACAAAACCAGCCGCCGATATTCCAATAGCTTCTATAGGATAACTTTCTTTGCATGCTTTATACATTTTAGCAACTAATTGGTCTATTTTGCTGGCAGACCCTGAAGGTGTCGATTCTTTTATTTCAAATAATATATCACCAAATTCATTTACTACCCCAGCAGCAATTTTTGTCCCGCCTATATCTACTCCTAATGACGCCATTTTAAAATACCTCTGCAATCTTTTTTAACATATAACACTGTCCTAAATAAGCTTTTTTTAATTCTTCTAAATCAACCGATTCATTAGCGCTATGAGCTCTAGAATCGGGGTCTTCCACGCCTGTTATGAGTATTTGAGCCTGTGGAAAAACTTTTTGCAAATCTGATGTGAAAGGAATAGACCCTCCCATGCCTGTTAAATTGCAGGGATTCTCCCAGGCCATAGTGAAAGCCTCTTCAGCTGCTTGAACAGCTTTTGAGGCACTTTTATTCTCAAAAGGATTGCCTTTTTCTAAAATATTGACTTCCCCTTTTGCTCCAAAAGGAATATTGTCTAATAAATATTTTTTTAAAGCATCTCCGGCTTCATTAGCTGTCTGCCCGGGAGCAACCCTCAAAGATATTCTTGCTCGGCAACGCGGCAGCAAAGTGTTTGAAGAATTGTCAACATCCACAGCATCTAAGCCAATTGTGCTAATAGACGGTTTATGCCATAGTTTGCCTGTTATATTGCCGTCGCCTGCCAAAGGAACTCCTTCTAAAAGCCCTGAATCTTTTCTAAAACTTGTTTCATCATAATCAAATGGAGGATCCTCTTTGGACAAAAGGCCCGGCACTATAACATTTCCTTTATTATCATGAAGTTTAGAAATCCAATGACACATAGCAGTTAAAGCGTCTAAGCAAGGCCCTGAATAACCGCCTGAATGAACAGGATGATCTAAAATCTTTAAAATTAGTTCCATAGAACAAACTCCTCGTAATTGAGTTGTTATAGAAGGAGTTCCTATAGCCCAATTTTGAGAATCAGCCACCACTATAACATCTGCTTCTAAATCATCTTTATAAGTTTTTATAAAATTAGCAAATGATGGGGACCCTATTTCTTCTTCTCCTTCTATAAATAGTTTTACATTAACTGGTAAATTGTCACCAAATAATCGCAAAACTCCAATATGAATTGCTAATCCTGCTCCATCATCAGCCGCACCTCGGCCATATAAACGTCCGTTTTTTTTAGTTGGACTAAAAGGCTCACTTAGCCATTCTTCTAAGTTGACCGGCTGAACATCATGATGAGCATATAATAAAACAGTTGGCAAATTAGGGTCAATTTCTTTTTTAGCCACCACCGCAGGAGCGCCTTCATTTCCCTTAGCATCAGTTGACTTTAAAATTTTTGTTTCAATACCTAACTGGTCTAATTTATCTTTTACCCAAATAGCTGATTGTAAAACATTTTTTTGATCAAAAGTTTTTTTAGAAATACTAGGAATTTTCACTTTTTCTTCTAAATCAGACACTGTTTGAGAAAATAACTTGTCCACCTTATCTTTTATTTCTTGATATTCCACTATAACTCTCCTATAACTATATTAAAATTGCGCATACTAATTATTTTACACTCTTTTTTAGCCTTTTTAAAACATAAATTCTTTCTAAAATACGAATCACAATAGCACGAACCTCAATAAACATAGACTGTTGGAATCATTCTCTTTCCATTAGAGATCTTAGGAATGTTGTCTATATTTGTATGATTTTTCAAAGCTAATACTAAAGAAATAGTATATTTATTTATTTGAGAATATTTATCTTTATCTATATTTGTATTATATATCTTTATCTCAGTATTTAATTCAATGTTTGGCCCTAAAATTATTCCATCAGGCTGTTTATTTTTATAAACATCATTTAATAAATATTCTAAACGATTATTTAATTGAATTTTATCATTATTTATTACAGCAATAGAAGATATATTCTCTCCATCATTTTGAGGTAATTGCTTTGAAAGAATTTTTATTTTGCCATTATCTATATAAGGTTGTAATGTCTGCATAACGCCTTTAAAATAATCATAATTTGATTGCGAAAGAACATTGCCGGCAAATAATTCTAATGTTTTATATTTTTTATCTGGCAAATTTGCAATTTTTTGATCTTCAATAAATTTATTAGCTGCTTTAACGCCATTGTCTGAATAATCAAAAGTAATATTTACATCAGGCGCCCCAATTTTATAAACTGTATTATCATAACCTATTATATTTGTGCCTTGTCCCCGCAAATGGTCTAATGAGCTATTCATCTGTGATCTGTTTATAGCGTCAATTATCAAAAAACGATAACCTTTGTCTGATATTTTTTTAACAGAATTGTCTTGACTAATAGAATCGTTGTTTTCAGTCGGAAAATTCTCAATTTCAAAATTCTCTTTGACAAGCATTTGAGCTAAAGATTCAAAATAGGACTGCTGGTTTTTAGCATAAATTAAGGCGACTTTATCTTTTTTGATTTCGATATTATTCTGTGAAGCGTTTTTTACTTGATTTGAGGCAGAATTTGAACAACCAGTTAACACTAAACCTAAAACAGAAATAAATATTAAAGTCCAAATTTTTTTTAAAAACAATAATTCTTTTAAAAACAATAACCGGCTGCTTGGTGTTTTTAAGCAGATAATTGACTCATCCAATTTTCCACACTTTTAATATCTCTAGGGAAATCAACTGATAAATTTTCAGCACCGTTTTTAGTAATTAAAATATCATCTTCAATTCTAATTCCTATACCTTTATAAATATCTGGAACTAAGGAATCAAATGATTTAAAATAAAGACCTGGTTCAATAGTGAATATCATTCCTTCTTTTAATATGCCATCTATATAAAATTCCTTTTTAGCATGAGCGCAATCATGCACATCTATTCCTAAATGGTGCGAGGTTCCATGGCACATCCAGCGGCGATGAATTTGCGTTTCCAAAACTTCCGACAGTTTAGACGATTGCAAAATTTTTAAATCTATAAGTCCTTGGGCAATTATATTCATCGCCGCATTATGAACTTCAGAAAATTTTACACCTGGTTTAGCCACAGCAAAAGCTGCGTCAGCAGCCTTTAAAACCAAATTATAAATATCTTTTTGAGCAGACGAAAACTTTTTAGAAATTGGCAGAGTTCTTGTTATGTCAGCCGTGTAAAGTGTGTCTACTTCACAGCCAGCATCTAAAAGCAAAAGTTGTCCATCGGCAATTTTTCCGGTATTTCTTATCCAATGGAGCGTTGTGGCGTGTTCGCCAGCTGCGGCAATAGTTTCATAACCTTCTTGATTACCTTCCAAAATTGCCCACTGATGAAAAATCCCTTCTATCCAGCGTTCACCTCTAGCAAACTGCTTAGCCTTATCTAATTGTTTTATTACCTCATCAAAACCTTTTTTAGTAATAGTAATTGCTTGACGCATCTGCTCTATTTCTTCAGGCAATTTAACTAAGCGCAGTTCATCAGTGGCTTCTAAAAGTTGAGCACTATTTAACGTTAAAATATTTTTAGTTTGAGCTGTTTTATCTGTTTTTATATCTTTAACAAAATTGTCTAATTCTTTAACTTCTATGTCTAAAGCATCAGCAAAATCTTTCAATTTAGGTCTTGCTCCTATCCAAAATTCGCCAAAATGAGAATTAGAATAAAATTTATCAGAATCTAAATCATATGATTGTCTTATATATAAAACGCAATTATGTGAATTGGAAGCCGTTGGATAAAAAACTAATTTTGCATCTGGGTCATAATCTTGCCCTAGACCTGTTAGGTGGGAAAACGCCGAATTAGGTCTAAATTTATA
>JAITRN010000096.1 GCA_031288355.1 Candidatus Opitulatrix roisinitermitis | reverse complement strand
GGCAGAATAAGAGTTTCTGAGGAATGGGTTAATAAATTTCCTGGTGCTCGTTTAGCTTTTGTTCATAAAACACGCGATGTTTCAAAACCAAATATTTCTAAAGCCGGAAAAATTGTGGGTGATGTTAAAGGCAGGGACTGCATTGTTGTTGATGATTTAATTGACACAGCCGGCACAATTGCTCATAGTGTTGATGTTATTCGTGCAGCTGGTGCTTCTAGTGTTTATGTTGTGGGAACTCACGCTGTTTTCTCAGCTCCGGCAGTTGAAAGATTAGAAAAGTGCGGAGCTGAAAAAGTGATAGTGACAAATTCTTTGCCTATTCCAAAAGAAAAAAGATTTGATAAATTAGAAATTGTTTCGGTAGCTCCAATTTTAGCTAAAGCCCTAAAAGCTATTTTTGCTGAAAAATCAGTTGCTTCGTTATTTGATGACATTAAAAAATAGAATATTATTTTAAATTTATTTAGTGAAAAATGATTAGCAATTTTTATCCTATAATTCCAGCAGGCGGCGGAGGCACACGACTTTGGCCTTTAAGCAGAAAGTCTTCACCAAAGTTTTTGTATGATTTAACAGGCTCAGGCCGCTCTCTTTTGCAGTCAACTGTTGATAGGCTATTAGGCCTTGTTCCTAGTAAGAATATTTTAATAATAACTGGTCAAGACCATATTAAATCAGTTACTCGGCAGCTTCCAGAATTGCCTTCTGATTCTATTATAGATGAATTAACTCCTAAGGACTCTATGGCTGCTATTGGGCTAACAGCGGCTATTCTCCATGAAAGACATGGTGACGTGGTGTTTGGCTCCTTTGCGGCTGATCATGTGATTGAAAATAGGGACAACGAGAAATTCTATAAATGTGTTGAAAAGGCTGTGAAAATAGCTAATGATGGATATATTGCAACCATTGGCATTTGCCCGACTGATCCCACGGGGGCTTTTGGATATATAGAAAAGGGTGGACAAATTTTTGATGGCATAAGTTCAGTTAAACAGTTTGTGGAAAAGCCATCTGAACAAAATGCTAAAAAATATTTTGAGTCGGGCTCTTATTTATGGAATGCGGGGATTTTTGTAGCCAAGACATCTGTTCTTTTAAATGCTTTAAAAATTCAAAAACCAGAATTGTATGACGGAATTATAAAGATTGCAAATGCTTGGGACACCCCTAAACAGTTAATTGTTCAAAATAAAATTTGGGATAAATTAGAAAAGGTTGCCATAGATTATGCAATTGCTGAACCTGTTTCAAAAAAAGGTATGATGGCTGTTGTTGAGGGAGATTTTAGTTGGACAGATGTGGGCGACTGGGACGCTATTGCTAGCTTAATAGAAAAATCAGGTAAGTTAAAAAATTTGACAGAAGGCAAAAATGTTGTCTTAGGTGATAGTGAATTTGTTCATAATATACAGGCTGATGGAAATATTATTTTTAATTCTCAGGAAAAGCTAATTGTTCTTTTAGGCGTGGAAGGTTTAGCGGTTATAGATTCAGGAGATGCTGTTTTGGTAACTCGCAGGGATATTGCCCAAAAAGTTAAAGTTATTGTACCTCATTTGCAGGATGAGGATTTAGATAAATATATTTAATAAAGCTATTTGATTAGTAAAAAAATTCCTACGCCTAAACCACTGGCTAAAAAAATGGTTAAAAGCAGTGCGACTACTAGAAATTTTTTAGTTAAAACTTTGCGGTAAACACCGCTAGCTATGATAGATGAATTTTCAGAGTTAGATGAATTTTTTGAAAAGCTATTCACGCGAAAGGCTATTCACATCCGCCGTCTTCAATGCATTTGTTCACAAAATCATAAACTGCTTTAGCTGATGGAAATTGTGTTTCGGTTGCAGATGAAGTAATAGAGGTTATTTTTCCTAAATTAGTTTGAGCAGCAGGAACAGTGCCTGCCCCAGTTCCGCCACGTGATATAGGCAAATATGTTGTGTTATTTGCAGCATTAGCTGTTATAACATAGCCGCCCATAAAACTTATAAAACCGAGTAAAAATACTAGTGAATAAAAAGTAACCTTATTTAAATGCTTTAATGCTATCATAATATAACTATGACATTAAAATGAATTTATGTCAAGTTTTGCCAAAAATGTAACTAAATTATTGTAAAAACAGGGTATCTTGAATTGATATAGATTGTGCTAAACTTTCTTTATGGCAACAACTAATGATATTAAAAATGGTTCGGTTTTAAATTTGGATGGACAGTTATGGAATGTTGTGGAATTTCAGCATGTTAAACCAGGCAAAGGCGGGGCGTTTGTCAGAACTAAAATAAAAAATGTTTTGACAGGCAAAGTTATAGACAAAACTTTTAATGCTGGCATAAAAATCGAATTTGCCATAGTTGACAAAAGGCAAATGCAATATCTTTATAAAGATAATGATAGTTTTGTCTTTATGGATAATTCCACTTATGAACAGGTTAATGTCCCCGAATCTTCGGCTGGCAATTTAGATCAATATTTGCTTGAAGGTCAAGAAGCCATTGTGGCATTTCATGATAATAGTCCTTTATATGTTGAAATTCCCACATCTGTTATATTAGAAATAACCTACACTGAACCAGGCGTGCAAGGAGACCGCGCTCAAAGCGGCACAAAACCAGCAACATTACAAACCGGCGCAAAAGTTAATGTGCCTCTTTTTATAGAACAAGGTGAAAAAATTAATGTTGATACTCGAACAGGCGAATATTTAGGTCGTGCTTGAAT
>JAITRN010000012.1 GCA_031288355.1 Candidatus Opitulatrix roisinitermitis | reverse complement strand
TACGCACTGTGCTGAAAAAATGCTTGTTTAATATAAACTACGCACATTTTTTCAGACTACTCAAAAAATATTTTTTCTTGGCATTGAAAATATTAGTTTTGTTGGTAATAATTTTTTGGAACTGTTCGCTCCTGAAAAAAGTGGTTAAATTGTTTTAGTTAATGATAACTTTAGAAAATAACAAATAATTTATAATTGCAAAAACGAATTTCCAAAAATTAAAAACCCTTTATGCTTTTAATAGTTGCGCAAAAAATATTGTTTTTGTGTAAAAGGTGGGAAAGTTAAGAAACAAGAATTATCGAAAGGTAGAGAACAAGAATGAATAAGGTGAATTTTTTAATTATATGTTTAATTTCAGTTTTGAGCGTGTGTTTAACGTCTGCGTTTTTTGAACCAGCTCCGGTAGGTCAAGCTCAAGTACAAGAAACCCAGGCTTCAGAAATTTCGCGAGCCCAGACTAAACAAACTTCAGCCTTGCAGTCGCAAGAAAGGTCGGCGGAAACACAAAGGTCGGCGGAAACACAAAGGTCGGCGAAAACTGGTGAACAACTTAATTCTGGTGTTCAAGCAAATAACACTCAGAATAGCGATACGCAAAAGAGTGATATTCAAAAAAACGTTGCTCAAGAATTAAATTTAACTCCTCAGATAGGACCTGATGGCTGCGGCGATTACTCTGTTAACGGAGCGTATTTTGCTGGTTCTGGTGCTTCAAATGCGCCTTATGAAATAAATAGTGCATTTCAATTAGCACAATTAGCCTGTTTGATAAATGCAGGAAAAAATACTTATAACAGTAGTTCAAAATATTATGTTTTAGCTAGTAATATATCTTTAAAAAATTGGGGAACTTGGACAGAAGGTGATGGTTCAGCTAGCGAAGCTAATTGGAAAAGCGTTTATGATGATGCAGCTAATTTAGCTTTAAGCAAAAACGGCTGGATTCCTATAGGCTATTCTAATGTTTTTTCAGCAAAAATAAATCAATCTAAATTGAACGTTTCTGTTATAAAAGATTTAACAATTATGCGAAATGCTTCATCAAGCGCTAATTATGCCGGTCTTTTTGGAAAAATAAATTCGGACATCGAATATATTGGTTTAGAAAATGTAGATATTGTGGGTTATGAATCAGCTGGTGCCCTAGCAGGCGTTTCTAGCGGAAATTCGGTTATTAAATATTCATATAGCACTGGATTTTTGCAAAATTCGGTATCTTCCACTAATTTGTCAGGCGTTGGCGGTTTGGTAGGAGCAGTTTCTGGCACACGTTTTGCATTGACCGGATCATATTCGGCGGCTAATACTCGTGGTTATTCAAGAATAGGTGGACTAATTGGTTTTGTTGACGCCAATGTTAATTTAAATTTGAATAGGAATTATACTTCGGGCAATGTTTATGCCAGCGGCGGAGGAGATTATTTTGGTGGGTTAATAGGACTCATAAACAATGGGGGTGGTCCTTTATATAAAACTATTAACAACAATTATGTTAGAGGCGATGTTATTGGATACAATAATAGCGGTGGCTTAATAGGTGAATTTAATAATAGCCTTTCAGCCTCTTTTAATATGCAAAATAATTATGTTTTAGGCGGAGTTAAAGGGGCGGATTCTGTTGGCGGATTTATTGGAAACTTTAATAATGGAACTAAAGAAGGTTTTGATTCAACGCGCATTAAAGGCAATTTTGCTTTAAATAAACAAGTTTTTGCTACAAATACATCTAAATTAGGCAGAATAGTTGGCTCTTTTAGCGGAAGTAGCAAACAAGAACAATATGAATCAGTTGCTATAACAATTTATAATTTAATAAAGGATTTTAAAAATGAAGGCCAGGTCGGCGGCTCTACTTGCGGATTTTTTGTCGGAAATAATAAAATACCTAAAAGAAATAAATATATCTATGATGGTGATATGACTGAGGAAATTATTAATTATTCAGATGTTGCAGCTGGTTATTTTTATACTAATTCGGCAGCCAAAAGCGCTTATTCTGCACTTAATGGATGGAATAATTTGTCAGTAAATCAAATGCCTGTTTTACACGATATAGTGAATGAAGCGGCTCAGGATTCTTCATATCCGCTGTTTTTTAGTTCTGCGTTAGCTCCGTTTTCGGGTAGCGGCACTTCATCAGCTCCTTATGTGGTTGACTCTGCTTACAAATTAGCTCAATTAGGCTGTTTAGTTAATAAAGAATATGACAATAATAAATATAATAATATATCAAACACCGTTTATTATAAACTTGGAGCAAATATTGATTTGCAAAATTGGGGAACATATGCTTCTGGCTCTTTCATCCCATCGGCCGCAAATTGGCAATCCTTATATAATGGATCTGGTGATGAAGCTAAATATGACACTTATGGCGGTTGGGTGCCTATAGGATATGGCTCTTCTAATAATGCGAGTCATAATTTTTATGGAGATTTTTCAGGAAATAATTTTACTATTTCAAATTTAAAAATTAATAGGTCAGCTGAAAAAATAAATGGTCAAAATACAGCCTCAGGCTTGTTTGGCGCTTTTTCGGGTGTTGAGGGGTTAAATAATTCTAAATTGCATGATCTAAAATTAGCTAATGTTGATATAAACAGCGTTTTGGGTGCAGGCGGAGCAGTCGGCACCCTTTTTGAAAGCGGAAGTATAGAAAATATAAAAGTGGATGGAAAAATATCTGGTTGCAGCACAGCAGGAGCGAGCTGTTTAGGGCTAGGCGGAGTCGCAGGATATGTTTCTATGGAAGCAAAATTAAAAAAAACAGGTTATTCATTTCAGGTAAATATAAATAATAATTCTTCTAATGTTTCTATTTCGGCAAATAATGCAAAGGCTGGGGGAATAGTTGGATCTTTATACGAGAACAAATCAGCCACTGATTCCACCGATGCAGTTCATGATTATGTATATTTAGATAAAAATTATTCAAATGCAAATATAACTATAACCACTGGTTCGGCTGGCGGAATTTTAGGCTTTTTGAGTTCAAGTTTAAACGGCGGCGTAAATACAACTAATTATCTTTATCTGACAAATTCTTATACCTCGGGTTCTATAACTTTAAAAAATTTATCAAAAACCGAATCATCGGCAGGCGGAATTTTAGGCAATGTATATTTTAATAACACCAAACATACATCGACCTATCGTTTTTCATTAACTAATTGCTACAGCACTGTTAGCCTTATTTCAGATAACACTAATATGAATGTTGATTATTTAGGCGGAATTTTTGGAAATATATCTCGAAGCACCACCTATGACACTTTTAATATTGCAATTTCGCAAAATGTGGCTTTAAATAAATATATTAGTGTGAAAGATATTTATTCTGCTAAATACACTAGGATTGGTAAAGGCATTAATTTGCCTTTTGGTTCTTTAGATAATAATTATGCTTGGAGCAAAATGGGCACGCAGTTTTTTGAGAATGTTTGCGGCAAAAGTTATTCTGCTATTTTCACAGCATTTTCAAAAGGCAAAGGTTTAAACGGCGAAAATGGTTTGGATACACCTTTTTCAACTTTGCTGAATAATAATTTTTTTCAAGACACGGCTGGATTTAGTTCTTCTCTATGGAATACATCAGCGGGTAAATTGCCGACTTTAAAAATTTATTCAAGCACGTCTGATGATATTCCTTTATATATTCATGATTATTTTTCTGGCAGCGGAGCAGCTTCAGCAGATCCTTATATAATAAATGACGGAAAAGATTTGGCCCAATTATCTTGTGTTGTAAATAATAGCGTATTCTTTAGCGAAGAAAATTATAATTCTCAAACCACCGAATATAAACTTGGCGATAATATTGATTTAACTAATTGGGGGCCTTATAGTTCTTCAGAAAGTTCGATTTCGCAAAGTCGAATTAATTGGAAATCTATTTATGGGGCAAATTCTAGTATAGGTCAAGGCGGCTGGGTGCCGATAGGAAATAAAAATTCCAATAAAATTTTTCAGGCCCGTTTTAACGGCAATGGAAAAATAATATCTAATTTGGAAATAGATAGACAGAATAAATACAATGACCTGTCAAGTGATTTTATATATTTTGGATTATTCGGATATGTTGTTAATAATATAAATACTCAAACAATTAAAAATGTTGGCATTCAAGGTGTTAGTATAAAAAGTTTTGGTGCGGCTGGAGCTTTAGCAGGCTATATAGAAACTTCGTATATTGAAAATTCTTATGTGATTAATGGGCAAAAAGGTTTGGTTCAGGGTTGTATGTCAAACTATAATTGCGCTGATGGCGCTTCTTTATTAGGGGTCGGCGGATTAATTGGCAATGCCCATAATTCACGCGTGGCGCAGTCTTTTTCTAGCATTTCAGCGGTTCAAAGCGCTTATACAGCCGGCGGCTTAATTGGCTTGAATAACACATCAAGTTTAGAATATAGTTATTCTTCGGGGGAAGAAGTGAAAGTTAAAGCTATCACTGATATGTCATATTCAAAAAAGGCTGTTGGCGGATTGATTGGTTCAGCTTATGCAACAAATCAAACTAATATTATTCAAACATATTCTTCTAATAAAATTTCAGGCCATAGATTTTCTAAGTCGGAGATCCTTTATTCGGGGGGTTTGATTGGATTGGTTGATTCTGGGCAATCAGGCGCAGTTGCGTATTTAAAAATTGCTAATAGTGTGGCATTTGGTCCAATTATTAATAATAATTCGCCAAACAGCGATAACTCGCATAGAATTGTAGGGTTTGTTGTTAATTCTTTGAATGTATATAATGCAAATTATGCTTTTTCTAATATGGGCACTGATATGACCGTAGCTTGCGGAACATTTGATATAACCGGCAGTTTTTCTGGAAACAAAGGAGAAAATGAAATAAATGGGGCTGATGTGTTAGTAAATGATTTAAAAAAAGCAAACTCAAATTGGTTTAATCAAGTTCACGGCAATTTTCAAGCTTGGAGCTCAGCTTATTGGAATTTTCTAAACGGTGGTGTGCCAACTTTAAAAAATATTCTTGGCAAGCCTGCTCAAATTATTGCTTTTGAGAGTTATATAAATGATAAGCCAATGACTGCTGGAGGAGACGGAACTGCTTCAGACCCTTATCAAATTAATAATGCTAAAAGTTTGGCTCAATTAGCTTGTGTTATAAACACGAAAACAATGCCAACTATTTATAATAATGAAAAAAATCAGGTTTATTATAAACTAACGGCTGATATTGACCTAAAAGATTGGGGAGATTATTCTCAAGATGGAATAGCTAAAAATAATTGGAATTCAATTTATGGTGAAAATAGCGATTTTGATACGCAAGGAGGCTGGATTCCTATTGGCTGGGGTTTGCATGAATATGATGATTTTTCATCATTTTTGGGTTCATTTGACGGTGCTGGACACACTATTTCTAATTTAAGGATTAACCGACCTAATGATTTAGGAAAAGATAAATCTGCTTTTGGTGGGCTATTTGGCATTATTTCTCAAAATAGTTTAGCTTTTAATTCGGTGGTTAAAAATTTGACTTTAACAAATTTATTTATAAAAAATAAATGGGGTTCGGGAGGCGCTGTTGGCAAAGTTTCGGGATTGGCCAGCGTAAATAATATCACTGTAAAAGGTGAGTTAAGCGAATATTCCCCCACTTCAGTGAGCAGTAATTCATTAGGGGGTGTTATAGGGGAAGCGGTTTTGGCAAACTATAAAGACGTAGAAAGAAAAAATTATTATTCAAAATTATATTCAGAGGTGGTAATTAGCGGCGTTGCCGAGAAATCTTTTCCAGCTGGCGGAATTTTTGGATTTGTTTCAAGTGCTGAAAGAAATTATATCGAAATCAGCGAAGTTTATTCTAATTCAACAATTAATTTATCGGGAGGTTATGTTGGCGGAATTGCTGGACATATCAGTCTGGGCGTGAAAATTTCAAATAGCTATTCTGAATTTGGCAAACTTGCCGGAAAAAGAGTCGGAGGTATAGTCGGTTTTATGTATGCTTATTCTAGTCAGCTGATTGCTAGTAAAATAGAAAATAGTTATAGTGCTAATAGCGTTGTTGCAAGCGGCGAAGATGCTGCGGCCGGCGGAATTGCAGGATTTTTATCATATTATAATACAGGCACAGGTTCCGGGATCAAAAATATATTAAGTAATAATGTGGCGTTAAATGATTTTATAAAAGTTGATTCGGGTTCTAATTTTCATCGAATAGTTGGTAAAGTAGACCAGAATTATACTCTTGAAAAAAATTGGGTTTTTTCTAACACGGGCACAGCTCAAGAGGATATTTGTCAAAAATTAAATAATTCGGGTGATGAATTATTTACTTTACGAGGTGCTAATCAATTAGACGGCGCAGATGCTTATAGAAATGATTTGCTTAATTCCAAAACTGCTTGGTTTGCTAGAACGGGCGACGCTAATTGGACTCCTTGGGATTCAACTATTTGGAATATTGGCGCGGGTGCAAGATCAACGCTGAAAACATTTTTTCAAACTACCGCTTCATTTTCTTCGGTTATACTTACAACACCTTTTTTCGATAAAGATATAAGTTCTCAAGCTAGTCCTTATGAAATTAGCACCGCCCAAGATTTGGCAACTTTAGGGTGTATAGTAAATGCAGGTCTTGCTAGATATAATTCATCATCAGTTTATTATGCTGTTAAATCGGGCGTGACATTAGATTTAAAGGATTGGGGAGTATTTGATGCTACAGGAAGTTCGGCGGCTAAAACCAATTGGTTAAAAATTTATTCAGCGGATAGTGATTGGTATAACGCGGCTGCTGCTGGGGGTTGGGTTCCTATTGGCACAAATCCTTATCCATTTTTAGCGAATTTTGATGGGTCGGGTCAAATGGTTTCCAATCTGAAGATTAGCCGTTATGGAGCAGTTTATTCGTTATTAAACAGCAATCAAGGGCTTTTTGGCGCAGTTGGCAATAGCGCAAGTGGCGCAAATATTTCTAAAATCGTTTTGCAAAATGCTAATATACAAAGTTTACAAGGCGCTGGGGCGATAGCCGGCTTTGTTCAGAATTCAAATATTAATGCTGTTAATTCAGTCAACAGTTTAATTAATGGCTGTTACACAAATGCTTGTAATGAGGCATATAATATTTCAACAGGCGGGATTGTTGGTCATTTAAAAACAAGTAATTTAACTAATTCTTATTTCACAGGAACTATAAGCGGCAAAAATAGAGTTGGCGGATTAGTTGGTTCCACATCTGACGGCAGTTCTGTGAGATATTCTTATTTCGGGGCGCCTAAAATAGATGACATTTCTTCGCTAAGCCAAGTTTCTGGGAATTTAGCTGTTGGGGGAATAGCTGGGCAGCTCCAATCAGGCTCAAGTTCAAGTGATCAAATCAATCAAGTATATTCTGTTGGAGAAATTTTAGGTGATGATAAAGTTGCCGGAATAGTGGGCGATGTTTTTCAGAGTAATAACACTAGTATTACATCAACGGCGGCCTTAATAAAGTCGGTCAATTCAAAAACACAAGGAGCAGCTCTTTCTAATGCTCATAGAATTTTAGGCTCATCTTTTGATAGCGCAAAAACAATTTTGTCAAAAAACTTTGCCTGGGAATATATTGCTCAAAATCAATATGCTTTGTGTGGAGGCCCTTATGCTCAATTTTTAATTAATGGCGTAAATGAACAAACTGGAAATAATGGAGAATCTGTGTCTTTTGCCTCTTTTGTGTCTGGCAGCGCTTTTTGGAAAGATAAAGCAAATTTTGATGCAAATATTTGGACTAATCAAAATAATTATTTGCCTGTTTTGAAAAATAGTGTAGGTCAGCAAAACGGGACGTTTGAGCATTTGGCTTTCTATCTGCAGGCTAAATTGTCTTTTCAAGGTTTAGGCACATTTGATAAACCTTATTTTATAAGTTCGGCAAAGGACTTGGCTGTATTGGGTTGTTTAGTTAATGCTGGGCAAACTTATTATAATAGCAAAAATATTGTATATAAAATTGGCGATAGCATATCTGCAATTAATTTGTCTGAATGGGGTTCTTGGCAATCTCAAAATCCGGCTTCACAAATGGAAAAAAATTGGAAAACAATTTATTCTGATGTTAGCCAAGCTCAGGCTTTGCAAGATACTCAAACAGGCTGGATTCCTATAGGGACAAAAAACAATCCGTTTTTAGCGAATTTTGATGGTAATGGCAAAAAAATATCTTATTTAACAATTTCTCGGAAAACAGTTTTGCCAAATACAACTAATGCAGCTGGTCTTTTCGGATACGTCTCTGGAGCAAATGCTGGCACTGATAAAGGCGGTTTTTTTGAAAATCTTGGTTTAGAAAATATCTCTATTGAGAGTTCTTCTGGAGCTGGCGGATTAATTTATTTTGGAAGAAATATAAATATTTCTAATGTTTATGTTAAAGGCTCTGTTAAAGGTTGTTTTTCAGCAGCTTGCAAAGTCTTAGATGTTTATGGTGAAAATGCTAAAGCAGTTGGCGGCGTTGTTGGAACAGCTTATGGGCAGCTTGCTGATGATAAATCTGTTATAACAAAAACCTATTCTGATGCAGTGGTTCTTTCAGAAAGCGACAATGTCGGCGGTTTAGTCGGAGCGGCTAGCAAAGCTGATTCAATGATTGCAAATGATATGTTTTTCAATATTTCTGATTCTTACACTAAAGGTAGCGTTTCTGGAACAGACAGCGTTGGCGGCGTTATTGGTAATACCACAACATATAATCAAAAGACTGTCAATGACATTATTAGAGTTTATAGCACTAGCGAAATTATTATTTCGGGCAGTGTGCCTAAACCTTATGCCGGAGGAATAGCTGGAAAGGCTAATCAATTTACTATCACTAATAGTGCTGCTTTAAATCCAGCTATAAAAGTTGACTCTTCCAAAATGGCTAATGTTCATAGAATTATTGGCTCGTCATCTTATGTTGTGTTATCTAAAAATTATGCTTTTGTTGGCATGGGAACAACTGATCTAGAGGTTTGCGGACAACATACTATTTCTGGGCTTTTTTCGTCTGACAAGGCCGATACTAAGCCTAATGGTCAAGATGTTTCGTCTTATCAATTGCTAAACACAAACTTTTTTGGCACAGATATAGCCAGTACTTGGCAAGCCTGGGATTCCGCAATTTGGGCAACAGCCACAGGCAAAATAGCTAAATTGGTTTCTGCACCAGATGCGTCTGGCCAAAGTTCAGATTATCCGCAACACATAACTAATAGACCATATTTTCAAGGATATGGCAATCAGGCTTCACCTTATCAAATTTCTGCTAAAGAAGATTTAGCTGAATTAACTTGTTTAGTGCGTGATGGTATAACAACTTATAATTCTCCAGATGTCTATTATAAACAAACAACAGATATAGATTTGTCAGATTATTCTGACACTTGGGCAGATCCTGACGGCAATTCGGCTGTTATTGCTGGCGGATGGCTGCCTATTGGTAATATGACTAAACGTTTTCTTTCAAATTATAACGGCGATAATTATTTAATCTCGAATTTGACTATAAACCGCAATAATAGTGTAACAGGCGGCTTATTCGGATATGTTGGAGACACTAGTTTAGCTAAAATTGCTTTGAAAAATATTGCTTTGGAAAATGTTAATATATCAAGTAATGTTTCTGGAACATATACTTGGGTAGGCGCTTTAGGGGCGCAAATATTTAATACCGATATTTCTTCAACTTGGGTCAAAGGAGCAGTGAAGGCTTCGACGCCTGATTCGGTTGGAGGTTTTGTTGGTGTATTAACTGATTCCCAAATAAGTAATTCGTATTTTAATGGAGACGTTATAAATTCTGCTGCTGGCACAAATACTGCGACAGGCGGAATTGTTGGCAAAAGCAATAATGGTGTTTTAAAAAATGTTTATTTTACAGGAGCCATATTGTCTAATGGAAATACTGCTGGTATTGCACTAAATAATGGCTCTTTAGCTATTTCTAATTCAGCAGTTTTAGCAAAATTTATTAAGGGGGCGCCAGGCAAAATTTACAGAATTAGCAATGGCGGAACTTTGTCTAATAATTTTGCTTGGGACAAACTGGGAACTTCTTATGAAAATCTTTGTGGAGGATCAGTCATCAATGGCCAATTTACAACAGATTTAACTTCTAATGGAAATAATGGCGCTAATATTAGTTATCAGGAGCTGACAAATAGTTCCAGAAATTGGTTTTCTAGAACAGATGACGCTAATTGGACTGCTTGGTCTTCACCTTGGATTTTCGCTAATGGATTAATGGCTGTTTTGCCGGAAAAACTAGCTCAAGGTAAACAAATTAAGCAGGATAAAACTCCGCCAGCTTATTTAAATATAGCTCCATTTTTTGCAGGTAATGGAAAAGCTTGGAGCACTGCTTATCAAATATCTAACGGCTTGCAATTGGCTCAATTAGCCTGTTTAGTTAATGATTCTCGTGGACAAATTTATAATACTTCAAATATTTATTATAAATTGACCGCTAATGTTGATTTAGCAAATTGGGGGCCTTATATTCATAATGAAACATCTCCAAGCGCTAGTGAAACAAATTGGCGAAGTCTATATAATATATCCTTGTCAAATTCCAATCCGCAAATAACAGCTTCTGGTTGGCAAGCTATTGGCAATAATGCTAGTCCTTTCAGAGCCAATTTTGATGGTCAAGGTGCTAAAATTTCCAATTTATCAGCTAATAATGTAGATTATGCTGCTTCTAATACGAATATTCCAATGGGGCTTTTCGGGTTTGTTCAAGGCACAAATTCAGCTGCAGCAGTTATAAAAAATATTAGCTTAGAAAATATTAATTTAAAAAATAAAACTTATTTAACAGGTGGTTTGGCTAGCAATGTTGAATACGCTAATATAAGTAATATTTATATAATTAATGCCTCTAAAGAATTAGGCGGAATAGAAGGTTGTACAACTTTTTGTGACGCGGCAAACCGAGAAACAGCAGGGCTTGTTGGTATTATGACAGCGTCTAATATTTCTAATTCTTCCACTTCTTTGCGCATTCAAGGCCAAAATTATACTGGCGGATTAGTTGGAAATAGTCAATCTGGAAACATTACAAAGTCTTATTCCACAAGTGCTGTATATGGGAAAAATTATGTTGGCGGGCTAGTGGCTTTGGCAAGTAATGACGTTTTGTCAATTGTTGATTCTTATTTTTCTGGATCTATCACAGGTGTTCAATATGTTGGCGGCATTGTTGGCATTGCTAGATTTGTTGCAAAAGGTTTGTCTATCAACGGAGCATATTCTGTTGGATCGGTTTCTGCCACAGGCGAGGGTTTTTATGCCGGCGGTATTCTTGGTGTGGCCGATATGTCACAAGGAAATTCTGAAGTTAAAATCTCAAATTCTGTTAGCTTAAATGACAATATTGTTTCTGCCACTCAAGGAAATGCTGCTAGAATTGTAGGCTCTGTTTCAGGGAAAAATGGTGTTCTAGTGTTGGCAAATAATTATGCTTGGGAAAAAGTCTTTGTTAACGGTAGTCCAATAACTGCTACAGACTCCACAGCTCAAAAAGATGGAGTTAATGGTTTAAATATAACTATAAATCAAGTTTTTGACGCTAGTGGATTTTGGAATTCAAATTCATCTAAAAAAGATAATGCTCATTTTTCGGCTGTTGTATGGCATATGCAGCCAAATGCAGATAATAATCATTGGTTGCCAGTTTTAGGTGGTTTTGGTTCTGTGTCAAGCCCTCCTCCAGCTAATTTTAATTCTCAAGTGGATCCAGTTGATATTGGCGGGCAAAATGGCAATGCGCCTGTATATTTGCAAAACGCTATTATTTATTTTGATATTATATTTAAGCCTGGAGCGGGGCAGGGTTCTCAGGTTCAAAGAAGATTGCCGGGAGGGGTCACTGATTTTATAACTCCAGTTAGTTTGAATTTTTCTCCGCCAGCAGGTTCTTTATTTACTATGTGGTGCGTGGAGGGAACTAATTGCGCTCAAAGCTGGCAGCCAGGAACACAATATACTATTTCTAAAAATACAATATTTGTGGCCCGATATGCTATGAATGTGCCGACTTCTGTTCAAATAAATTATCCTAATGAAACTCTTGTTGGTCTAGATCCGTCGGCTTCTTATTTCTTTTCCCAAAGTTCTTTATCATCAGCTCAATTTAAAGCAGTTTGTGCATCACAAGAGAGTCCGGGGTTTGTTAATAATTTAGCAACTGTGTCTTTGTCAAAATATGGTTTGCCAATTTCTAGCGGCAGTGTGGCTCCCATTTTATATTATGTAATGTGCGGCAGCGAAGGGTCAGACCCTTCGGCTTCTGTGGAATTAGGAGTTCCTTTGCGTCAAGCGCCTCCTGGATCAGCTGATTATACAGTAAATAACCCTCAGTTTGTGACGGAATTTACAACTATTAGCGCTAAAGCTTCTTTGCAATGGGCGGAGTCAACATCTGCAAGCTGTCCGACAGATATTTCAGTTTATCAAAATGTGATTAATGGCCAAAATATCAGCATTGATCATGCTGGTTATGTTTGTTTGCGCAAGCCAGCTGAAACTTCGGCTTTTCGCTCAGAAACCATTATTCAGCAAATTGTCAGCGGTCAAAGTCATCCGCCGACCACTGTTGTGCCTTATATAACAACAATTGATAATAAAACATCTGGTTCATTATATATTTCAAAAGTGCATAATCGCATTTTGCAAGTTAAAGGATTTAATTTAGATGCCCAAGGAAATAAAGCAGGGCAAATAAAGATTGCTGGGAAAACTTTTCCCTCTCAAGGTGATTCAAAACTTTATTTATCTAATGTTCGCGATAATGGAACAAAAGCTGATTTAATATTTCCAATGTCTGATGAGCTTAATTTAGACTTTTCTCAAACAGCGGGGGTTGTTGTAAGTTTAGTTTTGCTAAGTGAGGACTATGGCGATTCAGAACCCTTTGTTTTGACATATGTTTCAGAAAAT
Source organism: Candidatus Opitulatrix roisinitermitis (assembly GCA_031288355.1). Taxonomy (GTDB): domain Bacteria; phylum Actinomycetota; class Actinomycetes; order Actinomycetales; family Bifidobacteriaceae; genus Opitulatrix; species Opitulatrix roisinitermitis. The sequence goes on along the minus strand of JAITRN010000012.1, from coordinate 5,598 downwards.
ATTTTGAATTCAATAAATCCAGCAGTTTCAGGAACTCAAGGCTCGCCTATAATTGTTTTTGGAGATAAATTTTCGTTTGGAGCAGTTTCTAATGTTAGCAAAGTGGAAGTTTGCGCTAATGAGGGCGATTGCAAAGAGGCTAGTTTTGATGTGGCAAATTCCACAACACTCAATATTGTGACACCGCCTTATCCAGCAGGCGTAAATGCTAAATTAAAAATTTATAATTTAGTTGGAGAAGTTGCCACAAATAATTCTGTAATACTAAATTATTCTGCTCCTTTGCCTGGCGCTCGTCTGGATTCTATACAAGTGGCAGATTTTTCAATTGTGGCGGGTACGCAGAAAAAAATTCCCGTAATTGGTTTAGATAATTTAGGCAATAATTTAGGAGATTTCGGGCAATATATAACTGATTCTAATAGTAGTAATGGAGGCTTTTTGCGCCCTGGCGCTTATGGCGGTGTTGCTACATTGTCAGCTGCCGAAATGCCAGGTGTTTATAATATGTCTGTGACAGTTAAGGTTAAATATGTTAATCAAGGAGGAAAAGTTGTGGTGACTTCTTGCGGGCCAGCTGACATAGATTGTATAACCAAAACAGATAATTTTACTGTTCAAATTTTGGTTCCACAGGTTTTGCAAGCGTTTGTTATTTCAGAAAGTTCCACAATTTTAGCCCAATCTGGCAAAATTGTTAAATTGAGAGCGTTTGTGATAAACACTTTAGGAAAACAAATTGAAATAAGTGATATAGTTAATTGGTCAGTTTCTGGCGGAGGAAAAATTGTTTATGACTCTGGCGGTTATGGTCTTTTCACGTCTGATGGCAAAGTTGGAATTTTTTCCGTCAGGGTTAGTGCAGAAAATTATGCAGGCAGTGTTATAAATGCCAATTCAACAATTTATGCTGTTGCTTCAACAGACAAATATGTTGACAATGTTAAACTTTTTCCAGCTAAAAATATTTCTATTAGTGCAGAAAATTCTGCTCAAATAGAATGGACTAATTTGACTACCACAGGAGTGACTGGTTATCTTGTTAAATTATTTAATGTTGTTGACGGCAAATTTAGCGAAGCAACAGTTCCTTCCAACACCCAATCATATCAGTTTGACAATTTATTTGCTGGAGGGTTTTATACCACTGTCACACCAATTGTAAATTCCAAACCTTTATTAGATAAAACAGCTCGGTCTGAGCAAAAACATAATTTGCACTTATATTTACCAAATCAACCTTTAAGTTTTGCTTTGAAAGATATGAATACAGCAGGCCCTGAATTAGCTGATGGAGTGTATTGGCTGGCTATGCATGGAATAGTTATGGGTTATAACTGCGAGGGCAAAGGAAAGCCAAGTGTTTCTTGTTCTAGCCAAACCGATAAAGTTTATATGGGCCAAAGAGGCACTAGCCGCTTGCATATGGCGCTGTTTTTCCATCGTTTGGCCGGCAATTTGCCTGTTCAGGGTTCAGTCTTAGATTTTAAAGACTTGAATAAAGTGATTGATTCGTCTCAAAGAGTTTCTATAAATTGGCTTTCTTCCATTGGCGTGACAGCGGGATATACTTGTACAGCTAAGGGCAAACCAGATTCCACTTGCGCCAAAAAGGGTGACAAAGTTTATATTCCTCATAGAATAGTCACTCGCGGACAAATGGCGCTATTTATGCATAGATACGCTCAAGAGCCAAATTTATCGGAGGCAGAAATAAATCAATTATTAGCTAGATTTGATGATAAAATAACTGGCGAGGAGAGAAAGCCTGTTGCTTGGTTAATTAAAAAAGGCATAACCACAGGTTATGCTTGTTCGGATAAAGGTAAGCCTTTTCCAGAATGCAAAAAAGCTGGCAATTCGGTTTATATATCTAAACGGCAAGTAACCAGAACTCAAATGGCCACTTTCTTAGGGCGTTTTGCTAGAGTTTTAGAAGTTAATTTTAATGAATAATATTATTGATAAATATCTTATTGATGAATAATGTCAACAGTTTTTCTGTCTCGGCGATTAGCAAAAGCTACCTCACCGGTTTTTAAAGCAAATAATGTATCGTCTTTGCCTACTCCAACATTTTTTCCAGGATGAAATTTTGTGCCTCTTTGACGAACTAAAATTTCTCCGGCGTTAACTATTTGACCGCCAAATCTTTTCACACCTAGTCTTTGAGCATTAGAATCGCGACCGTTTCTGGATGAGCTACCAGCTTTTTTATGTGCCATTATTTAGTTTCTCCCCTTTTGCTGTTTTTTGTTGTCGTTGATTTTTTGCTTACTTCTTTAACCTCTTCTTTTTTAACCTTTGGCTCTTCTTTTTTAACTTTTGGTTTTTCTGAGATTTTTGAGGTTTTTATTTCTGGTTTTTTTGTAGTTGACAAATTGCCTAAACTGGTGATTTCTAAACGAGTTAATTTTTGTCTATGACCCATTCTTTTATGATATCTAGTTTTATTTTTATATTTCATAATGTTAATTTTAGGGCCTTTTTCATCATCAGCTAAAACTTTAGCAGTTATATTTAGCAAGCTGAGTTTTTTAGGATCAAAAATAGGGCCTTTATCGTCAACAAAAAGTTTGCATTGAAAATTGATTTTAGAGTCTTTTGGCTGGTCTAAGCGGTTAGTTACTATAATAGAACCTTTTTCAACTTTTTCTTGATGTCCACCTACTTCAATTATTGCATATGGCATTATTCAACCTTTCCTGCTTTGATACAAGATGTGCAAACATTCATTTTTTTTCTATTCCCGCTAGTTGTTATATGAATTGTTTGAATATTGGGGTTCCATCTACGGCGTGTTTTGACATGAGAATGTGATACATTATTGCCATAAACTGCCTTTTTTTGGCATATTTGACATTTTGAACTCATAAGTATTCTCCCGTAGTTTTTTTGTATCACTACCACTAAAAAACATGTTTTTTAATAGCATTGTTTTTTAGCAGCATTCACTATTAACTAGTTTATATTTAAAAATTGTTTTTTCCTAATTTTTTAAATTTTGTTGTAAACTTGCTTTTTTATTATAACACTGCCGATAATTAATATTAGAGTTATTAAGCTAATAATAGTTCCGCATATATAAAAAGGAGCTTGATATAAAAGTTCTATTTTGTGATTGCCTTGTTCAATGTTGGCTCCAATAGTTCCGCCATTAGTTTGAAATATTGGCTTATATTCATTGTCTACTTTTAATGAAAATCCTGAATCATAGCCTATTGAAAAAGTTAAAACCGAATTTGGATGAGTTATATTTATATCTCCAGTGAGTCCTTGTGAGTTAAAAGTTTTCACGTTCATTTGGTCAAAGTTTTTTGCGGCATTGCTTAAATCGGATATTGGCATAGTAAAAGCTTCAATGCTTTTTATAGCCCATTGCCATTTTGAAATATCTATTTTTAGAGTTTCTAAATTATTTTGTTCTTTTGCCCCTATTTCTGTTGAAGAATTATTCTGGGAAATATCGTTAGGTGAAAGAGTATAGAAGAATTCGTAATTTGGAGTTTGATAAGAGGAATTTATCCAAAAGCTATTTTTTATGCCATTTATAGCAATTTCTTTATGTATTTCAGCAAAATTATCAGACTTAGACATAAATTGTTTAATAGTATCTTCATTTAATGAAATTTTGATAAAAAGTAGTTTATTATATATTTTTTCAGGCAATTTATATTCAAAGGATTGATTTTGTTCAATATTATATGAATTGTTTTGTTTAGGAAATTTGTTAAATAAATTTGATAGATCAATTTGTTTGAAATTATCAATTTGGGGATTTTGGGATTTTTGGTAATTGTTTGCTTGTTGGCTGTCTAGTGCTATACCTTGTGTTAATATAGCTTTTTGTTCTATGTCGTTATAAGTGTCTATATTAGAAAATAAATTATTGCTGGCGTAACCTAGTGAGAAAGCATTTTTATTAATATTCACAGAATTTTCATTAAAAATATATTTTACTCCTAAAAGAGTGTTAGCAAAAACAGAATTAGTGTTTTGCACAACCCAAGGAGCAATATTATTTATATTTGACCACAGTGTTTTATTATGATATTTTTGCCATAAGGGATTATTGGTAGACAAATATATTGAATCACGATATAATTTTGGGTTAACATTACTAGAAAAATCTGTTAAATCATAAGTGGCGGAAGTTTTATTATTTTGGGCAGCATTTTGGTCAATAGCAGAACGAAAAACTGAGTTGTCGCTATTTAAATATTTTTCAACATTTTCAAGCATAGTATTGTTGAGATTGGTTTTTTCTTGGGACATATATTTTATTGAAGAGTTAGATAGAGAAAAATCAGATATTGCAGAATTGCTAATCACTGAATTGCCTGCTGCAGAATTAGTGATTGGTATATTAGAAATAAGAGTTGGGCAGATTATAGATAAAATGGTTATAATAGCTAAAAAGCTATAGGCTAGATTTGGAATTTTGCCTGACAACCATTTAAATGTACATGCTATAAGTAAAGCAAAAATAGGCAAAAGAGGTATAAGCGATTTTGTCTGATAATTGGCGCCTAAATTGAAAGTCAATCTAAATATGGGTAATGTAATTAATATTATAAACGAGAATAAAAGAAATATATTAGATCTTTTTTTGGTGAAAACATTTAATAAAATTATTAAAAGACTTATAAAAGAAAAGCTTATAAAAGAATTATTAGCATTGACAAAACTAAATAAATTATTTATTTGCGGCAAATTGTAAAGTAAAAAATCCGGTGTTAAGGCTCGAGTTAAATTAAATTGCATTTGGCGGTTCTGGGAATTTTGTAAAATTGCGTAAAAGGTTGGCAAGAGTATAAAAGCAGTTAGAGCTATTCCTAAGATTATATTAAAGATAATTTTAAAAACAATTTTAGCAACAGCTTTAGAAGTAATTTTTAACGGCGCTTTATTAGCTCTCTTCTTTAGATATGCGTTTTTTTCTGTCAAATTATATATTGTGTATATAATAATTATTATTAAGCACGCTGGCAAAAAATAAAAAGATACTAAACCAATTAATGTCACGGATATTATTAGAGATAAATTTATGAAAGGTAAACAATTTTTTAGAGAATTTTTTAAAAAGCTTTTATTAATTTTTAAAGAGTTTTTGTTAATTGCGTTTTTAGTGATTATATTTTTTGCGGATTGAGTTATTTTATCAACACTTATTAAAGCTAATAATAAAAATGGCAAATAGCTGGTGAACATAAAATTTCCATGCATTTGACTAAAAAGAGGTGTTGCAAAAATTGCTGCTATGGTTCCAAGTGTTGTAATAGATGTAGAGAATCGGCGTTTTAGCCAAAAATATGTTAAAAATAAACTCACTAATAGAATTAGAGTATTGCAAATAATTAAATAACTATATGCATTTATAAAAGGCAAAAAATAAAAAGGAATAAATAAAGGGTTAAATAATCCGTGATAGGTATAATTAAAGGCATTTTGCCCTCCGCCCAGATTTGGCACAAATTCAGGAATTGGTTTTTGCCAGTTCCAAAAATTTTGTCTGAAACTGTCTAATAGCGTGACATGCTGAGTCATATAATCTGAAACACTGGCAAAAACCAATCCTAAATGAGAAGAATATTGAAC